>CAMEDC010000031.1 GCA_945913255.1 uncultured Lachnospiraceae bacterium
AGTAATTATGTGGCTTTCAGCCACTTTCACGGCACGGCCGTGAATAATTCAGGCTCTATAGTGCGACACCTAATAACAATTATTATGATGAGGCATATTTCCGCAGAGAGGCTTGGAGAGAATACTATTTTTACCCTGAAACAGGTTTCATAGCATACTATATGCCATTCTATTCCAAGAACACTACAGGCTTTATTACCAATGTCATCAACGTAACCGCATCTTCTACACATGCAGAAGTACAGTTCCTTATTGACGAATTAAAGAAAACATACAACACCTTTATCAAACAGTTTGAGAAAAAGGAGGCTTAACATGTGTAATCCAATCTTTGATTATGATGACGGAGATTTCATTTACCAGACTTCCGGTAATATGGGAATCGATTCTGACGGTGATTTGCATATGCGAATGGGTGATAATATGTCGATGGACATGGACACCGGAGAACTACACTTCAACTCCGGTTGGAAAAATGATGATGACGATGATAATTTCTAGTACAGAGATAAAGCCAGGACTTTTTGTCCTGGCTCAATTTACATGCATCCACCCATGGTAAGAATAACTTTAGTATGCTTATAACCTTTATTCTTGCTACTGCATTCCATTACTATATAATAATCGTCATCATCTTCTGCTCTAACAACAATCCCCTGGGAATACTCAGTTTTCCAAAGCGGGCCCACACCATAATATGGAGCCACAACTTCATTTGTTGGGTTAGGCATCTCATAACTAAAATTGTTTTTAAATAACCACGCATGATAGTTCTTCAACGCTGGCGGAGCTCCCATAATTTGAAAAGAAGTCATAATGGCAGTCTGAAACTGTAATTCTTCTTCAAGATTAATCACATATTTCTCAGTAGGATCTAGTTGATATTCACCATTATCATTATTTCTACTCTTATCTATATCATTCAACGATATCTTTTTCATATCAGTTTCCTTCCTCGTTTGGTCTAGTACCCGCATAAGGTCGCGGTTGCGATACATATTGATCTATCTTCAAAAATGATTCTCCCAATTCGTTTAAGCTTAATACAAGCATGTACTCTGCCACCTCTCCTGCATGATCTATATATCGCATAGGATCAAGTGATGCTCTGAACTCTTCAAATGAATCCCCTACTTCAATCCACTCATCCTCTTCTTTGTCATAATAGCAATGCAATTCACGCCATAGTGCCTCATCTATTTCCTCGTAGTATTCATCATCAGCAATGAAATTTGCCCACGGAAATAATCTAGGAAAAACATCTGTATATACGGTATACGGAAACCAATATGGATAGGAATACTTCTTAATTGAATTACCATCATCAACAATTAATTCGATTTCTCCTTTACCGCTACACTTATTAACCCATTCATTAGAATGAAGTTTTACTTGTCCTCCCTCCTGAATTATCTGCATAAATTTCTTTTGCGATAGCAGAAAATTGTAGTTTGTTATATGCTCCGGCAAATTTGTATATGTGAGCAATAACTTATTTGAGATATCATCCAAAAATACCTGATCTGTCGGGACGTTAACATAATATCCTTTTCCAGTTCCTCCACAGGTTTTTTGAATAGTATCAACCGACAATTTTTGCCAAATACACATATCATCTTTTGGATTATAAAGTACAACTATACAAGGCAAGGTATTAGTGGTCCAATAATTATACTGTCTGTCATCTATATCACGAAAAACAACATAATCTCCTTTATTCTCTTTGAAATAGCTCTCCCCACTCTTTATTTGAAGAGCAAGAAGCTGTTGAACTTTGCCATCTGTATCCGTACGTTCCATATGAGCATCTATTCCTATATCATCAATAGGTTGTTCTCTAAACATCCACTCTGTTTTTGCAGCTATCAACGAACAATATGAAACGCCTATACGTTCTGTAGTATTTGCCATTTTCTGTCCCCCAATTTATCTATAAATCTATTTCTTCAGCATTAACAAACCAATCCCTCTTAATATCAGTGCTATCATCAAGGCGCAATATCAAGTTTTCATCACAAACAAAGCTTGCGTGCTTCCAATCTTTGTATGACCTAACTATAGCATTTATCAAAAATATAATAGTTTTTTCTATCTCTGATTCCGGTGGATTGGCTAAATCAAAAATCACTTCTGAAAGCGGAATTAAATATTCAATACAATAATACCTGCTATTATTGGAATAATCCGACACCATATTCTTTATCTCAAGAAATCTCCCTATATTGTCCACAAATTCAGGGCTCCATGAAAGTGAACGATAATATGACTGCATTTCCAAATGTGATCTAAACGCAAACCCATTTACGCAATAATCTTGAGTATCAAAATATCCAAGCCGCGACTTAATATATGCCATATTACCAGGTCCTGCATAAAACTCGTCATCTAGCGTTTGTAAAGCCCCCTTGTAATACAGTTCCATATGGCCATTATGCTTCTTAAAAGTAACATCATATCTTTTAAAGAAGTCTGATAATGGTGTCTTGCAAAGCAACAGTCGCTCTAAGTTATTGTTTATTCTTAAATCTGTTCCATTTAACCGCCTAGTGAGATGAAACATCTGGATGTACTCCAAAGGAGAATCTATCCCGTAATCCTCTAAATACTTTTTTACCCAATCGTATGGGTCCTCGTCAACCGAATCAATTGTTTCAAATACTAGCTCAAGTTCTTCCTCTGTGACATTTAAAAATTCCATTACTCCGTGTTTAAGCGACATCTGATCTCTTGTATCAATATATATCATTTACATATCCCCCGAAAAAAAAGCCTACACATCACCTACTCAGAGCAGGAATGCATAGGCAATAATAGTAATTATTATTATTGTGATTAATTTCGCTAACCTGGGTCTCAATATAGCTTGTTACAAATGAAATAATGTTGATATTTTTTCTTGGTCTCCCGAATATCGAGTACCATACCGAGTACCACGGGAGTACCATTTTTCTATAAATTATAATAATTTATAACAAGTTACATACGAGATCAAATTTCCACGAACCCAGTATTCATGCGGTTTCATAGAGTTTTATGACTCTTTATGGAGATTCATGAAATAGGAGTTCATATAACGATTCCTAGTTTCATATCTATTCTCCTTTGTGGGGACGTTTCTTTCGCTACGGTCAGTGCCCTTTGGCAAAAGCAGTGACCTTTGACACACAGTTTTTGCACGTTCCCCAGATATTCTCACGATCTCGCAAAAAGACAAGACGTATAAATGCTACCACAGAAATAAGAAAAACTCAATATTTTGCTTTTACTTTTTCAATTGCGCTTCATTTTTCTCCTAGGAAAATAACTACTCGACTGAGTAAAAGAAACGAGAGACTTTTCAGCCTCTCGTAATCAGCTTCATCATTCGGTCAATTTTTATTTTACCGTCCTGTCGGAACCGTCACAGGACTCATCAAAATAAATTGGATTCCCAACGCCCAGCCACTTCATACTGTTTTGAATCAGTTTCACATACGCAGCATTCTCAAACATCTCTGCGGTATGCCCCGGCGTCAGGAACACAAGTCTTCCGGCACCAATCTGTTTACACCAGCCCGCCGGATATTCCTTTCCTTGATAGAGATAGGTCATAAAAATCTCTTTGTCATCACATACCATATCAAACTGATACGGTTCTTCAAATAGCGTAAAATTACTGCATCCTTCTGTAATCGCATGTTTTTTCAGCAAAAAAGTGATATCTTCCCGCTTCGGGTGTGTCAGGAATCTGGCTCCAGCCATCTCTTTCAGACGCTCTGTATTTTGAAAACTGATGCCGTTGTGAATCACCAGAATTGCCCCGCCGCCATTCACAAATGCCAGAATGGCATCTGCTCCTTCCTCAGAGAGCCTGCCATTCCATATATCCAGATAAGAAATCAGCCCCTGATAGCTTCCGCCTTTCAGTTCTAAAAGTTCCAATGTATTGTCCGTACAGTATAGTTCCATCTCCGGAAACATCTTTTCCAGGCATTCATCTACGCCTGTCAGCGGATGATACATAGCATCTTTATAATTTCCTATTACAAGAATCCTTTTTTTCTCCATCTCTTCAGTCCTTCCTGCATTTTACCTTCCTGCCTAAGTCACGCCCGCATCATCCAGCCATCACCACGGGAGTTTTTTCCCACTGTAATCTAAATATACCGGTCTCTCTGTTATCGGAAGTTCCCCATCCAGAACCACTGACAGAATTCCCTTTGCCGCTTCCTCCGGAGTCAATTTTGCGGTCGTATCCAAATGCCCTCTCATATAGGTAGCCACGTGACCGGGATGCATGGCAATCACCCTTCCGCCCTGTTTTACCAGATTGTTATGTACCAACGCCGACTGCATATTATTTGCAGCCTTTGACATACAATAGCCAAACCACCCGACTCTTTCGCAATCAGCGATGCTTCCCGCCTCGGAAGAAATATTTATTACCGTTTTCTCCTTCCCCGCAAGCAAAAGAGGATAAAGCGCATTCGTAACACGCAGTGGCCCCAGAGAATTGACATTTATGACACGCAGCATTTCATCAAAATCCAGGTCTTCTCCCAGAACTTTTTTCATGTCACCCAGAATCCCCGCATTGTTAATCAGAAGGTCAATCTGCGGTACCAGTTTTTTCACCGCAGATGCCATAGCGCTAACGCTTTCATCCGTTCCCACATTGCATTCAACCACTGCCATCCGACCGGCGTTTTCCACCTGCAAACGGTCAATTGCATTCTCTGCAGGATTCACCCGTGCAGCCACTACAAAGTAACCGCGTTTCAGCAGTTCTTCTGCAAGAGCAAGACCGACTCCATGATCCGTTCCCGTAACAAAAGCATATTTTCCCGGCATATCCATTCCTCCTTAAGTATCAGACGGTAAAAAAGTAAAGGCATCTCAGCTCGGCGGTTGAACCGCCGAGCCGGGACGCCTTGGCACTCAAGCCTGTTCTGTAATTCTGTTCAAAATCGTTTCCAGTTCATCCAGTATTTCTTCTCTTTTACTGCACATACCGGTCACACTGTTCAGCTGGCTTTCTATCCCGTTCAGCACGCCTTCCGATGCCTCAATGGGCACATCCTGCGTGGAAACCATATTGGAAGCGCAGGTAAACTGTGCATCCAATGCATGTAAGGCTGATAAAGCCGGCATTTCATCTGCAGTCTCATCAAAGCCTGCATTCAATCGAGATTTCTCATTCTCACTCACACGATATTGTTTGAGCAGTTCATTGTAGCGCATCTGCAAATCAAGGCGCCGTTCTGACAACTCCTCCTGACGAGTGGTAAGCTCTGTCTGCTTTTCTCTGTACTCTGTCAAAAGTTCTGCTAATTCTGCCCGATGTTCCGCCTGGTTTTTCCGCTGCTCCGCACTTTCTCTGTAGTGCTCTGCCATTTGCCGAGTGCTCTGCGCCAAATCTTTCGCCATTTGTTTTGCATTCACTGCAAAGCCCTGTGCTACCTGCTGTACATTTTCTGCAACTCCCTGTGCTGCCTGCTGCACATTCTCTGCCATTCCCTGCATCATCTGACGATGCTGCGGAGACACAAACTGTCTCTTTCTGCTGCGAAGTACTTCCGTGGAATACTTGTCACCACCGTACATAGTAATATCAGGCCAACCATCCTCAAATACCAGATTGTGACGCTGGGGTCTCCACTGAGCAAACTCATCCGGTTCATCTTCCCATTCTTTATAAAAAGTGGGGTCTTTAGCAGGCTTTATTGCCATAGGCGCATTGCCTGCTACAAATGAGAACCGGGTATCAACAGTCGGCTGTTCTGAAGCCGGAGTCACAAAAGGTATGGAATACAGTTCCCACCCCTGCTTGTGCAGTAGCGGCTTAATATAGTTGCGATTCAATTTGTAAGTGCAACAGTCACCCGGATTGCCTGAATATGAAATCTGCAGCTGGCAGATTTCATTGTTCCTGTCATTCTCACCGCCGTTTAACCAAAAAACAAAGCAGTATTCCGTATCGGGAAGAAATGAGAAATGTCCGGTAGTTACTTTTGTATAAGCCTCATCCCAACCACCAAACATCAGACTTTCTATCAGACCTCCGTCAAAGTCATTGATATAACAACGTTCTACACTGGCCTGACTGTGGAATCCGGGCTGACAGAATCCATTACCGTTATTGTACTGTGTGTTATACTGTGTCTGCTCATAAGACCATTCTCTGGGATTGAAATATATGTAATTCATTTGTTTTACCTCCGATTGATTTATTTTATCATCGGACGGTTCTGTTTTCCCGGACAAACGAATGGTACAGTCGTCCAGAAAAAGCGCCCGTCCATTCTTCACCAGCCCCTTTGCCCTTTTCGGGTAAGTGGTACCTACATATGTTCCGTTTTCATCTGTTACCGTTACGTTTTTTGTCATGGGTGTCTTCCCCTTTCACAGAAGTCTGCGGTATGCTGTTTTTTATTATGGGTGCCGTCCCCTGAGCCGCAAATAGAGTCCAAGAGGACTCATGACATGATTATAACACCTTGAAAGTTCCGAGTACAAGAAGTTTATATTTATTTCATATATTCTGATTGAAACTCCCACTGTCAGCGAACCACATAGTATGCTATGATAAATATTATAAAACACTTACATTATTATGGAGGGGATATCATGCAAAACAATCGCAACCGTTACACCTTTGGTCTTGGCACCGTAGGCAGGGACATGGTTTACACCTTAGTCAGCATGTACCTGATGTTCTATCTCACAGATATTCTGAATCTGGACACCAGTGTCCTGTGGTGGGTTACCACCATCATGCTCTGCGCCCGTATTTTTGACGCCTTTAATGATCCCATTATGGGTGTTATCGTAGACAATACTCATACCAGATGGGGTCGTTTTAAACCGTGGATACTCAGCGGTATTCTGTTGTCCGGCATTTTTACCATACTGCTGTTTACCGATTTCGGTTTGTCCGGTACGGCCTATATTATCAGCTTCGCGGTATTCTACCTGTTTTGGGGCATTACCTATACCATGCACGACATCTCCTATTGGTCCATGCTGCCAACTCTGAGCAAGGATCAGAAAGAACGCGAAAAAATCGGTTCTATCGCACGTATCTGTGCCAATGTCGGACTTTTTGCCATCGTATCCCTGATTGTTCCGATTACGGGATACCTCGGAGCCCTTTGTGGCAGCAGTCAGAAGGGGTATTTTATCCTTTCCGTAATTCTGGTGGCAATCATGATCCTGTTCCAATGCTTCACCTTATTCGGGGTAAAAGAAACTGATGAAAGCAGGCACCGCATCTCCCAGCACACCACTTTGCGCGAGATGGTTCGAGTCATTTTTAAAAATGATCAGCTGCTGGTGGCTGCCATTTCCATGTCACTGTTTATGATTGGATACATGACTACCACCGGCTTCGGTCTGTATTATTTCAAGTATGCATACGGTGATGAGGGGATGTATTCTGTTTTCGCTCTGATTCTGGGTGTATCGCAGCTTACGGCACTCTCTGTTTTTCCCCTGTTCAGCAAGTGTTTTTCCAGAAAGAAGCTCTATACATGGTCCACTGTCCTGGTAGTGGCTGGATATCTGCTGTTCTTCTTTGCACCTACCGATACCATGCTGATCATCGGTATCGCCGGTGTACTGATTTTCGTGGGACAGGCATTCATCCAGCTGATGATGCTCATGTTCCTGACGGACAGTGTGGAATACGGTGAATGGAAGTTCGGCAAACGTAACGACAGTGTCACACTATCCCTACAGCCCTTTATTAATAAAATGGGCGGTGCCATTGCCAGCGGAATCACCGGCGCAATCGTCATCGTCTCCGGTATGAAAACTGCACAGAGTGCTGCCGATATGACGGAAAGCGGTCTGTTCATTTTGAAAGCGGCAATGCTGATATTCCCGCTATTCTGTATTCTGATTGGCTTCCTGCTGTATCGTTCCAAATACATTCTGGATGAAAAGCTATATCAAAAAATTGTAGATGAACTGGCTATACGAAACAAAACCGCCTGAACAGAGAGGAGAACATTCATGCTGACAATGGAAAGTAAAATCCGAGAGGTGTACAGCACACCTGTCGGGCACGATATCCTTTACAAAATCCTGCTGCAGTTGAATCTCAGTGAAAAAATGATTACCAATCCTGTTATAGGCAGCCTGAAGTTGAAAACTCTTGCGGCGTTGACCGGAAAAATGTTGGGACCCGGCTTCTACGATGCTTTTCTGACCCTGTTAAACAGCGAAAAAAATCTGCCCGGTGACGGTTCCGGCCCAATCAGTCATGCCTGGTGGAAAGAAGCCGTATTTTACCAGATTTATCCCCGCTCTTTTTACGACAGCAACGGTGACGGCATAGGAGATTTACGCGGCATTATAGACAAATTGGATTATCTTGCAGATTTGGGCGTGACTGCTCTGTGGCTCTCTCCCATTTATGATTCCCCGCAGGATGATAACGGCTACGATATCCGGGATTACCATAAGATTGCGGAAGAATTCGGTACCATGGAAGATTTTGATGAATTGTTGGAAAAGACACATGCCAGAGGCATGCGTCTGATAATGGATCTGGTGGTGAATCACACCTCTGATGAACATGCCTGGTTCCAAAATGCCCTGAAGGATGAGAATTCACCCTATCGAGGTTACTATTTCTTCCAGCAAGGGGATAAGGACACCCCACCTAATAACTGGACCTCTTTCTTCTCCGGTTCCGCCTGGAATTACTACGAAGAAGAAAAGCTTTGGGCACTTCATCTGTTTTCCAAAAAGCAAATGGATCTGAACTGGGAGAATCCAGCTGTCAGAAAAGAAGTGACTGACATGGTCAACTGGTGGCTGGATAAAGGAGTAGACGGTTTCCGTATGGACGTTATCAACTACATCTCCAAACAGCCGGGGCTTCCCATGGGTGATGAAACCATCGGAAACATGATGGGATACACCGGAATTGAGCACTACTTTTATGGTCCGAGACTTCACGAATATCTGCATGAGTTACACGAAAATGCTTTCGCACCTCACAACGCTTTCTCCGTGGGAGAGACTCCCGGCATCGGTATGAATATGTGCCGTCTTGTGACCGGCGAAGAACGCAAAGAACTGGATATGGTCTTTTCCTTTGATCATCTGGAGACACCCGGGCATGTACGTTGGGACGATTATCAATATGATCTGACCTATTTCCGTGACTATATGACTCGCTGGCTTACCCATTACGGAAACAACTGCTGGATGTCCGTTTTCTATAATAACCACGACAATCCTCGTATGATCAGTAAGGTAAACCCCGACCCCCGATATGCTCCGGACATTGCCATTCTGTTAGCTGTTATGCAATTTACTTTAAAGGGCACTCCCTTCCTGTTTCAGGGAGATGAGATGGGGCTTGTGAATTATGCCTTTTCTTCCATCGATGAGATAACTGACGTAGAAGCCAAAGGTTACTATCGGGAACTTCTGGCAACAAAAACCCCCGAAGAGGCTTTTGCCACGATTCTTGCCGGTACAAGAGAACATACCCGTGTATTGCTGCCCTGGAACTTTACTTCTGAAAACACAGCAACCGCCGGATACCCGGAGCATTTACGCCAGACGCCCAACAGGAATGTCACAGAAGTTTATAAAAAGCTGATTGCGCTCCGTAAATCGGAGAAGGCTCTGACTTACGGAGACTTTAAAGTATTTGCTACGGATAAACAGCATTTTACCTATGCGCGAACCTCCGAAGAGAAGGAATTCATCATCGATTGTAATTTGGGCGAAAGGCCGGGAAAAGCTTATCGAATGGCAATTACAGACTACCAATTGGTTTTTGCATCCTTAACTGCCTTGAACAAGCCTGTGAACAATGCAGTACTCGCTCCCTATGAAGCAAGAATCTGGGTCAGGAAAAAATTGTGACGGAAGAAGTGTCCCCTCTTCCGTCAATTTTTACCATTTCTTTCGATTTTTTAATTCTTCATAAAGCAAGCAATAATTTTCATATCTCATTTTACTGATACGACCTGCTTTCACGGCATCCTTTACACCACAAACCGGTTCTGTCACATGTGAACAGCCCGCAAATCTACAATATTTTTCCTCCGGTTCAAATTCAGGATAATATTGTGCCAGCTGTTCCTTTTCCAGATTAAAAAGTTCCAGCGAGCTGAATCCCGGTGTATCCAGAATATAGGTCTCCTCTCCGACCGCAATCAGTTCCGAATGCCTGGTTGTATGCTTTCCCCGCTCAATCTTTTCACTGATTTTTCCTGTTTCCATCACAATACCGGTCTGCAGGCTGTTGACAATTGAGGATTTTCCCACACCGCTTGGACCGGCAACCGTCGTGGTCTTTCCGGCGAGAAGTTCTTTTAGTTCCGCAATGCCTTCTCCGGTCTTTGCACTGACCGACAGGGTACGGTATCCGCAGGAAGTATAAATCCGCTCATACTCTGTGCCTTCTCCCGCCTCATCAATGTCCTGTTTGTTAAAGCAGATGATACAGGGAAGTTCCTGCTGTCCCATCATAATCAAAAATCTGTCCAGCAGATTGAAATTGGGTTTCGGTTTTACAATGGAAAAAATGATTAACGTCTGATCTACATTTGCCACTGCCGGACGAATCAACTCACTTTGCCTGGGAAGCAATTCTCTGATATTCCCCAAAAGCTTCTCTTCATCCAGCACATCCATTTCCACATCGTCACCCACAAGGGGTTTCCGGTTATCCTTGCGGAATATCCCCTTCGCCTTGCATTCATATATGCGGGACTGTGAGTAGACATAATAGAAGCCCGCAATTCCCTTGATTATTTTTCCCCTCATTATTCCACCGTAAATTCGATTCTTCTGGTAAAGGATTTTTCTTCTGTCCCGGTCGAAATCACATTCCCCGACTCATCCGTCTGGGAAGTCTCAACCGTATACGTCATGGTAAGCGTTCCTCCCGAAGAAGCAAGTCCGTAAGAGTTAAAGGACTGCGGGAAACTCGTAACCGAGGTTTCCAGAAGCACAGTATTGTCATCCGCTACCAGCTTCAGTTTAACACTGTCACCCGCCTTATAACCGGGCGCTTCCTCCGCTGTCGGAGCTGTAATACTTAAATTACATTTATAAGTGTACATCTCCGGACCCTTGCTTACCTTAATTTCCAATCCGGTAGACGGCTCCACCCAGGAACCATGCGAATAGCTCTGATAACAAATCTGCCCCTCTTCATATTCTGAATTGTAGACATAGGATACACTGCTAATCTGCAGTCCTGCCTCTATTGCCTTCATTGTGCCATCCATCTCGGTGAGACCCATCAGATTCGGCACAAGAACCTTCGTCTCCTCTTTTCCAAGGCTGACTGTCACAGTTATATTCGTTCCCTTGGGTACCTTGCTGCCTCCCAGAGGGGTCTGAGCTGCCACCACTCCGGCTTCCACCGAATCGGAATATGCTTCCATTTTTGTCACGGCAAATCCAAGAGACACAAGTCGGCTGTTCGCCTCCTCATAACTGATTCCCGTCACTGTCGGCACTTCAACACCTGTAGGTCCGGCGCTGGCGGTCAGTGTAACCGTACTGCCCACTTTGATATCTGATCCCACAGTTACATCCGTACTGATTACAACGCCGACATCAATGACATCCGATTCCTCATACGCTACCTCTGTCCTGATGCCAAGTTCCGATAAAGCATTTCTTGCATCCTCAACGTTCTTTCCCTTTACATCCGGCATTTTCACTGTCTTCACTTCATTTTCTTCCGAAGACTGTTCCTCGCCGGTGATAATGGGACTGTCAGAACTGCCCTCATTATCCTTTCCCATTCCGCCAAACACTTTCACCGCCAGAATAATGACAATAATACAGATTACAACACCTGCCGCAATAGCAAGCAGGGTAGTGACCTTTTCCATTTTCGGATTGTAGTCGTAGTCCTCCTCATCCTCCTCATCTTCGGCATTTTCGTACAATGCCTCGGTATCGGACCTTAAGCGCATGGTATCCTCTCTCGCAGCAGGCTCCCTTCCCTCCTGATAGGATGTTCTGCGCTTAATCTGTTCCATGTCGCTGTCCGTAATCATGCGGGTACCGCCCTCCATATCCGGGTCGTTCTGTACCACGAAATCCTCGTCAGGATTCATCAGGGACTGTTTTAAATCGGCAATCAACTCTGCCATGTTCTGGTATCTCCGGTCTGGCGACTTTTGACAACACTTAATCACAATACTCTCCACCGATGTGGGAATTTCAGGCACAAATTCCTTCGGCGAGGGAAGTTCCTCCTGAATGTGCTTGATTGCAATTGCCACCGTAGTCTCTCCGTTAAATGGAACTCTTCCGGTAAGCATCTCAAACATGGTAATACCCAGTGAATAGATATCACTCTTTTCATCACTGTACCCGCCTCTTGCCTGTTCCGGCGAGGTATAGTGCACACTTCCCATAACATTAGAGGTAATGGTATTGCTGGTCGCTGCCTTCGCAATCCCGAAATCCGTTACCTTTACCTTTCCGTCCTTGGAGATAATGATATTCTGCGGTTTGATGTCACGGTGAATGATATGATTATTGTGAGCCGCTTCAATACCCATACTTACCTGGATGGCAATACTGACTGCCTCCTTATAGGAAAGCCGTGCCTTCTTCTCGATATATTTTTTAAGGGTGATTCCCTCCACAAGCTCCATTACGATATAGTAGATACCATTTTCCTCACCCACATCGTACACATTGACAATGTTTGGATGCATCAGCCCCGCTGCCGCCTGTGCCTCAATGCGGAATTTTGAAACAAAATTTGCATTCTCACTGAATTCCTGCTTTAAAACCTTCACAGCCACAAAACGGTTCAGCTTATGACATTTTGCTTTATATACATCAGACATACCACCGGTACCGATTTTTTCCAGAATTTCATACCGGTCGCCTATCATCATTCCAATTTTAATCATACATGCTCTCCATTCTACATCTTTCCTACGCCAACGGCTCAATCAGAATAACACTGATATTATCTCTTCCGCCCTTTTCATTGGCAGCACGAACCAATTCTTCTGCCATCTCCACTATGTCACGCGAAATCTTAAGTATGTTTAAGATTTCCTCATCCTCCAGCATATTGGTCAAGCCGTCCGTGCACATGAGAATCATGTCGCTTTCTTCCAAACCTACCGTAAAGAAATCAATCCTTACCGTGTCCTCAGCCCCTACCGCTCTTGTGATTATATTTTTATCGGGATGATTTCTTGCTTCTTCTCTTCCAAGTCCCCCTCTGCGTACCATTTCTTCCACCCAGGAATGATCTCTGGTAACCTGGTGGATTTTCCCTTCTCTGATAATGTACAGTCTGCTGTCTCCCACATTTGCGACATGGAGTGTCTCTCCCTCACAGCTTGCCGCCACCACGGTCGTTCCCATTCCCTCCAGTTCAGGATTCTGTCCCGCCATATTACGCACAAGCGTATTTGCCGCAGCAATCGCATCTTCCAGAATCTTCGCCGGATTTGTCTCCCGTGAGCCCGCAATGTGCTCAACCATCGTTTCCAGCGTCATTTTGGAAGCATAGTCACCTGCATTATGCCCGCCCATTCCGTCAGCCACAAGGAACAGGTTCTTTAGATTCCCTACCGGCTGTTCGGAGGTATATACCGCATCCTGATTTAATTTTCTTTTTCTGCCTATATCAGTTTTTGAAAACGTTTTCAACACGTTTACTTTCCTCCAAGCTCCTGCAGCGATCCGATATGTTTCCGGCGCAGCTGACCGCATGCACCGTCGATATCCCTGCCCATTTCCCTTCTAATAGTACCATTTATTTTGTTTTTTTCAAGCTTATTTTGAAATGCACGGATTCTTGTACCTTCCGATTGCACATAACTGCGCTCCTTAATCGGATTTACGGGAATCAGATTTACGTGACAGTTCAAAGGCTTTGCCAGTGCCGAAAGCCTTGCCGCATCCTCATCCGAATCGTTGACGCCGCCCACCAGACTGTACTCAAATGTGATTCTTCTTCCGGTCTTCTCAAAGTAATAGGCACATGCATCCATCAGCTCCGCAATGCTGTACTTATTTGCAATCGGCATCAGTTCCCTTCTCTTTTCGTCCGTCGCCGCATGCAGGGAAAGTGCCAGCGTAATCTGCAGCTTTTCATCTGCAAGCTGACGCATTCTCGGAACAATGCCACAGGTGGAAACAGTCACATTCCGCTGACTGATGTTCAGGCCGTTCTCATCCGTGAGAAGCCTTAAAAAAACGAGCAGATTATCATAATTGTCCATGGGTTCCCCCGTCCCCATAACTACCACATTGGACACTCTCTCACCGGTCAACAGCTGAATGGCATAAATCTGATCCAGCATCTCAGAGGGCAGCAGGTTCCGTTCCAGTCCATCCAGGGTAGAAGCACAAAAACGACATCCCATCCTGCATCCCACCTGTGAAGAGATACAGACACTGTTTCCGTGATGGTATTTCATCCAGACACTCTCCACAACATTCCCATCTGCCAGTTCGAATAAAAACTTCTTTGTGCCATCGATTTTGGATTCCTGCACCTGAACGGGAATAAGTGCTGTCAGAAAATACCTCTCCCGGCAAAACTCCCGGAAACTCTTGGAAAGATTTGTCATCCCATCAAAATCGCGCACCAGTTTTCTGTGCACCCACTCATACATCTGTCTGGCGCGAAAAGCCTTCTCTCCGGCACTTTTCAGTTCTTCCTCCAATTCCGGAAGTGTCATTGATTTCACATCTTTTTTCTCTGTCATGTCTTTTTTCAAATGCCTCTCCGTCTGAATCGTGCAATAAAAAAGCCGTCTGTCTCCATAAAACCCGGTAAAAGTTGTATGCACGCTTTCGTCTCTGCCTCGTTCAAAGGCACGGACAAGGGCTTCCATGCCTTTTTTCTCATTTCCGTAATCCGTTGTTTCTCAGCAAGAATCTCTTCCGGCAATGTCTCCGATAAAGGAATCGGTTCAAAGGGTAATTCTTCCGCAATAAACCGTACCATCTCTTCGTTCTCCGCCGTATTGACGGTACAGGTACTGTACAACAAGATTCCTCCAGGTTTCACATATTCCCAGCTGGCTTTTACAATTTCTTTTTGCAGACTACAAAGGCTCTTCAGTCCTTCTTCGGTGATATTGTACTTGATATCCCGCTTTTTGCCCATGACCCCCAAGCCGGAGCAAGGCACATCCAAAAGCAGAACATCCGCCTTTTCTCTGTAGTCCGAATCAGTGATTGTCGCATCATGTACCCGGGCACGGACATTGGCAATTCCCATCCTGCTGATATTTTCTTCCATCCGTGCCACCTTTTCACCCGATATATCACCGGCAAGTACTTCCGCTGCTTTTTCCGCTGCCAGCATCGTTTTTCCACCGGGTGCAGCGCAGACATCCATACAGATATTTCCTTTTTCAATGCCTGCAGCTTCCACTGCTAATGCCGAACTGACATCCTGTACCGTAAAATAACCCTCTTCAAAGCCGGGAAGGCTTCCCACTCCGAAGCATTTATGCAGTGTGTACATATAGGAAAGATACCTGCTCTTCTGACACTCTGCGCCCGTCCGGGCAAAGCCTTTCAACAGTTCCTCTCTCTTTTTTTCGTCTGCTCGCTTTGAAAACCGCAGTGAGACAGGGTGTATCCGCATCAGCCCCTCTAAAAGTGTTTCCGTAATCTCTTTTCCATATTCATCCAGCCACAGCTGTACAATCCACTCCGGCATGGAGTATTTCACCGAAAAAAAGGAAAGCGGTTCCCTGTTCCGGTCCGGCATGGGAAGATTCTCTTTGTTTCTTGCGATGTTTCTCAAGACACCGTTGACAAAGCCGCGGAGATTCTGAAACTTTCTCTTTACCGCAAGTTTGCAGGCCTCGTTGCACACGGCACTGTCGGGAATCGCATCCATGTACAAAAGCTGGTAGACACTCATACGAAGCAGGCAGCGAATGAGCGGTTTCATCTTCTGCACAGGCACCGAGGAAAAATGGTTCAGATAGTAATCCAGCTCTATCCGCCGCTCTACGCAGCCTTCCGTCGCACGCTTGATAAAAGCCTTTTCTTTCGTATCCAGATAATCATATTTATCCAGCACATTCCCCAGCAGCCGATTGGAAAATTCCCTTTCCCGCTCCATGGTAAGCAATAGATCCAGAACAATTTCCCTGGTATTTTCAGCCATTTTATCAATCGTCCCTTCTTCGGTTTCCGCCAAACAGTAATATCAATCTTAGAAGCTGCAAAATGGAAGAAGCTGCCGCTGCCACATATGTCATCGCTGCCGCGGACAACACCTTTTTGCAGCCTCCGTTTTCCTCCTGTGACAGCAAACCGTACTGTTCCACCTTTGCCACCGCCCTGGCGGAAGCATTAAACTCCACCGGAAGCGTTGCCAGCTGAAAAATCACGGACAACGAAAACGCCCAGATACCAATCTGAATCAGGATATTGTTCCAGCTTAATATCACACCCAGCAGAATCAGAGGAAGTCCCAGCCTGCTTCCGATGTTGACAACAGGCACCAGTGCTGACCTGAACTTTAAAGGGCCATACTCCTGTGCATGCTGGATGGCATGTCCGCACTCATGTGCCGCCACACCCACAGCGGTAACGGTGGCCTTATGATAATTGCCGTAGGAAAGACGAACTGTATTGGTTCTCGGGTCATAGTGATCCCCGTCATCCTTCGAAAGGCATTCAATCTGTACATTGTAAAGTCCCTCATTATTCAGAATCCGTCTGGCAGCCTCAGCACCGGTCATTCCCGTGGAATTTTGTATCTTATGGAACTTGCTCATGGTACTGTTCACATGGGCGCTGGCCAAAAGACAGAGCAGCATGCCCACAACCACTAAAATGTAAGTAGCATCGTAATAAAAATACGGCATATTCGTTCCTCCTTTTTTACATCAGCACCTCTCCGGGCTGCATTTTCACACCCAGCAGGAAATCATGGGTTGTCATCCGTTTCTTGCCTTCCAGCTGCAACTCATAAATTTTCAGTGCGCCTTTTCCCGTCGCAACCGTCACAGCGTCCTTTTCCACCTTCAGGATTTCTCCCGCGGAACTCTCATCGTCAACCGTGTTTTCCGAAGGGACGGGAACCGCCTTCCAGATTTTCAGCTGCTTTCCTTTGTAACTCGTATAGGCGCTGGGCCACGGCGTCAGCCCTCTGATTAACCGGTCAATTTCCGCCGCATCCTTACTGAAATCAATCCGCCCCATGCTCTTATCTATCAGTGGAGCATAGCAACTCAGGGAATCATCCTGCTTTTCGGGAACCAGTTTGCCCTGTTCCAGGAGTTCCAATGCTTCCACGACAGCCTCTCCACCCAGATTCATCAGCTTGTCGTGAAGTGTCTCATAGGTATCATCCGGCGCAATGGGTATTTCTTTTTTATACAGCATATCTCCTGTGTCAATTCCCGCATCCATCTGCATAATCGTCACACCGGTCTTCTCTTCCCCATCCAGTATCACGCGCTGAATGGGAGAAGTTCCCCTGTATTTCGGAAGCAAGGATGCATGAATGTTCAGACTGCCGAATTTCGGCATGTCCAGAATTTCCTGTGACAAAATCTGCCCGAATGCCGCTACGATAAAGACATCCGCCGGATAAGTTTTCAGTTCTGCCATCGCCTCCGGCGTCTTTATCCGCCTCGGCTGCATCACCGGAATGCCATGCTCTACGGCGCATACCTTCACCGGGGAAGGCATAAGTTCCTTACTTCTTCCCTTCGCTTTGTCCGGCTGCGTCACAACTGCTGTTATTTCATGTCCCGCAGCAATCAGGCTCCTTAACGCTCCTGCCGCAAAATCAGGCGTACCCATAAACACAATCTTCATTTACGCTTCCTCGTCTTCCTCATCATATTTCACATCCTGCAAAGGCCCCTCTACCTTTTCCACATAGAGATTCCCATCCAGATGATCCAGTTCATGGCAGATTGCTCTTGCCAGAAGTTCCGTTCCCTCCAGTTCAAACTCCTTCATATTGACATCCAGTGCCACCGCTTTTACATAATTGGGTCTGGTGACTTGTCCGGATTTTCCGGGAACGCTTAAGCATCCTTCCTGTCCCGTCTGCTCACCGCTGGTCTCCACAATCCTGGGATTGATTAAAATATGCGGATCGTCTCCCGTGGTGTCAATGACCACAATTCTCTTCAGAATTCCCACCTGAGGAGCTGCCAGTCCCACTCCGTTTGCCTCATACATCGTCTCCAGCATGTCCTCGATCAGTTCCTTGATACGGGGCGTCATTTCCGTCACTTCTTTACATTTTTTTGTGAGCACTTCCTCACCGATTTCGCGAATATTTCTGATTGCCATGTTTTTATCCTTCCCTTTCCTTTAAGCGGCATACCCTTACATCGTATTCATGGGGTCAAAATCAAATTGCACCACCTCACCCGATGGCTGCCACTCCTGTGTTTTTTCTTCCAGCATATCTTTTATCTTTACCAGTTTATCATAATCCTGACATTTTATATAGAAAACAAATCGAAAAACATCATTTACTTTTGCAACGGAAGCGGGTGCAGGCCCAATCAGCTGCAGAAAGCCGCCTCCCGATTCCGAACTGTAGTTGCCCGGACAGGGCTGTTCCTGCTCACGGATACAACGGCGCGCCTGCTCTGCCAGTCTTTCCGCCAGTTTCGCCCCACCGTTTTCTGTTTTTGCAAGAATCTGTACCGCCACCATATGTGCTGCAGGCGGATATCCCATCATCTCCCGATACAGGATTTCTTCTTTATAGAATCCTTCGTAATCCTGCGCTGCCGCATAAGTTACCGCGTAATGCTCCGGCTGATAAGTCTGAATGACCGCTTCTCCGGGCAAAGTTCCTCTTCCCGCTCTTCCGACTGCCTGCGTCAGAAGCTGGAAGGTTCTCTCTCCCGAGCGATAATCTCCGGCGCTTAAGGAAAGGTCCGCCGCCAGCACACCCACCAGAGTCACCCTGGGAAAATCATGCCCTTTGACAATCATCTGAGTGCCAATCAGCACATCCGCCTCTCCATCGGAGAAAGAAGACAAAATCTGCTCATAGCTTTCCTTCGTCCTTGTGGTGTCCGCATCCATGCGAAGGGTACGTACGCCCGGATACATTTCCTTCAGTTTATCCTCTATCTGCTGGGTACCGGCTCTGAAGCCGCTGATATATCTTGATCCGCATTTCGGGCAAACCCCCGGTTTCGGTTCACTGTAACCACAGTAATGGCAAATCAGTCTGCCTCCCTTATGTTCTGAAAGAGACACATCACAGTGCGGGCACTTCATAACATGTCCACAGGATCTGCAGGAGATAAACCCCGCATAGCCCCTTCTGTTTAAGAAAAGAATCGTCTGCTCCTTCTTTTTTAGCCGGTCTTCCATCAGTTCCTGCAATTTGCGGCTGAAAATGGAACGGTTTCCTTCTTTCAATTCCTGTCGCAGGTCCACGGTATAGACAGTGGGAAGAGTTCCTCCGGTCAGTCTTTCCTTCAGGACAAACAGCTTGTATTCTCCTGTCTCTGCCCGAAAGTACGCCTCCAGCGAAGGAGTTGCCGATCCCAGCACCACACTTGCGCCGTGAAGTCTTGCCACCTCCATCGCCGTCTCTCTGGCATGATACTTGGGAGATGACTCACTTTTGTAGCTGCTCTCATGCTCTTCATCCATCACAATAATACCCAGATTGGGAAAAGGTGTAAACAATGCAGATCTGGGTCCGATAATTACATCAATTTCTCCGTGCTTTGCTCTCTCGCACTGGTCATATTTTTCGCCCGGGGACAAGGTGGAATTCATCACGCTGACCCGATCCCCAAAGCGCCTGTAAAACCGAAGCAGAGTCTGATAGGTCAGTGCAATTTCGGGAATCAGAACAATGGCCTGCTTCCCAAGCCCTATCATTTCCTCAATCAGTTGCATATAGACTTCTGTCTTACCACTGCCGGTAATGCCGTGTATCAGATAGGTGTCCGGCTGCCCCTCTTTGAAATCCTTCATGACCTCCGTCACAATTCTTTGCTGATCTTCGCTGAGTCTGTTGGTTTTCGGTCTTTCCTGATTGCCATATGTGGCTCCCTTCACCGGATTCCGGTAGGAAGAGGAACTGACAACACGCACTGCACCGGCTTTCTCAAGACTTTTTACTGTCTGTGCCGAAACACCAAGCTTCCCCGTTACCCATTCATAGGGAATCGCTTCCTGTTCCGCAAGCTCCCTAAGCAGCCGCTCTTTGGCTACCTGCTTCTTCCTCTGACTCTCTCCTAAAAGGGAAATGATTTCCTCTTTTCCCATGTTCCTCACAAGGGTACGATGCTCCAGCTTTTTCACCGACTGCTTCGCAGGAAGTACCGTCTTAAGTGCCTGAATCATGGTGGAACCGTAATTCTTCCGAATCCAGCCCGCCAGGGCAATCATCTTATCTTCCACACTGACACCGCCCTGCACAATGCCCTGAATATCCTTTGTCCTGGAGGGGTCAAATTTGCAGGTATTGCCGATAGCTATCACATAACCCTGAATCAGCTTGTTGCCGATTCCGAAGGGAATTGTGACGCACATGCCTGTCTCCAGTTTTTCCCACAGACGTTCCGGTACGCGATACTGAAAAGTTTTATCCAGTTTTTCATGAGAGATATCAACAATGATATCCGCGTAAAGCTCTCCCACTGCTTCCTCCTTAAATGTGCTTCAGGCCGCCATCAAGAAGTTCCCGGATAATCACTCTCTCATCCATGGGATATTTCTTTCCGCAAATTTCCTGATAATCTTCGTGCCCCTTACCGGCAAGGACAATCAAATCGCCCTCCTCTGCATGAGAAATGGCATAAGCAATGGCCTCCCGCCTGTCACAGATTTCCACAAAAGAGCCGTTCGTCTTTGCAAAACCTGTCTTGATATCATCAATTATCGCCTGCGGCTCTTCAAATCTCGGATTGTCCGAAGTGATAATCGTCAGATCCGCCAGTCTGCCGCTGACCTCTCCCATCTCAAATCGTCTCTGTCTGGAACGGTTTCCTCCGCATCCAAAGAGACAGACCAGCCGCTTCGGATGATATTCCTTCAGCGTAGTCAGCAGACTTTCCAGCGCCATGGCATTGTGGGCATAATCAATAAGCAGCGTAAACTTATCGGAAATCTTCACTTTTTCAATTCTTCCCTTAACTGCTGCCTGCAAAAGTGCCTGCCGGATGACAGGAATCTCCACCCCGAAATGCCTGCAGATAGCAATAGCACACAGCGCATTATAGACACTGAATTTTCCGGGCGTCGGTACCTCAACATCAAAGTCCATCAACCCCGCCACATGAAAATCCACACCCAGTTCACCGGAGGTATGTACCAGTTCCGGGTTTTCTGCGCGCAGCATGCAGTCTTTTCCCATTCCGAAGGTCTCCAGTTTACAGGTATGTCCTGCCACAACGCCTGCGGTATGTGCATCATCTCCGTTGACAATTCCCACCAGACATTGTTTGAAAAGAAGACCCTTACATGCCATATATTCCTCGAAGCTGGCGTGCTCATTGGGTCCGATATGATCCGGCTCCAGATTTGTAAAAATACCGTAATCAAAGGCAAATCCCTGGGTTCTGTGCTGCATCAGTGCCTGCGAGGACACCTCCATTATGACAGTATCCAGCCCGGCCTCCACCATTTTTGCAAAGGACTCCTGCAATATATAGGATTCCGGAGTTGTGTTGCATGCCGGAATAACTGTATCCCCGATAATTGTCTCAATGGTTCCCACAAGCCCAACCTTGTATCCCGCATGCTCCAGAATGGATTTCACCAGATAGGTAGTGGTCGTCTTTCCCTTCGTTCCGGTTATGCCGATTACCTTCAGCTTCTCTGCCGGATGACCGAACCATGCCGCCGATATAAACGCCATGGCATAGCGGGTATCCTTCACCTTAATCACCGTTACATGTTCCGGGATATCACCCGTAACCGCCTTCGATACAAGTATAGCTGCAGCACCCTTCTCCGCCGCCTCCTTTGCAAAGGTATGCCCGTCAAAGTTAGCGCCCACAATGCAGATAAACAGACAGCCTTCTTTGATTTTTCGGGAATCATATACGACTCCGCTCACCTCTGTCTCCACATTTCCCTGCAGGCATTCATACTCCAGTTTTTCCAATAAAGCTAACAATTTCATATTTTTACTCATCTCTTTCCCACATTTGTGCATTACTATATATTTTACTCTAAATCCGGCTTTTGTACCACTGTTTTGTTACGATTTCCGATAAATTTCGGCGACAGCAAAGGAGCCCCGGCTTCCACCGGGGCTCCTTCGCTATTTTCTTATGAGGGGGGAGATAGTGAGTTCATCAACTATCTGTAATATATCATAAAAAGAAAATGTGTCAAAAGTGTGTCCAATTTCTAATCTAATTCTAAAAAAGTCTAAAAAGAAAATTTCTTATTTCTATTTTTTCTTTCTATTACAACGCACGATACCCATAACTGGTCAGATACAATTTTTTATCATTCTTCACCAGTATGTCGCCTCCTCTATCTACATATTCTGTAGCTCTGAAGCATAGAAAGTACGTGCGAGATATTTCTTTTGTAACAACTCACCAGTATATTAATGTAACCTGATTTCCATAAACCTACTGAATTTGAAAAATATACTGGTCATAAATCAAAAGATTACTCTTTGGACAGTATTTTGCAGCTTATAGCCACACCAGCGTTTCCGCAAACACAATATCTCAAGCTTTCTAACAACAGTATACACGACATGATTCCTTTTTTCGATAGATTCTTCCGATATTTCAAGATACAAAGTCAACCGTCAAGAAACTTTTCTCAAATAACTTCTCTTTTGTATACGACATAAGTAAAACGTACGCCGCAAGGCACACCCCCAAAAAATAAGGACTGGCATCATGATATCGGACGCCAATCCTTATAATTCCCAGATACTTTATTTGTTTAGGTTCTATTCCTTAAACTTTCACTTCACTCATCTACGCTTTCTACTTCTTGGGCACAAACTTTGTACGGAAGATATACCAGAAGCTTCCTGCCAGGCAGATGGAAGAATACGTACCGCAGACAATACCTACCATCAGAGGCAGTGCAAAGTCCTTAATACTTGTCACACCCAGGATGTACAACGCTGCAACCATGACAAAGGTTGTCAGGGAAGTAAAGATGCTTCTGGACATGGTCTGCGTAATACTCTTGTTCACTACATCCTTCAAATCATCCTTATGGGTCATCGTTGCCATATTCTCACGGATACGGTCAAAGATAACGATGGTTGCGTTGATGGAGTAACCTACAATGGTAAGCATACATGCCACAAAGGTGTTGCTCACAGATACTTTTGCCGCTGCATAGAAAGCAAGCACAACCAGTACATCATGTACCAGAGCAATAATACTGCTGATACCGAAACGGATATCGCTGAAACGGATACGGATATAAATCAGCATACAGATAATTGCAACGATAACCGCAATGATGGTATCCGACTTCATTTCGTCACTTATGGTTGAGCTGATTGTCTCGGAGGTAATCTGCTTCTCTTCAATACCGAAGTTATCGGTAAACATCTGGTTCAAAGCTTCTCTCTGATCCACATTCAGCGTATTGGTCTTAAAAATGACTTCATTGGAATCCTGTACGGTCTGAATCTGTACTGCACTTCCGGTAATATCCTCAATCAGAGGAACTACCTCGCTGTTCGCTTTTTCCAGTGTCATCGCCTCGTTAAATACAACCGTTGTTGCGGTACCACCCTTAAACTCCAGGCTGTAATTTAAGGAATCGCCGGTTGTCACCTTATTGACACCCATTACCACAAAGCCTGCAACGATAATCGCTGCGGAAACTCCGAAGAAAAGTCCTTTTTTGGAAAGGATATTCAGCACCTTATGCTCTCTGCCCACACCATAAAGCTTTTCGCTCTTCAGACCCAGTGCATAGAAAGCATAAAGAATGTATCTTGTCACAACAAGTGCGGTAAACATGGAAAGCACAATACCAAGTGCCAGCGTCTGCGCAAATCCCTTTACGGAACCGGGTCCCAAAAGCAGCAGCACCACTGCGGCAATCAGGGTTGTAATATTACCATCGATAATTGCGGACAACGCCTTGTCAAAACCAATCTTAATGGCATTTCTCACTGTCTTTCCGGCAGCCAGCTCCTCGCGGATACGTGCGAAGATAATTACGTTTGCGTCCACTGCCATACCGATGGAAAGGATAATACCTGCAACACCGGAAAGTGTCAGCGTCATATCAAAGCCGTTCAGCAAAAGCACCACAAGTGCAACATAAGCCAGCAGACCGATTCCGGAAGCAACGCCGGGAATCAGATACACAGCAATCATGAATATAATTACGATGATGACGCCAATCACAGCTGCCTTTAAGCTTGTCTCAATGGCATCTACACCAAGCTGTGCGCCTACTACCTTGGAATGGAGTTCCTCCAGTTCCAGCTTCAAGCCACCGATACGAATGGTGGAAGCCAGGTTCTCAGCCTTCTCATAAGATTCCATGGGAGAAATCTGTGCGTTTCCGTCCGTAATCACTGCGTTTACATTGGGCGCACTGATAATGGAACCATCATAATAAATTCCCAGAGATTCACCCTTGTCCAATGCGTTTCTGGTTGCCTGGGCAAACTTCTCCTTGCCTTCATCCGTCATGGTCAGGCTGACTGCATATTCGGTACCCATGGTATCCTGTCTGGAACCTGCCGCAGCCTCCTTCACATCGGTACCCTGTACCAGGATGGAGCCGTCTGCCAGCAGTTCATCAATGCTCTTGTTCATCACATAAGCAATTCCCGTGCTGCCGTCTGCATTTTGAACGTACTGTGCCGTGTAGTTTGCATTGCCCTCGGAGTCCGTCTCTGCGATAAAGTAAAGAGAACCCGGTCTTCCCAGCTCCTGGAGAATTGCATTCGCATCGCTGACACCGGGAATCTCAATATTGATTCTGTCGGCACCCTCCTGATATACAATCGCCTCCGTGCTGTACTTCTCCACACGCTTCTGCAGCTTGGCAATGGTATCATTCATATCCGTAGTGCTGGGTTCTTCCTCCCCCACAACCTGATACGTAATGCTGACACCGCCTGCCAGATCCAATCCCAGATTGATATCCGATGCGCTTCCGTCACCTTCGGCGTTTACACCGAAAAAGTCAATATAGGTAACACCCACCAGAATCAACAGGATACAAAGCAGTATCACAATCGCTTTGCTCTTTTTCATTGTTCCTTCGTCCTTTCTGTTTTGTTTCTTTAATTTTTTCTTTTTTATTTATCTGTATTTTCGTCTTCCATCTCGGCAACCTTCAACATGATGGCACATTCAATGCGCTTGCGCTGCAGCTCACATCCCACATCATAGGCATCGTTGATATTGCCGTGGAAATTATAGGAATTTGCAGCACAGCCGCCGCTGCAGTAAAACTTCGCAAAGCATTTCTTACATTTGTCCTTCGCGTAGACATTGCAGCATTTGAACTCGTCCCTGATGTCCTCCCGCACAATGCCGTCAAATACATTTCCCATGAGAAACTTTTCATTTCCCACAAACTGATGACAGGGATACAAATCACCCCAGGGTGTCACAGCAAGATATTCCGTACCGGAACCACATCCGGACAAACGCTTGGCAACGCAGGGTCCCCCCTCCAAATCTATCATAAAATGAAAGAAATTGAAACCGTTTCCTTCCCGGCGGCGCTTTATCATTTCCACTGCCAGTTTATCATATTCTTCCTTCAGCTTCGGCAAATCCGTCTCCTGAATTGCATAATCATCGGTAGGCTGTGCCACAACAGGCTCTACGGAAATCTGCTTAAAACCGAGATCAGCAAGATGAAGCACATCCTGTGAGAAATCCAGATTGTTATGCGTATAGGTCCCCCTCACATAATAGCGCATCTGTTCTCTGCTCTCCGCAACCTTCTGAAACTTCGGCACAATCAGATCGTAACTGCCCTGTCCGCCGCGGAAGGGACGCATTTTGTCGTGAATCTCCTTTCGCCCGTCAATGCTCAGGACGATATTTGCCATCTCTTTATTGGCAAATTCCAGAATCTCATCGTTCAAAAGGACACCGTTAGTCGTCAGCGTAAACCGGAATTTCTTATGATTCGGCTCCTCCAGACTTCTCCCGTACTCGACCAGATCCTTTACCACCTGCCAGTTCATCAAAGGCTCTCCGCCAAAGAAATCAACCTCCAGATTCACTCTGTTACCCGAATTGGCAACCAGAAAATCCAGTGCCTTCTTTCCCACTTCAAAGCTCATAAGTGCTCTTCTTCCGTGGTATTCGCCTTCCTCCGCAAAACAATATTTACATGCCAGATTACAGTCATGGGCAATGTGAAGACAAAGTGCCTTTACCACAGTCTGTCTCTTCTTGAAATCAAAGACATAATTTTCATAAATATCGGGAGCAAACAACTGTCCGGCTTCCTCCAGCTCCAGCACCTCGTCCACTGCCTCGGTGATTTCTTCCTCGGGATAGGGAATGTTGGCAAGATTCAGTACAGCCGCCTTGATGGTGTCTGCATCCTTGATTCCCTCGTTGACAAGGGGTTCCACAAGCGGAATCATGTCATAGACAATATCGTCTACCACATGAATGGAACCGCTGTTCACATCCATGACTATGTTATACCCGTTACTTTTATATTGGTGTATCACAGATAATTTCCTTTCTGCTCATTATTCACGCACGAAAAGAAGCAGCGACCGGAATCGCTGCTTACTCTAGTCTCTACACTTCCAGATTACTTAATCTTCTCACAGCTCTGATTACCTACTGTACAGGAAGTCTTGCATGCAGACTGGCAGGAAGTCTGGCACTCGCCGCAGCCGCCCTTCTTCATTGACTCCTTGAGATTTCTGGTTGTCAAAGTCTTGATATGCTTCATTTGATAACAGCCTCCTTATTGATTTGAAAACCCTGAATTCATAAATCCGTTTCAGTATAACATAAAATTATTATTTGTAAAAGAGTTTTTTGTCTACTGCGGAAAAAATATTTGCTAAATGATGTACTAACCCAGCATTCCACCCAGCATTCCGCCTGCTCCGCACAGCACGAAAGTCGTGAGAAAAGAATGCCCTGCTCCGGCTCCCTCTGTGCCAGCGATAAGAGAAATCAGTGCCAAAATGCCAAAATACGCACATCCCTCCAACAATCCCCATAAGAACTTTTTGT
Organism: uncultured Lachnospiraceae bacterium; assembly: GCA_945913255.1. Classification (GTDB taxonomy): domain Bacteria; phylum Bacillota; class Clostridia; order Lachnospirales; family Lachnospiraceae; genus Acetatifactor. The sequence goes on from CAMEDC010000031.1 coordinate 27,141, forward strand.
TTTGTATTTTCTTTCCTGCCATAAATCCCGCAAAAAGAGTAGCTCCTACATAAATTACAATCATTGCAACAGCCACAACTTTTTCATCCAGCTCCGCCTTGTATAGGATTAATGCCAGCAGTGCCAGCAGCGCCCCGGTCAATATGTAAGAGAAAAGCAGGCATTTCATTAGAAACAGGACGGGCAGCCCACCCGCTCCTTTTATCTGATCCATCCGATACCCTCCATATGTAAAATTTTTGTTAAATCTTATGCTGCGGCGCAAGAGAACTTGACAATCGCTTTTCTCATCATGTATATTATTCTCATTATAATTATAAAGGAGTGAATTTTTTTGGATGCCCCAGGTGTCATACAACTAGTATTTCTTTTTGTTCTGATTATTCTTTCTGCTTTTTTCTCTTCTGCGGAGACAGCACTCAGTACTGTCAATCGTGTGCGGATACGCACTCTCGAAGAAGAAGGCAACAAAAAAGCCGCAAGAGTCAACAAGGTGCTTGAAAATTACAGCAAAATGTTAAGCGCCATACTGATAGGAAACAACATCGTCAATCTGTCAGCCTCCGCTCTGGCTACCACACTAGCCATGCGAATCAATCTGGCCGTCGGTATTGCAACCGGTATTTTGACTGTTGTCGTCCTGATATGCGGTGAGATTGTCCCGAAAACATGGGCAATGACTTCTTCAGAAAAAATTTCCCTTACATACAGCGGCATCATCTATTTTCTGATGCAGGCTTTAACTCCCGTTATCTTTGTGGTGGATAAAATGGCAAATGGCATCTTGCGCCTGATGCATATTGACCCGAACCAGCGAATGAACACCATGACCGAAGCAGAACTCCGTACTTATGTGGATGTCAGCCATGAGGACGGCGTCATCGAAACCGAAGAGCGGGAAATGATTTATAATGTGTTCGATTTCTCGGATGCGCAGGCAAAGGATATCATGATTCCCCGCATCAATATGGTGACAGTCAGTATCGAGGACAGTTATCAGGAAGTACTTTCCGTATTCCGGGAATCCATGTACACCCGTCTGCCTGTCTATCAGGATGACATAGACAATATTATAGGACTGATTAATATCAAAGACTTCATTCTCAAAGAGAACGAGGAAAACTTCCATGTAAAAGACATCCTGCGAGATGCACATTATACCTATGAATTTAAAAAGGTGGCTGACCTGCTCTATGAACTGAGGGAAAAAACCACCAATGTAACGTTTGTCCTAAATGAATACGGTTCCACGGTGGGCATGATTACCCTGGAAGACCTGCTGGAAGAAATTGTCGGAGAAATCCGTGACGAATACGATGCTGACGAAGAAGAACTGATTCAGAAAATTGACGAGCATACCTGGCTGGTGGAGGGCAGCATGAAGCTGGACGATATCAATGACGAGCTTGGTACAAAACTGGACAGCGAAGATTACGACTCTGTCGGCGGACTCATTATCGAATGTCTCGACCGTCTGCCTGAGGATAAAGAGGAAGTCACTCTGTCAAACGGAATCCACCTAAAGGTACAGGGCATCGACCAGAATCGTATTGTCAAGGTTTTGATAACTCTGCCGGAGAACACTTCTGATAGAGACACAGTCCCCGAAGAATCAACCCCGGAGAATTAGCAGTCCACACCGCAGTCAGCTAACAACAGACAGCTAAAGGTGTCCGTAACAAGGCATAAACATCCCGGCACAGTCTTCACCCATAAAACCGTGCCGGGACACTTTCTTTCATCAGAACAGCACTCTAATCTCTGTTCCCTTTCCCAACTCACTCTTAAGTTCCATCTTCGCACCATGTTTTGCAACAATGTGCTTCACAATAGCAAGTCCGAGACCTGTTCCGCCGGTAGACTTGGATCGACTCTTATCCACCCGGTAAAAACGCTCGAAAATTCTCTCCTGATGCTCCTTCGAAATACCGATTCCAGTATCCTTTACCTGGAGCACTGTCCTGCGCTCCCCGGAAGTCTCCCTGAACACCTGCACTTCCACGTTTCCGCCCTCGTTATTATAACGGATGGCATTATCACAGAGATTGTACAGGAGTTCTTCAATCATCTGATGATTCCCCTTAATATGGCACTCATAACCGCTTAACGTGATATGCACCTTGTGCTTCTCCGCACTCATCTGAAGCATCTCCACACAGGTTTCTGCCAGCTCATACAGATTTAAATCCTCAAAGGGAGCGTCCATCTCGCTGCTGTCATCCAGTTCAGACAATCTGATGATATCGTTAATCAAGGTCAAAAGTCGCTGTGCACTGCTCCTGATTCCATGGGCAAAGCGTACCACATCCTCTTCCGATGCCATTCCTGTCTCGATCAGTTCCGCGTATCCGGAAATGGAAGTCAGCGGTGTCTTTAACTCATGAGACACATTGGCAGTGAATTCCTGCCGCATTTGAGCATTTTTCATGATATCCTTATGCTGCTCCTGTATCATGTCCACAAAAGGCGCCAGTTCCTCATACTCCGCTGCGTTCACGCCCTTGTCCATATTTTCCGCCAGTTTCTCAATCGGCGCAATCAGCTTATGGGTCAGAAAATGCGATATAGCGAGACTTAACAGAATAAGCAGTGCCGTAATCCAGAGAATGGTAGGAATCGCACTGCCGAATATGCTGTAGATACTGCCTGCATCCTTCGACAGTCGCAGCACATTGCCATCCTGCGTTTTCACTGCGTAATAAAAGGTGTTGCGGGCAAGTGTCTCAGATTTTCGTACACACTCTCCCTCGCCCTTTTCAAAGGCTTCTTTGATTTCCGGTCTGTCTATATGATTCTCCAGCGTATTGCTGCTCACTTCGTTGTCATATAATACCTGCCCCTGAAAATCCACAAGCGTCACGCGGATTTCCAGGTCAGCCATTCCCTTTCCCTGCTGTTCCAGTCCTTTTCCCTCGTTCACAGCTTCCCTCAGGATTGTCGAACAGTCCTTCAAATCCCCCATCACCTGACTGTAAAACAGGCTGTAGTTCACCGCTGTAATCAGGATGGTGGTAAGCACAATTGCAAGAACGGAAATCAGGACAAGAGTTCTGTTAATCCTTTTCTTCATAAGTATTCCCTCCGCACACTACTCACCCAGTATGTAACCAACGTTACGCACTGTTTTAATCAGGCTGCCGGATTCTCCAAGCTTCTGGCGCAGTGTCTTAATATGCATATCCAAGGTTCTGGATTCTCCCTCAAAATCGGTTCCCCAGATACGATCCAGAATGACCTCTCTTGTGGTGACAATTCCCGCATTCGACAAGAGCAGCTTAAGCAATTCGTACTCCTTATAGGTCAGCTCACAGGGCTTATCCCCTACAAAAACCGTATGACGTTCCCTGTCCAGAACCACGTTCCCGAATTTCAGGATTTTCTCTTTTTCCTCTGACCCTCCGGTTCTTCTCAGCATTGCCTTAACACGGGAAATCAGTTCCATAATGCCAAAGGGTTTCGTCATGTAATCGTCCGCACCGATGTCAAGACCTTTCACCTTATCCAGTTCTGTCGTCTTCGCCGTTACCATAATCACAGGAATCAACACGGTTTCCCGATCCTCTCGAAGTTTCTTTACAATGGAAAGACCGTCCTCATCCGGCAGCATGACATCCAACAGAATCAGATCCGGCAGTTCCCTCTTCATTGCCTCCCTGAATTCTCCCGCCGTACAGAAGCCTTCCACACGGTAGCCCACATTCGTCAATGCAAAGCTTTCTATTTCCTGTATGCTCTTATCATCTTCAACAACATAAATCAGTGCCATTCGCAATCCTGTCCTTTCATACCTACTTTAAACCAGGCACCCGCTTCCTGCAAGCCTTATTTTAATCAGCCGTACCGTCCGGATCCTATGCAGCCAGCTGCTCCATGCAGGTCCTGTTTTCCCGATTTTACGGTAACTGATATCTTTCTCTGTAGGTCATCACTTTTCCCCTGAACTCCACATTATCTTCTGCCTTAAGTTCATCCAGATAAGCATGGGGATCAATTTCATCTCCTCTTTCCTGCAACAGGCTGACGGCAATATTGGAGCAATGGTCTGAAACACGCTCAAAGTTTGTAGTGATGTCCGACAGAATAAATCCAAGTTCTATGGTACATTTTCCCTTGCGCAGACGTTTGATGTGGCGCTGTCTGATATCCAGACTTAAGCCGTCGATGACCTCCTCAAGAGGCTCCACCTGTCTCGCAAGCTCCAAATCTTCTTCTGAAAAGCTCAGCATGGTAATTTTCAGAATATCATGGATTGCCTTCTCAAATACTTCCAATTCCTTCTGCGCTTTTTCGGAGAAGGAAAGACCTTTCACATGCATCTCCTCCGCTGCCTCCTTGATATTCAGCGCATGATCCGAAATCCTCTCAAAATCCCCGATGCAATGCAGAATATTGGAGAGAATATAGCTCGTCTTTTCCGACATATCACGTGCGCTTAATTTAACCAGATAGTTTCCCAGTTCATCTTCAAATTTATCCACAAGACTTTCCAGCTCCACTACCCGATCCGCCGTTTCCTGCACATAATTACCGAGAAGTCCCATGGAAAGATTTAATGCCTCTTCCGACAGCTCCGACATTGTCACCGCAACCGTCCTGCCCTGTTCCACCGCATAAGCGGGCATCTCCAGAAAGCGGGAGTCCAGAAGCTGCAATACACTGTCCTTCTGCTTTTCTTCCACATCTTTCGTATCCCTCACAGTCAGACATGCAAGCTTCACCAGTCCCTTTGAAAAGGGAAGTAAAAGAAGCGTCGCCGCGATATTGAAGATACTGTGTACCGCTGCGATACCGAAAGGAGTTGCAGCCTCTTCCATAAATGCAAATGGTGAAAAAGCATTCACTGAATAGAATACTGCCATGAATAATACTGTTCCGATAATATTAAAATACAGATGTACCAATGCAGCCCGCTTTGCATTCTTGCTTGCTCCCACACCGGAAAGCAGCGCTGTAACACAAGTACCGATATTCTGTCCCATGATAATGGGAACTGCAGCGCTATAGCCCACAGCCCCGGTCATACAAAGTGCCTGCAGAATACCCACCGATGCGGACGAAGACTGAATGACAGCCGTCAGCAGGACACCTGCCAGCATCCCCAGAACGGGATTTGAGAAGCGTGTCAGAATGCCTGTGAATTCCGGCACCTCTGCAAGAGGCTTCACGGCACCGCTCATGGTTTCCATTCCAAACATCAGCACCGCAAAACCAATCAGAATTGCTGCGATATTTTTCAATTTATCCTTTTTGGAGAACATCAGAAATCCGACACCAACGATTGCAAGCACAGGAGAAAAAGATGTGGGCTTGCACATCCGTATCAGAAAAGAGGAGCTGTCGATACCTGTTGCTCCGAGAATCCAGGAAGTAATTGTAGTTCCAATATTAGCACCCATGATAATGCCAACCGCCTGTTCCAGCTTCATAATGCCGGAATTGACAAATCCGACTACCATAACCGTGGTAGCGGAGGAGGACTGAATCACAGCTGTCACGCCTGCTCCCATCAGAACTGCCTTCAGCGGATTGCTCGTCAGCTTCTCCAGGATGCTCTCAAACCTGCTGCCCGACAACTTTGCCAGTCCATCTCCCAGCATATGCATTCCGTACAGGAAGAGTGCCAGCCCGCCTACCATCGTCAAAAAATCAAAGAAATCCATACATAATCCTCGCTTTGCCTTATTTACATATCAGTGTTTCCGATTTTCATAATAAACACGCTATGTAAAATACATAACCAGGAAATGTAAATTTTATGTAAAATCAGTAGATTTCTCTGCCTTCTATCTCTCCGGTCAGTCGGAACAATGTCCAATCCGCGATGTTCACGGCGTGGTCACCCACTTTTTCCAGATATTTCGCTATGATCAGATTATCCACCACCTGATCCGCATCCAGCGACTGTGTACGGATAGCCTCCATCATACTTTCCTTCACCTGATTAAACAGGTCATCCACCGCATCATCACTGTCTACCACCACCCTGGCGGTTTCTGCATCCCCATCTACAAAAGCCTCAATGGCCTCCCGGAACATGGCGCATGCCTCTTCCATCATGGCAGTAATCAGGTCATCGCACTTTTCCTTACCAAAGTTCTCGCCACGTCTCAGGAAAAGTTCCGCCATATCCGACACATGATCCCCAATCCGTTCGATATCCGTAACCACTTTCAAAGCTGCGGTCACCAACCGCAAATCCTTTGCCACAACGGGCTGCTGCTTTGTCATCAGCGCAAGACACATTGCTTCAATACTCCTGAGCATATCCATTATCTTACGGTCACTGTCCAGAAGCTGCTGTAAGGTATCACGATCATTTCCCTTCACTGCAAGAAACAGCTTATCATAGCTGATTTCCGCATAATTTCCCATTTCTGCTACTTTTATTTTTAACTGCTCCAGTTCCTGCTCAAATAGTAATCTGGGTGCCATATGTAATCTCCTCCTTAGCCAAAACGTCCCGTAATATAATCTTCCGTCCTCTTATCCTGCGGTCTTGAGAAAATTACAGGAGTTCTGCCAAACTCCACAACCTCTCCTACCAGGAAAAAAGCTGTATCATCGGATACTCTAGCTGCCTGCTGCATATTATGGGTTACGATTACCACCGTATATTTCTTTTTCAGAGTTTCCATCAATTCTTCAATTTTCAAAGTAGACACCGGATCCAGCGCCGATGTGGGTTCATCCATCAAAAGCACCTCCGGCTGTACTGCAAGGGCTCTGGCAATACACAGTCTCTGCTGTTGTCCGCCGGACAGTCCAAGTGCTGATTTTTTCAGTCTGTCCTTGACTTCATCAAAAATGGCAGCGCCTCTCAATGCCTCTTCCACAATCTCGTCAAGCTTCTCTTTATTCTTAATGCCATGCAGTCTTGGGCCATAGGCAATATTGTCATAAATACTCATGGGAAACGGATTCGGCTGCTGGAATACCATGCCCACCTTTTTACGAAGCAGCGTGGTATCCACCCGCTTGTCGTAAATATCTTCTCCGTCCAGAAGTACCTGCCCTTCTATGCGCACATTTTCCACCAGATCATTCATGCGGTTAATACACTTTAAAAAGGTGGACTTGCCGCAGCCGCTGGGGCCGATAAATGCCGTAATGGCATTTTTCTTTATCTCCATATTCACATTTTTCAGTGCATGGTTTTCTCCGTAGTGAAGATTCAGATTCTTTACCGATATTTTACTGTTTTCCATATTTCCTCGCATTCCCTGTGATGACCTTCAACAGGAGGTTAATCAGGAGTACGATGACAAGCAGTACACATCCGATACCAAATGCCACCTCATACTCTCCGTTCTGCATCTGTAGATAAAGTTCAATGGTAAGCGTTCCGCCCGGCTGCAGAATCTTTCCGCCGATCCGGGAAAGATTTTCAACCAGATTCGTTCCCAGCTTCGGCAGAATCCTCGCACTGCCTGCCGTAAAAAGAAGCGCGGCTGACTCTCCCACGATACGTCCCACTGCCAAAATCACACCTGTCAGAATCCCAGGCTTTGCAGAAGGAAGCAGGATTGTCCGAATCATATACCACTTTGTGGCTCCCATACCCAGAGCACCGCTCCGGTAACTGTCCGGCACTGTCCTCAAGGCCTCCTGGGTGTTTCTCACAATCAATGGCAATACCATCAGGGTAAGCGTCAGGGAACCATTTAGGAGAGAGTATCCCAGTCCCAGCACATTTCCGAAAAACACCATGCCGAACAAGCCAAAGATAACAGAGGGGATGCCCGACAATGTCTCTGTGGTAAATTCAATCAGATTTACCAGTTTCCCGGGCTTTGCATACTCATTCAGATAAATGGCTCCGCCCACGCCGATGGGCGTCGCAATCAACAGGGTAATCGCAATTATGTAAAGTGTATTCAAAAGATTTCCCGCAATTCCCACCGTGCCCTTCAGGCTGCTTGTAACCGTGGTGAGGAATGCCGGGTTCAAAACGCGGAATCCCTTAAAGAAAACATATCCGATGATTCCCAATAACAGCAGAACTGCAATGGATGCTGCTCCGTAAATGGCTGCCATCAGGAAGGCTTCACCCGGGCGCTTACGCTTTTGATACAAGGTGTCATTCCCCATCTTCTGCAGCTCCCTTCTTCAAAATTTTTGTGAGCGCAATGTTAATCAGCATAATGAATACAAAAAGTACCAGTCCAATGGTAAACAGCATCTGCCTGTGCGTTCCCTGCGAATAGCCCATCTCACTCACAATCGCAGTCGTCAGGAATCGCACCGAATTGAACGGAAGCGGCGCATTGACACTGCTTCCCGACACAAGTGTGATTGCCATGGCTTCTCCGATGGCTCTGCCCACTCCCAGCACGATTGCCGTCACAATACCCGATTTTGCCGCCGGCAGAATGGATCTAAAAATCGTCTGTATGTGGGATGCTCCAAGCGCCAGAGATGCCGCTTTGATACTGGGAGGCACCGCGCGAATGGAAGTTTCACTGATATTGATTACTGTTGGCAGAATCATAATGGCAAGCACCAGTACCGCTGAAAGCAGATTTGCACCACCGGTAAACTGATGGGTTGTCGAACCCGCAAATATTTTCAGTTCCAGCTTATACATCAGCGGATTCAGCAGATAGATGCCCAGTAGTCCGTAAATAACCGATGGGATGCCCGCCAGCAGTTCCACCGCTGGTTTCACGATGCGGGCTATTCTTTTGTCTGCCACCTCTGCAAGGAACACTGCTGTCAGAATGCCGACAGGCACACCAATCAGAATTGCCAGCATCGTACCTACGACAGAGGTCAGAATCACATAAAGGATGCCGAACTTCGGCTCCGCCGCCGTTGGCTTCCATACCGTTCCAAATAAAATTTCCTTCAGCCCCACCTTAAAAATAGCCGGTGTTCCGCTGAGAATCATATACAGGGTAATGGAGGCAACCGCCAGAATGGCAAAGGAGGCGCAAACAGTAAATATGATTTGCGCCACAGACTCCACTACCGCTTTATTCTTGTTCTTACCTGTGATTGTCATTCCCTGCCCCTTCCGGAATTACTTAACTGTAATCAAGCCAACCTTTGATGCAACCTCCTGGCCTTCATCGCCAAGTACAAAGTCAAACCATGCCTGCACCAGCTCATTCTGTGCGGAAATCTCGCCCTTGGTAGCCATCACGAAAGGTCTGCTCAGGAAATACTTTCCTGCCTTGATATTTTCAGCAGCGGGTTCAACACCTTCCAGAGGAAGTGCAATTACGCTGTCGTCCACAACATCCAGGGAAACATAACCGATTGCGCCGGGTGTAGACGCAACCTTTGCCATAACTGCACCGGTGCTGTCCAGTTCATTTGCATAAGCACACTGATCTTCAATTTTCAGAAGCTCCTCAAATGCGCCTCTGGTACCACTGCCTGCCTCACGGCCTACCACGATAATCGGCGAATCAGCACCGCCAACCTCGGACCAGTTGGTAATCTGTCCAAGATAAATATTGGTCAGCTGTTCCTTTGTAAGTCCTTCTACTGTATTTGCAGGATCTACGCAAACTGCAATACCGTCAATTGCAACCACATTTTCCACTGCGCCGTTTGCCTTCTCCTCATCCTTCAAGTTTCTGGAAGAGTTTCCGATATCGGCGGTACCTGCGGTCACTGCCTCGATACCTGCACCGGAACCTACGAACTCAGCAGTTACGGTTACATCGGGATACTTCTCCATAAAGCTTTCAGCCAGAGCGTTTGCCAGTTTCTCCATGGAAGTACTACCTACCATCTGAATGGAACCGGAAAGCTTCGTTTCCGTTTCTGCTGCACTGCTTTCTGCAGGTGCACTCTCGGATGCTGCTGCACTGCTGCTTTCAGCGGCACTGCTTGAAGCTGTGCTGCTTGAAGCTGTGCTGCTTCCTGCCTCACTGCCACAGCCTGCCAGGCTTCCCATGGTCAAGGTCAATGCGCCAATCAGCGCCAATACTTTATTTGTTCTTGTTTTCATAATCATTTCCTCCACATTTTCCTTTTTTCTTTTCTTGATTACGCTTTTGATGATAACAGGGAAACAGAAAAGGAAATATCACAATACAGTAATTTATTCGTAAATTGTCTGTAAAATGCCGTCTGCAATCGCCTGCGCGATGTCCTGGAAGCGTTCGTCAAACAGCTCATTGTCAGCATCCGTATTGATGAAGCCAACCTCCACCAATACTGCCGGCATCTCCGTGCTGTTTAAAACCACAAGGTTTTTCCGTTCATTGACTCCCTGGTTTACAAAGCCAACCTGTTCCAGCTGTTCATTTATGTTTGCCGCCATCCTTGCGGCAGCCCCGTAACGGTTGTACACCAGGCTCTCCACTCCGGTATACTGATTCGGATAGGGGCTGGAATTCCGGTGAATGGAAACAAAATAATCTGCCCCAACCGCATTTCCTTCCATCGCCTTCTGATAAGGGGACTCGTAAATATCCGTTGTCCTGGTATAATATACATCTACTCCGTTATCCTCCAGTATTCTTCCCACCGCAAGAGCCAGCTCCAGCACATCATCTTTCTCCTGCCTGCCGTTATAAGTGGCGCCCGGGTTTGCTCCTCCGTGACAGTAAATGGGGCAATTCTGTTCTTTTCTTAATAAATAGCAATTTGGAATACAAATTTCTCGGAACATACACTGGACTCACATTATCTAATCTACGCAATGCAGATTGGTCTGACATATTTATTGAGATTAAGGTTTGCGGTTGGGACTATTATTCTTTGCATTTTCCCGGTTTAAAACAAATACAATCCATGAGCAGAGAGAAATTGTATTCATCCGAAAACGATAACTCCTATATCAAATATAATTACAATATGTGGAGTATAGAAAAACAGTTCTATATTACAGCAGGTAAACACGAAGGAGTTGAAATTACAGACGATGATGTATCTATCAACGTTTGGTACAGATAATCATAATTTAACAAGTATTATTATGGTTTGACTTTCATCCAAATAACACCACAATTAACTTCTGTATTTGCTAATTTTGTTCCATTAGAGTAACTAAAACAAGCACAATAATCGTTTGTATTTTTACTTGCTATGTTAATATTACACCAATCAGGTGCTACGTTACTCCATACTCCTATGGGAGCGTACCCATTTTTTATCCCAATGTATAACAATCCGTTTCCGTCAGTTGTGCCATCATGATAAGTGATAACTAAATTGCTATTTTTTATAACAATATGTTATAGTGTTTGTGAATAAGTAATTTACAGAAGGTACACTATGAAGGAATATCTATCGAAATACTTTGAGATTATATCAGAAAAACCAGAATCAATTGAGATAAAATCTATGTACCACTACTGGCGCATAATCGAAAAAGATGGTCTATATTTTTTGCATCATAAGCATATTGAGGATGAGCCATACCATGTCCAATCACATACGCCTTTCGCATCCCTGTCATCAATCAGGAAATACATTTCCAGCCATGATAATTATATAGCATCTACAAAATAAAAAGCCCCGGCACATCACCGGGGCTATAATCATCTGTAAATTTACTTAATAAGTTTCCCAGCGTTAAGCAGCTCAAGCATCTTCAGGTTCTGTTCTGCAGTTCCTTTGTACTGGTTGATACCATTCTTTGCCGCAATGTATGCGCGGTTCTTAAATGAAGAATCCGCACCTACCTTATTCAGGGAATCAATCAAGGTAAACTCCGGTGTCTGGTAATACTCAGGCTGCACTTCCGTTTCCTTAATATTGTAGTATGCTTCATTCAAATCAACATTGCCGGATATCCCATCCACACGACCGGAGGATGTATACTGCCATCCCCAAAGTGTACCGGATTTGACAGTCGGTATGTACTTCTCATTCGGCTTGTCCGCAAAGTTCATAACGTTATATCCGTTGTAATAACGGGCAATCCAAGTATGGTCGTCAAACAAATCAAGGTTAATCTCGCCCTTTTCATAACGGTACTTTCCCA
>CAMEDC010000032.1 GCA_945913255.1 uncultured Lachnospiraceae bacterium
GGATACCGTTTCTCTCGGTGAAGATGTAAGGAGCCATCTTAGGGTTCCATCTTCTTGTCTGATGTCCGAAATGAACACCTGCTTCCAGTAACTGTTTCATAGAAATAACGCTCATTTTTCTACCTCCGTTTGGTTGAATTCTTCCGTTATTCCTTTTCTGCCGGGGTTCGCGTCAATCCCCGGTTAGCTCCGGCAACGACCTGTATTCGTTACACTGGCACCACTGCCGAATCGGAATACGTGTTTTTTAGTCACAACATTCGGATTATAACATAATAAAACCCCTGTGGCAAGGGGTTTTATCGCGTTTTTGTAATTATTCTGGCAATTTCTTCTTCTGTTGTTCCTATTTGAATCTCATATGTGCCCACACATATCTTTTTGGAATATCCATTGTCAATCAGATAGTTGTCAAACGAAGCCGCACTTTCTATCAGTCCTGCTTCTTCCAGCTGCCTGCATACGGTTCCTGAACCGGATCCCGCCTGAACCGTGATGGATACTGTTGTCGGTTCCGCTGCAGGTGTGACTGTTATCTCCGGTGTCGGTACCTCTGTGGGTACAGCTGTTGCCACCGGTGTCGGTTCCTCTGTGGGTACAGCTGTTGCCACCGGTGTCGGTAAAGGTTCCGGAGAAAGTACCACATCCGTCAGCTTCAAAGACTCGCTCTCCACCATGCCAAGTGCTGCTGCTTTTGCCTTAATCTCTGCATCGGTCAGGGGTCTGGCATCTTTATTTGACAATCCCATAATCAGAGCTGTCACGACAATACCAATTCCCAAGCCCCTCAAATAATATCGTAATTTCACTTTGTTTCCTCTTCCTGTTACTGATTCCTGAATAAATCAATCACCAGTTTCACTTCGCCTACGCCAAGGCCAAGTTCTTTTGCAATCGCTACTCTGGATTTCCCCTGTTGATACAGTTCCAGAATTCTTTCATTGTTGTTATGTCCTTCTTCGTCTGTTTCCTGTGTAAAACTGATTCTGCCGGAGGGTTCCTGATTCTCAATACTCTTACTTATCGTTTTTTTCACTGCTTTCGATGATTTTACAGTCTTTCCTGCATTTTCTGCTTTTTCCGCATTCCCAGTCATTTCCTGCTTTTCTGACTTTACTGCTGTCTCCGGAACCAGCTTCCGGAATGTGCTCACCTTCTCCTCCGCCTCCTTCACTGTGCGATCCACCTCAGAGACAGTATTCTTCAGATTCACATGCTTACTGTTCAGCATATCATACAAAAACATAGCTTCCTCATGGTTCTTATGTATCTCCGCCAACACGGTATCCGCATATTCATTTACCGCCATTATCTTCTCATTGGACAGCCGTTCCAGAGAACGCTCCGTTTTTTCCATGGCATAGCCTACGGCCTCTTCCACAACTTCATCCACATGCCCCCGGACAGCTTCCATCTCCTGTCCGACCAGTTCTTTGATTTCTTCTCTTGCCAGTTTTTCCGCATCTTTGGGAATCTGTTCTCCCTTTGTCGGCAGAACAAAACTCAATATAAATATCATTCCTCCCGCAATCAGCAGGACAATTTCCAATGCTCCCATTTTTCTTCCCGTTTCGCCTCTTACCCGTCTTTTTTATAAGAACTACACCCTGACATCAAATCCACCCTGCCCCTTTATCACCATCTGCTCCCTGGGCTGCTGTTTTCTTCGATGCTGTCCGCCATCACCGTGGTACTCACCGTTTCCCTTTTCTTTTGCATCCGGGTTTTTCTCATGCCAGTCCGCATTATCGCTGTTATGTACCTCATGGACACGCTGCTCCACGTTTTTCTGCATCTGCTGTCCAAAATTTGTCTGGTCAACCATGCTCTTGTTATCCTCATTCTGTTTTATGGCAGAATAATCCTGCGCCCTCGAAATTGTAGTCAATTCAATGGATCCAAAAGCCATGTCTGTCTCCTCTTCGCACTTATCTACAATGGTGCCATACGAACCTCACCCTGTTCCCTAACGAACTTACAATAGTGATAACTGTTCTGTATCGTCTTGGAAGCATCTCCTATAATAATTGTTGTGCCGTTGAATATCTCATCATTTACAACAACTTCCGCCTGTTTTTGAATATCCATCATCTGCCTGAGCTTTTCAAGGCGGACATTCATCTGTTCCAGCTCAGCAGTCTTCTCCTCCACCAGGGTTGCCACACTCTTCATGTATTTCAGTTGGCTCTCATTATATTCCACACCTTTTTTCAGCTTTTCCTTAAAATTCAAAAGAATTACTTCTGCATCTTTAACCGTCTTGGTATTTTCCGCAATCGCCTTCTGAATCCGGCTATACTGGGTTTTTATCAACGGATTCACCCCAACCTCAAGGATTGTGGTAGCTCCCATAGGAGCTCCGATGCTTTTTGCCGTTATTTTCTTTGCCGCCTGCACGTAGCCACCGACAATTACCCCCTTGCGGCCTTCCACAGTCACTTCACTGCCCGACGAAACCTTGCTGTTCATAATCGCTTCCGTCTGCACATAACCGCCGGACACCACTCTTGTATTCTCCAGAAATTTTACCACCACATCGCCACCGGCTTTTAAGAATCCTTTAGACATCCCATTCATGCCTTTTGCAATAATGATATTTCCACCGGCAACCACTTTGGCTCCTTCCACCAGACCGTTTATGATAACGTTTCCGCCGGCTCTCACCTCAAAGTTCTCCGCCACATCACCGTTTACCTGAATACTGCCCTCGTAATTCAGATTACCGGTAGCGACATCCACATTTTGTACCTCATAAATATCCGATACAAAAACCTTGTCATCCACAAGTGTTACATGACCATCCACCGCAGCGGAAATCATGCGTCGGTCTTCGGATAACACTATATTTCTGCCAAACTTCAAAACGGCAGGCTTAGCAAGTCTGGGCTTAATTGCATGTCCATAAACATCATGCCCGTCCACTCCCGGCTTTTCAGGAATAATTCTGGCGAGCACATCCCCTTTTCTGCATTGATTTATAGTTGTCATCTGGAAGTAATCTACGCTTCCGTCCTCTCGCTGAGCCGGTCTTCTGTGCAAATCTGTCTGAAACATATATTGTATCTGGGCATCAATACCGGGAACAGGCTCTTTTCCCTTCGCCAATATAATATCTATGCCAAAAAGACCGGGAGACTGAAAGTGTTCCTGAAGATTCCCCGTCTGAATTCCGTAAGTAATATTTCGGAACTGTAAATCCTTTAAAAAATCATCATAGCCGATTCGGTTGCCTGTTTCGGATGGCGCAATAAAACGAACCGTTGCGAGCATACCGTCCTCGGAAACATGCAATGTATACGTTTCCGGGATTTCAGGACACGCGTCCTTTCCCAGATGACATACCGCATCCTGTTCATCCAAAAGCAGCATTTCAATTCGTTTTCTGTCATAGGCAATTCCGTGTCCATCCAGGTATTCAATCAATTCCCCCAGTTGGATTTCTTCGCCTCCATCTTCTGGCTGATATAACGCCACTCCGAAGCCTACATTATCATGAACCAGCCGAAAATAGCCATTCCGCATAGTCACATCTCCATGTAAAATAACTAGTTATCGGTTAGAATTCCCATATAATTACCCATCTTGGATTTCATCTTCTGCAAAGCTCTTGTGTGAAGCTGAGACACTCGTGATTCCGACACCTCAAGAATATTGCTGATTTCCTTCAAAGTCAGTTCTTCATAATAATAAAGTGTAATTACCTTCTGTTCCTTTTCTGTCAGCTGTTCCAGAGCTTCTCCCAGCACTTTTGTCAGTTCCTCCTTCTCCACACGCTCCTCCGGAGCTTCAAATCGTGAAGTAGTGTGCCTGCTGTAATCCTGAGATACATCGCTTCCCTGTTCCATATATTCATTCAGGGAGACAAGACCTGTAATTTTCATCTGGGATTGCCAATCGAGATACTCCTCCCCTGTAATTCCCAGTTTTTCCGCAATCTCATCATCCGATGCACCATGACCGGTTTCCTGCTCTATCTCGCGCATTACCGTCTCTATTTTCTTTTGTTTCTGTCGGATTGTTCTAGGAATCCAGTCCATTTTTCGGATCTGATCCAATATAGCTCCCCGAATGCGCAGACTTGCATATGTCTCAAATTTCACTTCTTTCATGCAGTCAAACTTGTCAATGGCATCTATGAGACCAAAAATACCATAGCTTACCAAATCCTCGTATTCCACATTATACCCAAGATACATACTCAGCCGACCCGCAACCACCTTGACGAGCGGAGCATACTCCAGAATAATTTTCTCTCTGGCTTCAGGTGATTTCGATTTTGCATATTCTTCCAACAGTTTTTTTCTTCCTGTCTCATCCATGAAACCTGCGCTCCTTCTCTTTTCTTTTATACCTTAGGGGTGTCCGACTCGCTCTTTAAAACGGTTTCCTTTGCATTCTCATCGGGATTCTCTGTCTCCTTCTCTATAACCTCTCCCTCTTCTTTCCGCTTTTTCTCATTTTGTGCGTCGAAGTAATTCAAGGTCCACTCCAGAATGCTACCCAGAAGCCAGAAAATCACCAATACCAAAAACAGTGCCACCAGCTTTGCCGTAATCGAATACTGTCTCACATATGTAATAATACACGTAACCGCTCCTGCTGTCAGCATCAGAAGCAGTGGTATATTTTTCCTGTTCATAGATTCTGACCAAGCCTTTCAGATGATTGTCTCTGATTTTCCCACCGCACGGATATGGAATTCACCTGTCTCCGGAAAAAAGACAACAGTACGACCGTAATTTGCCCCCGTATCCTCTGCCAAAATCGGAATTTTCAACTCCTTCAGCTTTTCCTTGGTGGCTTCTACATTTCTCTCTCCGACCTGTCCGACTCCACTGGAACCCTGGAATGCAAACATGGTTGCTCCGCCTGCAATCTTCGCCACCATGCGGCTGCGTTTTGCCCCCAGCTTTTCCATTTGCATAACCAGTTCCTCAATACCCGTATCCGCGAACTTTGCAATATTCTGCTGTCCGTTTCTGATTGCCTTGCTGTCCGGCAGCATGATATGAGCCAATCCGCCAATCTTGGTTATCGGGTCTCTGATGGCAACTCCCACACAGGAACCAAGCCCCAGGGTAGTTACACCGTTGGGGCTTACACAAGTTTTTAAATCCGCCATTCCCACCTTGATTATCTCATTCATGTATCTTCTCGTCTCTTTTCATTTTTATACCCATGCCATTTCCGCTTGAACCTTTATCCCGGAATTCTCTCCAGGCAAATCCGAATGACTTCCTTATACAACCGGCAACCCCAGAGACGTCAATATCTTCGCATAGGACTCCAGGTCCGGAATCAGAATAAAGTAACCATCCAGTTCAATATCGTCATAAAACTGAGACTGAATCATCAGAATCTTATCCCCAAACACACCAAACTGTATTGCCGGAACACTTAAGATTGCCCCTGCCATATCAACAGTCAGCGCCGGAGGAGTAGGATAAATTTTTAAATTTGTAAGAGTGGAAAGCGAATTCAGGTATGCACCTGTAATAATATTGCCGACTTCTTTCATAGCGGAAAGCCCCATCTCTTCAAACTCTTTTCCCGGAGGCAACATGCCCATAGTAATCTTTTGTATCAGATGTCTTGCGCTATCCTCTTCCACCATAAACATCATGCTCCCGGTAATATCGCCTTCAACGCCAAGCCAGACACCTGCCATAATCTGTTCTTCGCCGCCCATTATCTCGCCAACCTCTGAAAATTCCAGAAGCTTAACCTGCGGCACCTTCATGTCCACCTTACACTGAAGCATCTGCGACAGGGCAGTCATTGCATTACCGGCACCGATATTTCCGATTTCCTTCAGAACATCATAATAATTTTCTGTAACCTGCTCTAAGCTCATGTCTCCCATGGGATACTGTATCTCCTTTTAGTAATTTGTCCAAAATCAGCCTTCCAGTGTAATCGCGTTCAAGTCAAAGAGTGAAATCAGATCACCGTTGTGTTTACCAACAGCGTTAATCAAATTTGTCTTTTCCTCCTTGGAATTATAAGTGAGCTTCTCAATTTCATTTACGGAGAGTGTCACAACCTCCTTGACCTCATCCACAATAAAGCCCACATTTCCCTCCTGCTCCAGCTTCAGCACGATAATTCTCGTTGCCTTTGTAAGAACATCCTGTTCCAACCCCATTTTTAAACGCATGCTGATTACAGGAATTACTTCACCTCGCATGTTGATAACCCCCTTCAGGAAAGGCGGCATCTTCGGGATACGGGTAATCGGCTGCATCTTTACAATTGTATCGATGTTACGGATATCAATACCGTACTGTTCTTCTCCAAGCCGAATCACAATAAACTGAAATGTCTCTTCCGCGCCCTTGTTTTCTTCATCAAGAACATTTTTATTGATTGTACTAAGTTCCATATATGTTTACTCCCCTTCCCTAAATCAAGGCATTTGCGTCCAGAATCAAAGCGATTTCGCCATCGCCCAGAATGGTTGCTCCACTGATAAATCTGCACTGTTTTACATATTTTCCGAGCGACTTGATAACAATTTCCTGCTGTCCGATCAGTTCGTCAATCACCAGTCCGGCCATCTTGTCACCCTTCTTCACAATAACAACAATCAGATTTTCATCTTTCGACTTCTTGCTCTCCACATCGAGCACCTCATTCAGCCGAATCAAAGGAATAACCGCACCGCGGAGATGAATAACCTCCTTGTTCTGAACCAGCTTGACATCACTCGCGGGGATATCTTCCAGAGTCTGTATGGATCCAAGGGAAATTGCATATTTCTCATCCCCCACAACTACCATCAGAGCCTGAATAATAGCCAGAGTCAGAGGAAGTCTGATTGTCCATGTACTTCCCACACCGAACTTGGACTTCACTTCCACTTCACCGCTTAAGGATTCAATCTTTGACTTAACAACATCCAGTCCTACGCCGCGTCCGGATACATCCGTAACCTGCTTTGCCGTGGAAAAGCTGGGAAGGAACAGCAGATTGATAATGTCCTTCTCCGACATATTCGCCGCCTGCTCGGGAGTGATGGTTCCTCTTTCAATCGCCTTATTTCGAACAGCTTCAATATCAATACCGTTACCGTCATCTCTGACTTCAATCACAACATTGTTGCCATCCTGATATGCATCTAGGAAAATAGAACCTACTGCAGGCTTGCCGCGCTGTGCACGAACCTCTGCCGACTCCAGTCCGTGGTCTGCGGAATTACGAAGCAGATGCATCAGCGGATCACCGATTTCATCCACCACAGTACGGTCGAGTTCCGTTTCCTCACCTGTCATATACAGTTCCATCTTTTTATTCAGCTTCTTTGACAAGTCACGAATCATCCGGGGGAATTTGCTCACAACACTCTCAATGGGAACCATTCGTACCTTCATAACCGACTCATGAAGGTTTGTGGTAACCTGCTCCAGATATTCAATCTGCTCGTTAAATGCACTGTTCGTATTTGTCTGCTCCTGTGTGGAGGCAGAAACAAGGGAGTTCTTTGCGATAATCAGCTCGCTCACCAGGTTCATCAGAGAATCCAGTTTTTCGATATCCACACGGACGGTGCGATTTACAACCGGCTTTGAAGGAGCCTGTTTCTTTCCGTCTGCTGCAGGTTTTACTGCAGGTGCAGCAGGTGCAGCTGTAGGCGTAGCGGATGCTGCTGCTTTTTCTGCAGGTTCCTGCGTTTCTGTCCCGGCTGAAGCAGTCGCCGCCTCTTCCGTTTCTTCACTTGCATGATAATGCTTATTATTTTCCAGCACAACAGGTGCACCGGTTACCTTTTCAATTTCAGACACGCCTTCAGCAGCTTTGATAATGCTGTCCAGTTCTGCATCAGACAAAACAATCAAGGTGAAATCTCTGTCAAATTTCTCGTCCTCCACATCCTGTGCACTGGGACTGGATATGATAATCTCCGCCTTTTCTTCCACCGCTTTAAACACAAGAAATGCTCTAGCGGCCTTCAGAATGCAGTTCTCCTGAATCATTACATTCAGACCGTATACATTCTTACCCTGCTTCTGCGCTTCCTTAATGACAGTAATCTGAGAATCATCGAGTGCAATGGAATCCCACTTTGCATTGTCCTCTTCCGCATTCTGAGCAGTCGGTGCTGCAGCTGTCTGTTTTTCTTCCTTCGCCGCACCGGAACCGCTGTTACCGTTTAAAATATCATTCAGCTGTTTGATTAACTCCTCATTATCCTTTGTTCCTTCATCAGCTGTAGACTGGATATTGTCGGTATACTCCTCCAAAGCATCAAGGCACTGGAAAAGCACATCAATCATTCCCGAGTTCACTTTAATATTGCCGTTTCTGACCTCAGAGAATACATTTTCCATATCATGGGTCAGATTCTGCATCCTTTTATAACCCATGGTACCTGCCATTCCCTTCAACGAATGCGCGGCGCGGAAAATCTCATTGATGGTATCCATGTTCTCTGCGTCGGACTCCAGTTCCAGAATCCTTGTGTTCAGATTTTGCAAATGCTCCTTTGTCTCATCAAGGAAAATCTCAAGATATTGACTTACGTCCATACTAATACCCATTCCTTTCTTATAAGCTTATTCCCTAAAGGATGAAACCTCATCCTTTGACTCCAACACTTAAAATAATCTCCTGTGCGATCTGATCAAGAGGAACGACCTGATCGGATAGCCCTGCATTGACAACTGCCTTCGGCATACCGTATACGGTGCACGTAGGCTGATCTTGAGAGATTACATGAACCGTTTTCTTTGCTTCCAGATTTCGGATTCCTTCTGTTCCGTCAGCCCCCATACCGGTCATAACGACACAGACAATTCTGTCAAACCGGCTGTCAGCAAGCGATTCATACATATAATTGGCACATGGCTTCACGCCTTCCCTGTTCGGCTCGTCCGAATAATGGATTGTATACTTACCGGCAGATGAGGTCCTCACATTCATATGCTGCCCGCCCATGGCAACATAAACCGTTCCACGTTCCAGTTCATCGCCCTCCGCAGCTTCCTTCACCTTAATATCGCTCAGTTCATTCAGCCGTTCCGCCAGAGAAGCCGTAAATCCCTTCGGCATATGCTGCACAAGAAGCACAGGTGCATCCAGTTCCGCAGGGAGTCTCGGTATTACCGACTGCAGCGCCTTGGGCCCTCCGGTAGAACTCGCAATCGCCACAATCTTTGTGCCCGGAGTTTTCGAGGAAAACTTCTTGGCAATATCCACCATTCTTAAGGTTGTCTGTCGGCTCTCCCGAATCTTTTCCTGTGATTCAAATGCCGGCATCCTGCTGTTTACCACAACATCCAGCGTTCTTAAGAATTCTTCCCTGAAAGTTTCCACACGGCAGTCTACCGCACTGTCCGGTTTATGTACGAAATCAAGCGCTCCCAGTTCCAGCGCATCCATGGTCGTCCTGGCACCCTCTCTGGTGTCCGTACTCGCCATCATGACCCTCGCCGGAATCTTGAATTTCCGCAATTCCTCGAGAAGCTGCAAGCCGTTCATCTTAGGCATGTTCACATCGAGGACAACCGCATCATACTGATTTCTGCTAAGTAAATCAAAGGCCTCAAGACCATTTGTTGCCCTGGCAACCACCTGAAATCTCTCATCACTATCGATTATATCACAAAGTACTCTTCTCATGAGTGCAGAGTCGTCAACCAGCAGAATTTTTTTTGCCATTACTCCAGTCTCCCCCTTCTGAGATTTTTTCTCTCTTCCTCAAATATGTATTTGATAATTTCTTCCCGCGTATCGCTGTCCATATTGACATACTGCACACGATGCTCATAGGTACCGGGTCTGTTTTCCAGCTGCCGGACATTCAATACTTTTCCTACAGTCTCATATTTCTTTCTTTCTCCGTTTTTCAGGAGATGATAACTGATATACAAGAGGCTGCCCGGCTCATATTTCTGCGTGGCAAGAAACCTGAGTCCACCGCCGCTGATATCCACGATGACACTTTGCTTTAAGGGTAATCCCGGTGTCAGGACATAAGGCTGTTTGTTCTCTATGGCTTCAATCTCTGTTGCCTCCAGATTTCTGGCGCACATTTCCAATGCGCAGCTGAACCGATAGTACTCACGCCTCTGATACTTTCTGAGATTACTGGTAAGTTCCACTACAAGAAGATAGACATTATCGCTCTTATATCTGTCGATAATCCTAACAAAGCACTGATACAGCCCGCCGGCTCCATACGCGACCAAATCGAATTCGCTGTCTACCGGCAGAAGAATGAGCTTTGTCTTCTCCATGGGCATTGCAATTTCCATAGTGTCTTCCGACAGAATTTCATATACCTGGCTGTAGTAAATTTTCTTTTCCTCCATATGACCGGGTATACTCTTTTCAACAGCCTGTAATTCAAGTTTGTCACCCTCAGAAATAAATTTTGAAAGCATATCTCTTCACCCATCCTATCGTGTATTCTTTTATCATACAATTCATTATTTTTTCCCGCCTACAATATGAGAAAAGAATGCTGCCATTCCTCTCTTCGGCTGGCGCTGTGTCTCTTCATTTCCAAGGAGCCTGCACGCAATCCTTTCAAAAGCGACAGCGGACTTTGCCGTCGGATTCTGCAGGGAAACCGGTTCCTGCTGCATCACTGACCTGGAAAGCTGAACGTCCTCCGGCACGCTTCCCAGATAAGACATGGGAATCTTCAGGTATCTGGTTACAACCGCATTCAGCTTGTTGAACAGAATCTGTCCTTCCTCTTCTTTCGAAACCCTGTTGGAAATCATCTTTACCTTGGTTGCCTTTTCATCAAAACGAGGATGCCTGTACAGCGCTTTCAGCAGGGAATAGGAATCCGTAATGGAAGTGGGCTCCGGTGTGGTTATCAGAAGGATTTCTCCGCTTGCCACCAGAAATTCCAGAACCGCATCGGAAATTCCCGCTCCTGTATCCACAATAATGATATCTGCAATTGCATCCAGCTGTACCAGGTTCTGTATGATATAATTCAGATAATCCCGGCTCAGATTCGACATTCCTGCAATACCGCTTCCGCCGGAGATAAAACCGACCTCCATAGGTCCCCAGGTAATAATTTCTCTGATATTTTTGCCCTGATAAATCAAATCACACAGGTTATGCTTCGGTACCGCTCCAAACATGATTTCTATATTTGCGAGGCCAAAATCCGCATCCAGGATAATCACCCTTTTTCCCATTTTCCGAAACTGTATGGCAAGGTTTATGGACGTATTGGATTTTCCGACGCCTCCCTTTCCGCTGGTAACAGTGATGACCCGGGCCAATGGCCTTGCCTGCTGGCTGGCCTTAATAATTCTCAGTTGTTCCGCCTGATCCATATATTACCTCCTAATGTCTTGTACTCAGAAGCTGTTTTACCGTCTTTTGCGGATTAAACGGCTCGATATCATCCGGAACATTCTGACCACAGGTAACGAATGTAATTCCTGCATCCGCATACAATCTTAAATTCAGCAGATTTCCAAGTGTTGCCGTTTCATCGAGTTTGGTAAAAATAAACTGATACTCTCCTACTTCTTTATAGCTGGTTGCTATTCTCTGCAAATCACGATATTTTGTCGTGGCCGAAAGCACCAGAAAAGCCTGACATTCTCCTACCTCCGAAACCGCCTGTAAAAGCTTCTTCATATTGTCAAGCAGCTCGGTATTCTGATGGGAATGCCCCGCCGTATCGATAAAAATATAGTCAAAATCATGGAAATCTTTCACTGCTGCCTGTGCTTCTTCCTCCGAATAAATCACCCGGAAGGGTACTTCAAGGATATTCGCATAGGTACGAAGCTGTTCTGCCGCTGCAATTCTGTAGGTGTCAGCAGTCAGAAGTGCGACCTTCTTCTGTTCACCAATGCAGAAATTACTGGCGATTTTGGCAATGGTTGTCGTCTTTCCCACACCGGTAGGCCCCATAAATATCACCACTCTGGGACCGTTTTTTGCCGGCAGAATACTCTCTGTCTTACCGAACTTTAAAATCATTTTCTGGTAGACATTTGCAAGCAGATAATCAAAGGGAAGGTTGGGCTTTCTTGTCTTATCCACATCCTCCAGAATCTGGTTGGCATATTTCTCATCCACCTCATTTTCCAGCATGGTATTATACAGAAGCCGCAGGAATCTGTCCTGTTCCGTGGTTTCTCCGGCTTCTTTCAGCTTCTCATCCGCTTTTTCGCTCTTTTCGGTTCTGCCGTCCTTCTCTTCGCTTTTCTCTTCCTCCCGTTCTGCGGGTTTTTCGCTGCGAGCTGCCTCATCCTGCTGCAGACGATTCACCAGAAGCGTCTCAAGGCTGTCCAGCTTTTTCTCGATATTGCGGGAGTTGTCTCTCACCGCGACGGGTGCAGTCTCTTTTCTGACCGGCCTGGGTTCCTCTCTCTCCTCCTCCAACGCCACAGTCACCTCTGTCTGTCTGGCTCCAAATATACCTGCAATTCCCTTTTTCTTTACGCTTCTGACATTCATAATCACAATGCCGCTGCCCAGTTCCTTTCTGGCAGCTTCCACTGCTTCTTCTTCTGTTTTTCCCGTAAATTTCTTGATTATCATTATGCTGTCACCATCCCAACTGACTGTAATTCTACGTTAGATTCCACCTCATTGTAAGAAACCACCACCAAATCCCTGTAGTAGTCCTCGGTCAGACGTTTGAAATACATACGTACGATTGGAGAAGTAATAATAATTGGGCTTTTCCCCAGATTTTCCAGCTTCTGTATTTCCCTGCCCACAGAATCCAGAATTGCCCTTGATCTGCTCGGATCAAGATTGAGGAACGCACCGTTTTCCGTCTGTTTTACGCCGGTCATAATTTCCTGCTCAATCTTCGGATCCAGCGTCACCACGCTGGTTGTCTCATGAGGCGGAAAGTATTTGGTGGAAATAGCACGTTTCAGGCTCTGGCGCACATACTCCGTCAAAATATCCGTATCCCTCGTCGTCGGCGCATAATCCGCCAGCGTTTCCATAATGGTAAGCAAATCCCTGATAGAAATACCCTCTTTCAGAAGATTCTGCAGTACCTTTTGTATCTCTCCGATTCCCAGAAGCTTTGGCACCAGCTCCTCCACAAGAGAGGGATTGGTTTCCTTCAGATTGTTTAGCAGATTCTGAACATCCTGTCTGGTCAGCAGCTCTGAGATATATTGTCTGATAATTTCCGTCAGATGCGTCGCAATGATGGATGGCGGATCCACCACAGTGTAGCCGAGGCTCTCCGCCCTCTCACGCTGTCCCTCCGTAATCCAGATGGCAGGCAGGTGAAAAGAAGGTTCAAAGGTAGGTATACCCGTAATCTCCTCTTCCACATATCCCGGATTCATTGCCATATAGTGATCGAAAAGGATTTCTCCCTCGCTGACCTGGATACCCTTAATCTTGATAATATATTGGTTCGGATTTAACTGGATATTATCACGCAGGCGAATGATGGGAACCACCGTACCAAGCTCCAGTGCAATCTGTCTTCGAATCATGACAACACGGTCAAGGAGATCGCCTCCCTGATTGACATCTGCCAGAGGAATGATCCCGTAGCCGAATTCCAGTTCAATGGGGTCAACCTGCAGTAAGCTGTTGACGTTTTCAGGCTGCCTGATTTCCTCCGCAGCCGCCTCCTCGCTGTCAACCTCCTGCTCAATCTGAGCGGTTTCCAGATTTCCTGCGATTACTCTTCCTCCGACGACAAAGAGCATTCCCATTCCCACAAAAAGAATCGTATTCAGTTCGGTAGCAACTCCAAGAAAAGCCAGAGTTCCACCCACCAGATACATTACCTTGGGCACACCGAACAGCTGCTTGATGATTGCCGGTCCGAATTCCGCTTCTTTGCCGCCCTTTGTGACGAGAATACCGGTGGACAGGGAAATCAGCAGCGAAGGAATCTGGCTGACAAGTCCGTCACCGATGGTAAGCAAGCCGTAATTATCCAGGGCAGATGAGATATCCATTCCGTTCCTCAACATTCCCATGGCGATACCGCCGACTAGGTTAATGACCGTCAAAAGCAAGCCGGCAACCGCATCTCCCTTTACATACTTTACGGCACCATCCATGGAACCGAAAAAGCTGGATTCCAACTGAATTTTGTCACGTCTTGCCTTCGCTTCCTTGTCATCGATGGCACCGGTGTTCAGATCCGCGTCAATCGCCATCTGTTTTCCGGGCATGGCATCCAGTGTAAAACGTGCCGTTACCTCAGCCACACGCTCAGAACCCTTGTTGATAACAAGGAACTGAATCATTATCAGTATAATAAAGATAATTGCACCGACAATCAAATCGCCGCCGCCCACAAACTGTCCGAAGGTACGCACCACATTTCCGGAAGTGCCGGTTGTCAGAATCAGTCTTGTGGAAGACACATTCATGGCAATTCGAAAAATAGTTGTAAACAAAAGAATGGTTGGGAAGTAGGATAAATCCAGAACTTCCTTTGAAAACATACAGACAAACAGGATGGTAAATGCAATGGCAATGTTGAATGCCATAAAGACATCCAGCACTACCGCAGGCAGAGGTACAATCAGCATGACAAATGCCACAAGAATATAAATGGCAACCATGACATCTGTCCTTGCAAGTCTGGCATTCATATGCATTTCCTCCTTTCACTGCTGTCTCAGATTTTTCCCTGTAAATGATATACAAACGCGAGAACTTCCGCCACCGCCTGATACAGCTCCGGCGGAACCGCCTGCCCTATATCAACATTGGCATACAACATTCGTGCCAGAGGCTTGTTCTCCACAATTTCAATCTTGTTTTCTCTCGCAATTTCCTTGATACGTGCTGCCAGATAATCCTCACCCTTGGCAATGACAATGGGGGCATCCGCCACTTCCGGATCATACTTGATGGCCACCGCATAATGGGTAGGGTTGGTAATCACCACGTCTGCCTTCGGAAGATCCTGCATCATACGTCTCCTGGAAGCTTCACTCATTCTCTGCCGGATTTTTCCCTTAATCTGAGGGTCTCCTTCCTGCTGCTTGTATTCTTCCTTGATTTCCTGCTTGGTCATCTTCATGTCATTTTTAAACTTTATCTTCTGGTAGGCAAAGTCGGCAAGCGCAAGAATCATATAGATTGCAGAAATGCGAATTCCCAGGTCAGTCACAACATCTGCGGCAATATTCAATGCCTGCATCAATCCCACATCATACAAATTGAGAAGATACACCCACTTATCCTTCAGATAGGTGTAGCAGATATATACAATCAACGCTATCTTGGCAATCGACTTTATCAGTTCGACCAGTGCATTGACGGAAAAAAGCTTTTTCACTCCCTGTAAGGGATTTAGTTTGCTGAATTTCGGCATCAGCGGCTTCAGGGTTGGGTGCCATTTTACCTGCACCACATCACTTAAGAAGGCTATCAGAAAACCAATCGCAAGAATCGGTGCTATAATCGTAAGCACATTCAGAATCAATTGCCGGAATACAACACCTGCATCCGTCTGCGGCATCTCTCCGTGCCAAAAAGTAACTACATCCGGAATTTTGTTATAGATGCCGGGAAAGACCTCCATCATCCGGATTCCCATGCTGCCCACCCAGAATTTCAGAATCAGAAACAACGCAAGCAGTCCCAATCCGTTTGCAATTTCACGGCTCTTTGCAACCTGCCCCTCTTTGCGGGCATCCTCCAGTTTTTTCTGGGTAGCGGGTTCTGTTTTTTCGCCGCCCATTCCTTCTTTTGCAAAAAATTGCAGATTATAACGAATCATTGAAGCGCTCCTACAAAGGAAACCATCATTTTCTTCATCTCTTCAAATACAAAGTCGGCAATGCCCGGCATCATTCCCACCGTCAGGAACATGACAGACAGTCCCACCAGGATTTTCAGCTGTATACCGACCGCAAACATATTCATCTGCGGAGATACTTTTGCAAGTACTCCCAAAATAGCGTTCAAAAGCAACGTCACGCAAAACACGGGCAGCACAATCCGAAAACCGATAATGATATAATCACTTAAGAACATAAGCATGGAATCCACAAGGGAATCCCCATGGAATACCGATCCATTTACAGGAATCAGTGTAAAGGTATCTGCAAGCGCTCCGAAAAAATATCTGTACATTCCGGAAGCAATCATCATCATCATCAAAGCATATTGATAATAAACACCCGTAATACTGGTGCTTTCCCTTGTAGTCGGATCCATCAGGGTCGCCATGGAAAGCCCGATTTCCATATCGGCAATGGAACCCGAAAAGTTCACAATGCTGGTACAGATACTGGCGCCAAAACCAATGAGCAATCCGGTAATCGCCTCTTTCATCACAATGATGGCATACTCCAGCACGCTGTCATAGGAAACAGCCTGCGCAGGAGTTAACGCCTGATAAAGCAAAAGTGCCGTAAAAAAGCTGAGACCTACACGCACCGTTGCCGGTGTATTCTTCATACTGAAGAAAGGGGCAATGAACACAAAACAGGATACCCGGGTAAAAATCAAAAGAAAATATTCCAAATCATAGATGGAAAAGGAAAAGTCTATCATAGTCTACTCCTGTACCCGCTACCTGTGCACATACACGGAAAAGCTGGACCAGAGCTGCGTCATAAATTCCACCATGGCATTCATCATCCACTGACCGCAGACTGCCAGTGCAAGAAATACACAGATAATCTTTGGCACGAAGGTAAGCGTCTGTTCCTGAATCGAAGTAACTGTCTGGAAAATACTGATAATCAATCCGACAATCAAGGATACCAGCAGAACCGGCAAAGAGGTTTTAATAATTAAAAACAGTGACTCTCTGACAATATCCGTCACGGCATCTATCGTCATCTGCGCTCACTCTCCTTTCCATTTGTACAATATCGTCTCCCGTTTATTCTCAGCCGACAGCATATCGCTTATCCTCAGTAAAATGTCCTTACAAGATTACCGATAATCAGGCTCCAACCGTCAGCCAGCACAAACAGCAGTATCTTAAAAGGCATGGAAATTGTCGTTGGCGGCAGCATCATCATACCCATGCTCATCAGAGTAGATGCCACCACCATATCTATGACAATAAACGGTACATAAATCATAAAACCTATCCAGAAAGCAATCCGCAGTTCACTCAGCATAAAGCTGGGAATCAACACGGAAAGCGGAATCGACTCGTTCTTACCGTCCCACTCCTTACCTGCAATCTCCATAAAGAGCTGTACATCCTTTACCTGCGTCTGGGGATACATGAATTCCCTCAGGGGAGTAATTGCCTTTTCAAAGGCTTCTTCCTGCTGTATTTCTCCCGCTTCAAAGGGCTGAATAGCTTCCTCATTGATTCTGGTGATTGTCGGTTCCATGATAAAAAATGTCAGGATAAGTGCCAGACCAATCAATATCTGGTTCGGCGGTGCCGTCTGTGTATTCAGAGCAGCCCGGGTAAAGTGCAGAACGATGATAATACGGGTAAAGGATGTCATCAGAATGATGAGCGTCGGCGCAATGGCAATGAGTGTCAGTGTCAGCAAAATGCGCAGTGCACCATTTATCTGTCCATTTCCATCATTATAAGTAATCGTTACCGTATTTGCTGTATTCAGCCTGTTCAGCTCTTCCGGTGTGTTATAGGTACCCGGGGGATCAATGACCGTGGAAATCTGACTGTCTCCGGTAAGATGATTCCCGGTAGCATATACTGTCATGGAATTTTGAATACACAATATGCCCACCGTAACCAGCAGGCATATTATCGTTGTTATTCGCTTGATTTTCTGCTTATATTTTGTCATGTACCTGGTTGTCCTTTGGATCATCCAACTCGCACCCGAAGGTGGTCTCTTCATCGGCATTTTTCTTTGCAACCCTGTCCAGTATTTCCTTAAAATGTATTCCTTTGGAGGAATCTGTCTGTCTGAGCTGCTCTCTGGATATTTCACCCAGCATGGTGACTGTGTCCTTGCAGACAGCAATCACCATGTACTTTTCCCCAACCCGCACAATCTGAATATACTTGTTGTTCGCAATGCGGCTTGTTTCCACTACTTCCACGTTGTTGTTTGCACTCTGCTGTTTCTGATAACCGGCAATCCACTTTGTTGTGAGTGCCGTAACACCCAGCACAAGAGCAAACACAACAAGCACCGCAATAAACTGCGCATAGCTTCCGGAACTGAAGGTCAGCAAAAGTGTCATCAGCCTACAACCTTCTTCACCGCTTCAATGACGCGGTCTGCCTGGAAAGGCTTCACAATAAAATCCTTTGCACCGGCCTGAATGGACTCAATTACCATCGCCTGCTGTCCCATTGCGGAACACATGATAACCTTTGCACCGGCATCTACCTTTTTGATTTCCTTTAGTGCCTGAATTCCATCCATCTCGGGCATGGTAATATCCATCAGCACAAGATCAGGTGTTACCTCCTTGTACTTTTCTACTGCCTTGAGACCATTCTCAGCCTCACCGGCCACATTGTAGCCGTTCTTTGTCAGGATATCCTTAATCATCATCCTCATGAACGCAGCGTCATCACAAACCAAAATATTCTTTGCCATTAATCCTTCCTCCTACTTGATAATCTCTGTTACTCTTACGCCAAAACTCTCTTCAATGACAACCACTTCTCCTTTGGCAACGAACTTACCGTTGACCAGAACATCTATGGGTTCACCCGCGATACGGTCAAGTTCAATAATCGTACCCGGTGCAAAATTGAGAATTTCCGAAATCGACTTGGTTGTTCTTCCAAGCTCCACTGTGACTTCCAACGGCACATCCATAATCAGTCCGATATTTTCCTGTCCCGGAATCTGTTTTCCGTCTGCGGAAAAACTCTGGAACTGTGCCGGCTGAACATTGACATTCGGCATTCCCATCTGGGGATTCATTCCCATTTGAGGGTTCATTCCCATCGGCATTCCCATCTGAGGGTTCATTCCCATCATAGGCATACCGTTCATTCCCATCATGGGCATTCCCATTTGAGGATTCATTCCCATCATAGGCATACCGTTCATTCCCATTTGCCCCATGGGATTCATTCCCATGCCGTTCATATTCATCTGTCCGGTATCGGTCTGACCGGCATCCGGTGCAGATGAGGGAATCGCCTGTACATCTTCTGCCAGCTTGGAGGCATCTGAACTACTGCCGCCCATCTGTGTATTGATAAAGGTATCAACCAGTTTTCGTGCAAATTCTATCGGATACAGTTGCATGATAGAACTGTCTACCAAATCGTCAATCTGCATTCGGAAGGATATCTTGACAAACATGCCTCCCAGGAACGGGGCAATATCCTCACCGTTCTTCAGTTGAGTGAGATCAAACAGCGAAGCTTCCGGCGGGCTGATATCGATTGTTGTCTTCAGCATCGTGGAAAGAGAAGTTGCCGCAGAACCCATCATCTGATTCATTGCCTCCGAAATTGCACTCAGATGCAATTCTCCTAATTCTCCGTCCGTATTTGTACCATCTCCGCCCATCATAAGGTCGGTAATAACCTTGACATCATGCTCCTTCAATACCAGAATATTGGTACCATCCAGTCCCACTGTGTATTTAATCTGAATAAAAACACAGGGCTTCTCATATTCTGTCAGCAAATTATTCCATGTGGCAAGTTCTACCACAGGAGTGGTGATATTCACTTTTCTGTTCACCAGGGAATACAGTGTTGTCGCCGAAGAACCCATACTGATATTTGCAACTTCACCAATGGCATCCTTCTCGACATCCGAAAGGATATCCCCGGTATTCATATTTTCCGCAGCATTGGAACTTGCGGAATCGCTGCTTGGCACCTCGGTCACTTCTTCCGAGCTGCCTATGGTTTCCGGTTCTCCGTCACCAGACAGATCCATGCCGCTTAGCAGTGCATTTATCTCGTCCTGAGACAGCATTCCACCATCCATTCCTTAGTCCTCCTCTCTGATTACCGATGTAATCCGGACAGCATAAGAGTCTTTATCAACGCCGGGTAAAGCGGTAAATTTTCTGATATTGCCTACATAGATATTCATGTCGTCATCCAATCTGGAATCAAGCCGGATGCAGTCTCCTACCTGAAGGTTCATAAACTCATTGACTGAGATTGAACTCCTACCAAGTACTGCTTTAATCGGAACATCTACTTTCCGAATCAGAGTTTCTATGTACTCTTCATAGTCCTCGGCATGTGTTTCCTGCATGGTAGAGAACCAGTACTTCGTATTCAGCTTGTCCATGACGTCCTCCAGAGTAAAGAAAGGAAGACAGACATTCATAAAGCCCTCAACATCCCCTATCTTCATATTCAATGTCACAATAGCAATCATATCATTAGGGGCAATTACCTGCGCAAACTGGGGATTCGTCTCCAGCCGGCTGAGCACAGGAGATATATCTATAACGTTCTTCCATGGCTCCCGTAAAAGCTGGGTGAACATTATCAATATTTTCTGAATAATTGTCAATTCAATCTCCGAAAATTCCCGGTTTTTTTCAAGCGGTATTCCGCTTCCGCCCAACATGCGATCCAGCATGGCATAGCCAAGGTTCGTGGCCAGGTCCATGATAATGGTTCCGTTCAGCGGTGCAAAATCAATAATGCCCAGTATAACCGGGTTGGAAAGGGCATTCGTAAACTCATTAAATGTAACAGTCTCCGAACTTGCCACTGTCACCTGAACATTTTTTCTCAGATATACGGGCAGATTCGTGGAAATCAGTCGGCTGTAATGCTCAAAGATAATTTCAAGAGTTCTCAGGTGTTCTTTCGAGAACTTTGTCGGGCGGCTGAAATCATAATTCTTAACCTGCTTCTCTTCACTTTCCTGCATCTGGTCAACATCAAGTTCACCCGCAGACAATGCCGCAAGCAGATTGTCTATTTCATTTTGGGAAAGTACCTCGCCCACGCAAGTTCACCTCCTGTCAGTACCCCGTATTCTCTGCCCGGCATCAGCCGTATTTCACTCCGCTGATGGCAATCTTATATATAAAATCAGAGCCGAACAGCTGTTGGATTTCCTTTAGAATTTCTTCTCTGATGCTCTCAAAATCAGTCTGGCACTCCTCCAGGGTGTGATTACCCACCACGCGGTTGACGACATCCTTAATCAGGCTGTCTCTGGTCGCCATATTTTCTGCACCGCCTAAAGTTTTATAATCTTCATGCTTTGTATTCTGCAGCAAAGAAAGCGTAAAAATAATATAGGATTGCTTTGCGCTTGTACCTGTTGTTCCATCAGCATTCACAACCGTAGAAGCGGCCAGAGGAATCATCAGTTCCGCCATATCATAGCTTTCCGTATCGGCCAGCGATACTTCCGACGCCGCGGTTCCTCCGGGTTCATACAGTTCCAGGTTCATGACAGTCGCTATACTGGTAACCAGCTCAGCGGTCTTGGCATTCGTCCCCGTGACACTGACCATCATAATTGTCGTCAGGACAATATTTACAATTAGCAATGCCAGAATCAGCACGCTCAGTAAATTCTTCTTCATAAAGTCTAAATCCCCTTATTCCTTTCTCAGCCCTGTGCCGGGTTATAGATTCTGATTTCAACTCTTCGGTTCATGCTTCTTCCCTCTGCTGTAGAGTTATCCGCTACAGGTGCTCTCTCCCCCATACCCGCATGTTTCAGGTTTGCCGGATCAAGAAAAGTATTCTCTGCCAGATAATAGAACACGGAAAGCGCTCTTGCACTGCTTAACTCCTCGTTGCTGGCATAACGGGAATTGCTGATTGGCACATTGTCCGTGTGTCCTTCAATCTCCACCGTGCCGGTACTGTACCTCTCCAGAACAGTGCCGACCTTATCCAGAATGCTCTTTGCATCCTCTTTCAATTCCGCACTTCCGGAATCAAACAATAAAGCGCCATTCATAGTAAGCTGTATGTACTGCGCCGTAAAACTGATATCAACCTGGTCTCCAACTGCCTGCTCCTGTAATGCTTCCTCAACGTTCTCCGCCAGTTGCTCATTCTCCTGCAGCTTTTCATCCGCAAGCATCTGTTCCAGTTCCTCCGGTGATTTCTCATACTCCTGAAAATCTTCACCTTCATTGGCACTGTCTGCGGTTTTTCCGGTACTGTTGATATACTGATCCAGTTCATTGAGCTGACTGACACCGTTACTAATCAGAATTCCCTCGCCGATAGCTGTGGCTCCCGCATCAAAAATACTGAATGTATTGTTCATGGCGGCAACCAGTTCAGCCAGTTTGCTTTCTTCCAGTGTAGACATGGCAAAAAGCATAACGAAAAAGCAAAGGAGCAGATTCATCAAGTCACTGAAGGTTGCCATCCACGCCGGCGACCCGGCTGGCGGCGGATCTTCCTTACGCTTTGCCATTAAGCTTCACCCCCCGCATCTTCCTCAGCTGTGCCTCTGTCCTTGGGAGCCAGGAACGATTTCAGTTTTTCTTCAATGACTCTCGGGTTCTCTCCTGCCTGAATGGACAGCAGACCTTCTATCATGACTTCCTTCATCATCATTTCTGTCTCATTGTCTGCTTTCAGCTTATTGGCTACCGGAGCGCAAATCCAGTTTGCCAGCAGGGAACCATACAGGGTGGTAATCAAAGCCACTGCCATTGCAGGTCCCAGTGAAGAAGCATCGTCCATATGATACAACATGTCTACCAGTCCTACCAGGGTACCGATCATACCCCATGCAGGGCCCATGGTTCCCAGTGTTTCCCAGAAACCGATTTTTGTCTTGTGTCTTCCTTCGATGCTTACAAGTTCTGTTTCCATAATTGCGCGCACCAAATCGGGATCCGTACCATCTACCACCAGCAGAATCCCTTTTTTCAAAAACGGCTCGTCCATATCGGCAGCAGCTTCTTCCAGAGAAAGAAGTCCTTCCTTACGCGCCACATTTGACAAATCTATAATTTTCTGAATCATCTCTGCCGTATTTACAGCAGGTGCTTTGAGAACCAACGTGAAGCTCTTGAGTCCGCCGATAAAGTCAGCCAGACTGACAGAAGCAAGCGTAGCCGAGAAGGCACCACCAAAGGTAATGATGAAAGAAGGCGGGTCTATGTACTCATGAAAGCCTCCGACACCTGCGGAGCTGATGATACCAAATACAAGCATGACAAGACATAATACCAGTCCGGCCAATGATGCTATATCCATACCAATCACCTAACATTCTGCATTTTTCTGAATTATTCCGCAAAAATATCCTTTCTATACAATTTTACAAGATTTTTTATCTCTTGTCTACTTTCTTTTACGATAATTTTTTTGCCGGTTGTAAGAGTAATGACCGTATCCGGCGTTTCTTCTACTATTTCGAACAAATGTGGGTTTACCAGAACCTTCGTTCCATTCAGTTTTGTCACTTCAATCATAGTCTTACCTCGTACACCAAACATAATTCATGCCGTCCGCGGCGTATGCTGTCAGTTCGCTGCTGTTTAATCGACATAAGGGACGGAAAATTCCGTCCCTTTATTATATCATATATACCCAATTACTGTTGAAAAACTTATCTCTTCAGGTTGGTTAATTCTTCCAGCAATGTGTCGGATACGGTAATAATTCGGCTGTTTGCCTGGAAACCACGCTGCGTGGTAATCATTTCCGTAAACTCTGCCGACAAATCCACATTACTCATCTCCAGCTGTCCGGTCGACATTTTACCGCCGTTGGCCGTCACATCCACGCCGATGCCATCAAACTCGCCGGAATTTAAGGTTGCGGAGTAAAGGTTTTCACCCTGCTTTTCCAGACCGGAGGCATTCGCAAAAGCCGCCGTCGCAATTTGCCCCAACAACTTGGTCATACCATTGTCATAGCTTGCGTAAATCATACCATTCTGTTGGATAGAAACACCAATCATGTCACCCAGACGGCGTCCCATTCCGATGCCGTCGGCATCGCCGCTGGTTGCACCCAGTGTGGAGGTTCCCTTGTTGTCAAACATTGAAATCTCGGAAAAATCAATTTCAATGTCAGAGAAATTGCCACCCAGTTTGGACAACTCCAGAGTTACGGTAGAGACAGTAGCCTGACCGTTGATGCCTGCAAAATAACCGGTCTTACCGTCAAATGCAACGCTTGTACCATCAAATTTGCGTCCCACTGTTTCAAAGGAAAAAGGATCTCCCTGCTTTGCGTCTGCAGCCGGTACGGGAATGGAAGTCTGTGCCCCTGTCGCCGTGCCTGCCGTATCTGCTATTCTATTGAACAACAGCATCTGTACGGACAGTGCATCACCATCCGCTTTACCAGTGTTATCCAGCGGCTGATAAAGCAGGCTCAGGAATTCATCCGTAGAGCCCTCGTAGCCATATGCTTTTGCAATTGCATCCAGCTGTTCCTGTACGGTGGCTGTTTGCAGATTGGCTCCCTTGTCAGATAATGTATTCAGTTCTCCGTTACCGCCAGCTTTGAAAATATCATCCAGATTAGCCAGCACGGTGCCACTGCCGTCCTTGAGTTCCTTACCGTCCCATTTATAATTAGTGGTGTCAAAACTCACCTTACCGCTCTTTATCTGCATGCTTCCCTCTTTGCCGAACAGTGTTACGTCAACCTTGGAAATGTCAACCTCTGCTCCGGTGGAATCCAGAATCTTGGAAAGTTCCAGGCTGTACTGGTTCCGGTCATCAGACTGTCTGAATACAAATCTTGCAGTGTAGCTGTAGCCCAGCGCATCAAAGAAATTCAGATTTACCACCTTTCCGTTTGCACTGGTCACATCTGTATCATTTTTATCCAGAATTCCTGCCATATAGGCCTTTGAGGTTGCCTCAGGCGGATATGTCATATTGGCAGTACTCATGATTCGCAGTGCAGCCACAGAATCCTGCTTGATTTTTCCTGTCGCTTCATCCACGCCCCAGCCCATCACATTGTAACCGGTACTGGTCATGGCAAGGTTTCCTCCACCGTCTACATAGAATGAACCGTCTCTTGTAAAGAGATTTTCCACACCGTTGTTGACAACAAAGAAATTGTCTCCTGTAATCATGATGTCAAAGGGATTTCCGGTGGACTGTGCAGAACCCTGTCCTTCGATATTGATATTGATAGCGCCGCTCTTTACACCAAGTCCAATCTGTCTGGCATTGACACCGCCAGTACCTGTGGTTGCATTCGGACCGCTTGCTCTCTGAGTCGTCTGGCTCATCAGTTCGCTGAAGGTAATGGAGCTCGATTTAAATGCCGTTGTGTTTACGTTTGCAATGTTGTTACCGATAACATCCATTTTGGTCTGGTGTGTTTTCAGTCCTGCCACGCCAGAATAAAGTGATCTCATCATAGTCTTGTTCCTCCTGTAGGAACGGAGCGTGCTTCCTTCTGTCAGTCGGGAAGCTGATAACCTCCTGTAAAGGTCCGGCTACATAATAACTGCTCCGTTGATATTGGTAAATACATTTTCGTTTGTTTCTGTGCTATCCATTGCAGTGACTACCGTCTGATTCGGTACATTCACAATGAACGCCAGCTGGTCTACAATTACCAGGGAATCCTTAATACCCTTTTCTTCCGCTTTTGCCGCGCCTTGCTGCAATCTTTCCAGTTGGTTGCTGTCCAGCTCAATATTGCGGGCTGTCAACCTTCCCAACGCATGCTTCGAAAATTTCAGGCTCCCCGTACTGCCTGTCAGGCTTTTCTGCTGCAAGATATCCTGAAAGGAAAGACCCTCCGTGGTCTTGTGATTTTCCGTTTTCTGTGTCCCGCTTAAATACCGATCCGTCAGCTGCTCAATAGACAGATATCCGTTTTTCTGAATATTCATCCTTAAGCTCCCGTTCTATACCTGATTCGTGCTGTCTGCTTCCTCCGGCTTCTCAGTCTCTTCCGTTTCCTGATTTTCTTCTGTTTCCTTA
The DNA here is from genome assembly GCA_945913255.1 of uncultured Lachnospiraceae bacterium. Lineage (GTDB taxonomy): Bacteria > Bacillota > Clostridia > Lachnospirales > Lachnospiraceae > Acetatifactor. Next base: position 25,756 of record CAMEDC010000032.1, read on the forward strand.
CTCTTTTCTGCTTCCTCAGCCGCCTTGCGAACCTCTGCCAGCTTTTCAATATACTTGTTCAGAGTTTTTACGGTATCCTCAGCAACAAAGCCCTTTTCGTAATCGGTCATCTCGTTGTATATCTTTTCCAGCTCATCGATTTCGTCCGCATCCGTCAAATCCACTCCGCCGACTGCAGGAAGCTTATTCAACTTGACAGTGAAATCATATGCTTTGTTATATGCTGCCAGATAAGTGCTGTCCACAACGGTATCCAAATCATCCAGTGAATAAAGCGATTCGTCAATGGACAGATACGCTTTTCCGTTTTCGAACACTACATAATCGACCTTGCCCTGTATATACTTGGTTTCTCCCGTAGAGGTAGTTGTCTTGACATAAACTTCTTCTCCGACCAGAGAGCTTGCTCTTGCCAGATCACTGCTTGCCGCCATGTTCTGCATCTGTTCCACCTGAGAAAACTGCGCATACTGTGAAATATACTCGGTGTTGGATGTAGGCTCCAGCGGATCCTGATATTGCATTTGAGCCACAAGAAGTTGTAAAAAGGCATCTTTGTCCATACCGCTGTTATCGGTCTTGGAAGTATTTTTTAATGAGCTCTGTGAAGCGGTTTCAACGATTTTTCCATCTTCAACCGGTGCTACCAATGCCATTCTCTTTCGTCTCCTCCTTTCTTTATTTATACGGTGTAATCCACCGTGTTTCCGTCTGCAGCCATCATTTCCGCTGCAAGTGCATCCTCCTGTTCCATCTCTTCCGGAACAGATACATCGCTTAGATTAATTCTTCTGATTCTGTTTCTTTTTGTGGGTTCCTGATTTTGGTTATTTCCGCGTCCCTGATCCAGATTTCTTTCAAATTCATGGGTCTGTACGGTGACCTCAATGGCATTCACCTTGATTCCCTGTTCTTCAAAGTTCTGTTGCAGTTGAACCATCTGGCTTTCCAGTGCCGATTTTACGGCTTCATTCTGAGTGATGAAGTTTGCCGTAACCACGCCACCCTTACTTGCCACATGAATCTGCAGGGCTCCTAGGTTCTGAGGATGAAGCTGCATCTCCAGATTGGACATATCAGATTTCACCTGAACTTTCATGTAGTCCATAATCTGCCGCATAATATCCTGCGTATCGGGACTCCAAGCCGAAGTATTCTGTACTTCCTGACCGTTCTGCGGCTGAAACTGTTCTGTTTTCAGATTTTGCAGAAACAGATTGGATGTTTCTCCCTTATCTGAGGAAGGTTGCTGTCTCTCTTCGGAACCACTTTCGCTGCCGGTTTCGGTTTTTTTACTTTCCTCTTCACCCGCTACCGTCTTCTCGGTTACAGGTTGCATCTCATCAGTCTTCTCAACCGCTTTTTCCGAATCACTCCGAACATCTTCCGCACGGATTTCCGGCATTGTCTCTTCTCCGGTCATTAAATTATCCGGCTGCTCCCACATCTTCTCAAGCAATCCTGCAATCTGATCCTCATCCAGATTCAGTTCCCTGCCGGCTTCCTGCACCAAGCTTTGCAACTGCCCCATCAAATCACGGTAGCTGTCATAAAGCGCTTCATTGGTTACCAGCGCATAGGTATCTTCGGCACCGCTGACTTTCAAAAGCAGTTCTCCCAGTTTTCCGGGATTCAGTACATCCAGGCTCCCCATATCAAGTTCTTCCATGGCAGTCTGTACTTCCTCCGAATTCATTCCAAAAGCATCTGCAATCTTTTCCGTCAGTTCCGTTGCTGCTGTTTGCAGCACCATCATCGCCTCTTCCGGTTTGATCCCGCTCATTTCCTCCGGGCTTTCCTCAATTTCCTCCGGTTTTGCGGTGCGGAGTCTGTGCTCCTCCTTTGCTTTCAGAGATTCCCCCGGCGTCTTTCTTATCACAGTCTGTGCCTCATTTGCCGGCTCTCCGAAATTTTCCCTGCCGGATTGATTGTCCCATACTTTGCGGAAACCGTTCCGGGACAAATCTTTTGTGCTTACATTCCGGGAAGCTGCCATGCTGCCGAGCGTCAGGCCCACATCTTTTACGGATGTTCCTGTCATTTCTATCCTCCTTTCTAAAATTCTCTACAAAATTTTATCGGCTTTATCCGTAGAAAACTTAAGAGTCGGGATTCATAATTTTGGTCAGTTTACCTGCTATCGTGGAATCCATGGCAGCCAAAATATTTCCGCGATCCTCAGCATTCATGGTTTTCAGTATTCTCGCAACCAGATTCAGGTCATCTGTCATCGTTTCAAAAATAGCTGCCGCGGCCTTGGGTTTCATCTCAGAATAGGCCTGTGCATAGTCTTTGATCTGCTGGCTTTCTTCCAGCTGAATTACAACCTGCTTGTACAGATATTCCGCTGTAGCAGGATCCATCTCTTCATACCATTTTCGGTATTCCTCCGCTCCGGGTCCTTTCTCCGAATAAATCACCTCATCATAGAATTCCTTTTGAATTCGCTGAAATTCAACCTGCCTGTCCTCAAATTGCTGCAAGCGCTCATTTTCCGCCTTTAAAGTCTCAATTTGTTCATCCTTTGCATTGGAAGCAGTCTGTACACGCTCCAGTTCCAGTTCCAGCTGCCTGATATAGTCTACAGCATCCTGCAGGCTGGAATAGCCGCCGTAGCTCTCCGGATCTGTGGTTTCCGTCAGAGAATTTCCGGGCAGAATTTTATTCACCACAGGCACATCTTTCAAGATGGGAGTCAGCACTGAACTGCCGAAGCCGCCGATATCCAGCTTTACAATGACACAGATTACCGCAATCCACAAAACAATAATCAGTACCGTCGCTCCAAACGTCACCAATCCGTTGCTTTCTTCTTCACCCAACGCTTCTTCCTGTCTGGCGATCTCCTTTGCGCGACGTTTTGCTTCTTTCTTCTGTTCTTTTTGATCCTTTTTCAGCTTTTTCTTTTCTTCCTGGATTTTTTTCTTTTCTATTTCTGGCTCAATCGTTGCCGGAGCCTGTTCTCTTGCCATATTTTTCCTCACTTTTCATCAATTCTGTGCAGACACACTGTTTTTTCCGTCAATTTTTCTGCGTTCCCCGTATTTATAGCTGGTGAGTTCATCTACTTCCTTGCTCTCCTGCCTTTTTTCATCTTCCAGGAACTGTTCAAACGCTTTTTCCTTCAACGTTTCATGGGTCTTTCTCTCTGTCATAACCTCTGTCAGCTTCACCCTCGCCGTCTCCAGATTCTTCTCTGCCGTTCTCACTTTATCCCGCTGTCCGGCAATAAAAGAATCCATACAGAGAATTGCTGTTTTATTTTCTTCTATGTCACGCAGATTTAGATTTCCGGCAAGAAGTCTTTCCGCCTCTTTCTCATAGCCTGCTTTTCTGTCAAGCAACTGCTGCAGCTTCTCCTCTTCCGCGTCCAGCACTGCCCGTGCCGCAGAAAATTCCTGCTTTGCCTGCGTTTCCATTTTTAATTTGATATTCAGTATACTTTGCATGGAATATCGGAATCTGGCCATGCGTTCTCACCTCGTCAGTCTGCAAACAGGGCTTTGAGCATCTGTACGCTCGTCTCAAAATCAAACTTTTCCTCCACATCCTGGCACAGGAAGGCATTCACTGCATCAATCTTGCTGATTGCATAATCAATCGACGGATTACTGCCGCTTTTATAGGCTCCGATATTGATCAGGTCCTCCGCCTCATTATAGGTTGCCAGAACCGTTTTCAGTTTTCCTGCCATCTGTTTGTGTTCTCTGTCCGCAATCTGGCTCATACATCGGGATATGCTCTGCAAAACGTCAATTGCCGGATAATGATTCTTATGACCCAGTTTTCTGTCCAGCATAATATGCCCATCCAGAATACTTCTGGCAGTATCCGTTATCGGCTCATTGAAATCATCGCCATCCACAAGCACCGTGTAAAGCCCCGTGATCGAACCCTTAGCCGCACAGCCTGCCCGTTCCAAAAGCTTGGGCATCTCCGAATAAACACTGGGCGGATAGCCGCGGCTCACAGGCGGCTCTCCGCTGGCAAGACCGATTTCCCTCTGTGCCATGGAAAAACGGGTCAGGGAGTCCATCATCAGAAGGACATCTTTTCCCTGATCTCTGAAGTACTCCGCAATCGCAGTTGCTGTTTTCGCCGCCTTATTTCTCTCAAGCGCCGGCCTGTCCGATGTGGCAACCACCACGACGGATCTCCTCATTCCTTCCTCTCCCAAATCACGCTCTATGAATTCACGGACTTCACGTCCGCGCTCTCCTATCAGTGCAATCACATTGATGTCTGCCTTCGTGTTTCTGGCAAACATGCCCATCAAAGTGGATTTTCCCACGCCGGAACCGGCAAAGATACCGATACGTTGTCCTTTTCCAACTGTAATCAGACCATCCACGGCTTTTACCCCGAGCGGAAGTACCGTATCAATGATTTTTCTCGTCATGGGATCTGGAGCCGATGCTTCCACCGGATAAGGCACGCCTTCAATCTGTTCTCCATCCAGCGGCCTTCCCAGGCCGTCCAGTGTTTTCCCCAAAAGTCCATTTCCCACTGTAACTCTCAAAGGATGTCCGGTATTTTCCACCATGCATCCCAACCCGATCCCATCCACAGCATCATATGGCATTAAGAGCGTCTTCCTGTCCCTAAAGCCTACCACTTCTGCCATTACCGGTGCAGTCTTTTCTTCCGCCCCGGGAATAATCCGGCAGAGATCACCCAGCTTTGCATCCGGTCCGGCCGATTCAATCGTCAGCCCCACTACGTTTACCACTTTTCCCAGCTTACGAAAAAAAGTCTGCTTCGAGACTTTTTTGTATTTATCCAAATCCACAGAAAGCATCTGCAAGATTTATTCCTCCTTCGACCATGCAAGCAGCATCAGCTTCTGCTTCAATTCCGCCAGTTGTGTTCCGAGACCGCAGTCAAAGATACCACCATCTGTCTCAATGATGCACTCGTTTTTCGCAAGTGTCAGATCCTCCACTATGTCCACTGTACTGTTTCCGGCCACTGCACTTGTAAGAAGCTGTTTTCTCTGCATACTGACATAAGAATAATCCTCACGGGATACATGAATGATAAATTCCTGTCCTCCTTCTGCCTTTCGGAGTGTTGTGGAAATCAAATGTGTCAGTATCTCTCTGTAAGAACCGAGTTCCACACGAAAAATATGCTCATAAACAGATGTAATGACATCCACCAGCTGTGGTTCCATCGCCTGAAGCTGTTCTTCGACAGCAGTCTCCAGCTGTTTCTCTTTTTGGGCATACTCCCGCCTGATTTCCTCTGTCTCCGCTTCCGCCTCCAGATGGCCTTCCCGATACCCCTGCTGCTTTGCTTCACTGATTATTCTATTCTTTTCCACTTCCGCTTCTGTCCGGGCGTCCTTCAGCATCTGCATCACCTGCGTCTGTGCTTCCGCCACCATGTTTGCAGCCTCTGCTTTTGCCTGCTCCAATATCTGTGCTGCATCCTCATTTGCCTTGATGATATTCCCACCGGAAGCAGCATCATCGTTTTCATCTGTAAGAAGTCCCTGCACCTCTTCCGCATTCAATCCTGCAACAAAGCCTTCGTCTGCCGACTGCTTCATTTTCTCCGCAAGTTCATCCATACGTTTCTGCATCAGGATATTTGTGTCAATCACCCGCTTGTCTTCCGGGTCAACGAAAGTATACATCTGCTTAATCACCAGATTCCTAGACAACGATCTCGTCACCTCCGCCTCTGGAGATTATAATTTCTCCGGAATCTTCCAGCTTTCTGATAATATTTACAATCTTCTGCTGTGCTTCTTCCACATCCTTCATTCGAACAGGACCCATAAATTCCATATCTTCCTGAATCATAACAGCCAGACGTTTGGACAGATTGTTAAAGATGGCTGTCTTAACCTGTTCATTTGCAGATTTCAGAGCAATACCCAAATCGTTGTTGTCCACATCACGCAGCACACGCTGAATTGCCTTGTCGTCCAACAGCAGAATATCCTCGAATACGAACATCTTTTTTCTGATTTCGTCTGCCAGTTCCGGTTCCTCGATTTCCAGAGTTTCCATAATGTGACGCTCTGTTCCTCTGTCCACAGTATTCAGAATCTCTACTACCGCATCCACGCCGCCGATAATTGTATAGTCCTGATTTACAAGGCTTGCCAGTTTGGACTCCAATACTTTTTCCACCTCTTTAATGACATCCGGGCTGGTACGATCCATAACTGCAATACGTCTCGCCACATCCGCCTGTCTTTCGGGAGGAAGTGCAGAAATAATCATGGCCGCCTGTCCGGGCGACAGATAGGACAGAATCAATGCTATGGTCTGAGGATGCTCGTCCTGAATAAAGTTGATAAGCTGGGAAGCATCCGTTTTCCGCACAAACTCGAAAGGCTTTACCTGCAGAGATGCCGTCAGTTTTCCGATTACATCCATTGCCTTTTCGTTGCCCAGCGCCTTTTCCAGCAAATCCTTTGCATAGGTGATACCGCCCTCCGCAATGTATTGCTGTGCAAGGCACAATTCATAAAACTCGTTTATGACATCCTCTTTGACCTGGGGTGTCACACTTCTTGTATTGGCAATCTCCAGAGTCAGTTCCTCAATTTCTTCTTCTTTCAGATGCTTAAAGATTCCCGCGGATCGCTCCGGTCCCAGCGCAATGAGAAGAATTGCTGTTTTCTGCAATCCTTTCAGTCCGTCCTCTTTTCCACCCATTCTAGGCATACTGTCTACTCTCCCTTTTCCCCGTTCTAGCCCCAATCATCATTCAGCCAGTTTCTAAGAAGGTTTGCTGCTGCTTCCGGATTTTCGTCCACAAACTTCTCAACCATCTTTCTCGTTTCCGACTTTGACTCAACATCAATATCTTCCAGCACTGTTTCAGGGGTTGACTGAAGCATACTCTCCACCGAAAGCTCTTCCTCTTCCGGTTCCGCCTTTCTGGAGCGCATACTGCGCAGCACAACAAATCCCAAAAGTGCCAGAATCAGAACAATCATCACAATGCTGACAACGTCCGTGGTGCTCGCCTGAAAACCTTCTTTGTCATAAAAGATTGGAGACTCATAAGCAATAATGGAAATCTTGTCCTGGGAAATACCGGTAGCCATCGCTGCCATCCGGTAATACTCCTCGTCAACCTCTTTCCTGATATCTGCTCCGTTTGCCTCCTTGAACTCCTCCCAGCTGGTACCGTCCAGAAGTCCCTGGTTTTCCACATTTTCCTCATAATACTCACGATATGTAATCATGGCGATTGCCATGGAGGAATTTTCATAATTGATACCGCCTGCAGGTGTCACCTTGTAGTTGCTGGATTCATTGGGCAGATAATCAATCAAACTCTCTTTTTCTGTGGATTCACTGCTGTTATAATCCGGATTGACATAGCCGGTAAGGTTATTCCCATCGTTTGTATCCGTTCCCGGAGCCCCTGCAGCCCCATTAGAGTTCTCAGCCTCATACTGTTCCTCATGGGCCTTCATCCCCTCGGTTCGGTCCGCATTGGCATAATACTCTTTTACGGTTTCCTCATAATTGGAATAATCCATATCCAGGTAACTTGTGACTTCAATCAGGTTGTACTGTTTTGTACCATACAATACCTTTTTTACCTGATTCGCCACCATGGATTCCGCCTGGTTCTTTAACTCCTGTAAGGAATTTGCCACCCCCGCGACTGAATAATCGTCGCCACCAACGAAAAGAGCATTGCCGTCCGAATCCAGAATGGTAATATTGGCTGTGGTTGCATTGCCCAGAGAGGTTGCCACCGCCCTTGCCACATACGTTGCATTCGCCGAAGAAAACACCCCGTCCAGTTCCAACGTGATGAATGCGGATGACTCCTCCTGTTGAGCCGCCAGCGTCCCGTTCTGTGGCGGAATATTCAAAATGACAGTGGCATTCTTTATCGGAGACATGGTTTCTATCATCTTCTCCAGTTCCGCCTGCCGCAGCCCACGCCACTGCTTTTCTTTATCAGAACTTGTGGTGGACATACTGCTGTCCACATAATCTGAATATTTCGGCATTCCGTCAGACACGATTCCGGAAGCTCCCAGCGCCAGATTTGCCTGATAGAGCTGGCTGGTTTCCACTTCTATGGTCAGTGCATCCGCAGATTCCCTGTGCGTAATCCCTGCATCATCCAGAATGTCTACCACCTCTGCGGACTCCGCCGTGCTGCTGTAGGTGCCTATTTTTGTATATTGCGGTTTGGATATGGCATAAACCAGAATTGCAAAAGCAAAAATGACAATTGCAACAATGGCGATAATTATCGTTTTTTGTTTTGATGTAAATTTATTCCACCATTCCAGAATTTTCGCAGGTATTTCTTTCAGCTTGTCAGCCATGGTGTTTCTCCCTTGATTCTATAGTTTCAGCTATCATCAGATCTGTATCTGCATGATTTCCTTGTAAGCCTCCAGCAGCTTATCGCGGATGGCCACCGTATACTGCAGCGCCGTGGAAGCCTTCTGCAGTGCAATCGTTAAATCATGGGTATTGTCTGTCTCACCCAGCGCAAACTTAATTTCCTCATCTTCCGCATCGGACAGGTAACTGTTTGTTGTCTTAATATTATCAATGGCAGTATTCAAAAAGGTGTCAAACAGTGTCCCGTCTGCCTTCTTATCTTTCTCAGCCAAAACACCCGTCATTGAGCCGACAGAAGGAACCCCATCCACCTTCTGAAGGCTTGTGATTGCCGATAAATCCATTTATACTCCTCCTTCGCCGCCTGTGCTTATCAGCCGTTCAGTTCCAGTCCCTGTAAAGCCATGGATTTGCTTGCATTAAAAGCGGTTGCATTCGCTTCGTATGCACGGCTGGCATCAATCATATTCGTCATTTCCGTAATGATATTTACATTGGGATAAGTTACATAACCATTCTCGTCTGCGTCAGGATGAGAAGGGTCATATACCATATTCATCTCGGTACCGTAGTCCTCATAGACGCCGTCCACCTTCACACCCTGTCCGGTATAACCGTGATTATACGCTGCCTGACCCAGCACTCTGCTGAAGGTTGTCTGGCCGCCCTTTTCCGCAAAGGTAACCACCTTTCTCCGGTAAGGTGTTCCATCTGCAGTCCTCGTGGTATTGGCATTCGCCACGTTTTCGGAAATTACATCCATGCGGTATCTCTGTGCCGTCATTCCGGATGCATTGATATTAAACGCTGAAAACATGCTCATATTTTATCCTCCTATAACCGCCTGCTTATTTCATAACCGTCTGCAGATTCGTAAACTCCTGCTGGATACTTGTGAGGAGTCCCTGATATTTCAGCTGGTTCTCTGCCAGCATGACATTCTCATTTTCAATGTCCACATTGTTTCCATCCAGGCGATAGGAATAGTTTGCATAATCCGTATAGGTTCTCACGGAAAGATTCCTGGATTTTGCGGCAGACACCTTGGAATCCATCGACTGGAACCGGTTATTTCCCAGTGCTCTCTGCAGCACGGATTCAAATGCAACATCCTGTCTCTTGTAACCGGGCGTATCCACGTTGGCAATATTGTTTGAAATTGCCTCATTACGAAGCCAGCTGGCATCGGCAGCCTTGTCCAGAATTCTCACATAATCGAACACATTAGTCTGAATCATTTTCTTCTCCTTTCACCGGAAGCGGAAAAAGCGCATACTACACGCACTTTATTCTATTATAAATTATTTCACCAAAAAAACAACAAATTTTGAGCCATTTCTTTCAAAAAGCAAAAAGAGATTTATTGAAAATTCAATAAATCCCTTTATCTCCGGCGCTTTTGCCGATTCAATCCATTTTCCTATTTTATTTTCAAAAAATACACGCCTATTTATGCTGATTCTGTCTTTTCAACTCTGCTATCTCATCAAAGACCACATCGTTCAGCACTTTGATATAGGTTCCCTTCATGCCGGAGGAACGGGATTCAATCACACCCGCACTCTCAAACTTTCTCAGTGCATTGACAATAACGGAACGGGTAATCCCAACCCTGTCGGCAATCTTGCTGGCAACCAGAATTCCTTCCATCCCGTTCAGTTCATCAAATATATGCGTTATTGCTTCCATCTCGGAAAAAGAAAGCGTGCTGATGGCCGATTTCACCACCGCTATTTTCCGGCTCTCCTCTGCGCTTTCTTCATTCACAGCACGCAGCATTTCCAATCCAACCACTGTGGTTCCGTACTCACACAGAATAATATCATCAATATCATACTGGTTATCACATTTATAAATAAACAGTGTTCCCAGACGCTCTCCGGCAATTTCAATAGGAGTTATGATTGCCTGAAATTTCTTTATGTCGGGGCTCTCAAATCCGAGCGTCTCCAGGTTGACATTCTCCTTGGTAGACAAAACTCCGAGCAAACGTTCATTCAGCATGGGATCGATAAACCCGCCGACATTTTCGTCAATCAATTCGGTTATGGATTCGATTCCGTCAGACTTTCCCACACCGAGTACCTTTCCCTTGCGGCTGATTACCAGGATATTGGAATTCAAAATTTCGCGCATCACTTTACAGATATCGTTAAACACAACCTTGCTTGAATTGTTGTTGTGTAATAACTTTCCTATTTTTCTGGTCTTATCCAACAGCTGTACACTACTCATATACATTCCTCCGCTTTTTGCCAACGTATATAAAGATACAACTGTAGTGTAACACAACCGAAGTCAGATTACAATGCGTAAATTACGAATTTATTTGTTTTTTTCATGATTTATTTGACAATTCAAACAACACATTATATCCGCACTGTTCATTTGCGCATACCAGCTTGTTCCCTTTTATCAGCAAAGGTTCTCCGCATTTGGGGCAGTTCTGTCCCGAGGGCTTCTGCCACACCATAAAATCACAGTTGGGATTGTCAATGCAGCCATAGTATTTTCTGCCTTTTTTGGTTTTCTTCAGCACAATATCCTTGCCGCATTTCGGACAGTTCACCCCGATTTTTTCAAAATAGGGTTTCGTGTTGCGGCACTCCGGGAACCCGGGGCAAGCCAGAAATCTCCCGTGGGGTCCATACTTGATAACCATCTGTCTGCCGCAGAGATCGCAGACCTCGTCACTGACCTCATCCGCTATTTTAACCTGTTCCAGTTCCTTTTCTGCCTGCTTTACGGCTTCGTCCAGATCAGGATAGAAGTTGGAAACAATTGTCTTCCACTTTACAGTCCCCTCTTCCACACCGTCAAGCAAAGCTTCCATATTGGCAGTAAAGTTCACATCCACAATGGTAGGAAATGCCTCCTTCATCATGTTGTTTACCACTTCACCCAGTTCCGTGACATAAAGGTTCTTATTTTCCTTGGCAATATATCGTCTTGCCAGAATTGTGGTAATGGTAGGAGCATAGGTACTGGGACGTCCTATTCCGAGTTCCTCAAGTGCTCTGACCAGAGAAGCTTCGGTATAATGTGCAGGCGGTTGCGTAAAATGCTGTCTGGGGTCAAATGACTGAAAGGAAAGCACACTGTCACGATTCAGTTCACCGCTTAATGTATTTTCCTCCTCCCTGTCATCCTCAGAAGTATATACACTCATAAAGCCTTCGAATTTACAGTTGGATGCAGACAAAGTGAATACCTGCTGTTTCGCCTGGATTTTTACAGTAGTTGTCTCATATCTGGCAGCGCTCATGCGGCTCGCCACAAACCGCTTCCAAATCAGCTGATACAGGCGGAATAAATCTCTGGGCAAATCCTCTTTTATTTCCAGAGGAATCCTGTTTAAGTCGGTAGGACGGATGGCTTCATGCGCATCCTGGATTTTCTGTGCATTCTTCTTCTCGGCTGTCGTCTCGGCAAGATACTTTTCTCCGTAATGTGATTCGATAAACTCTGCCGCCATGTTCTCAGCTTCCTCGGAAACACGGGTGGAATCCGTACGAAGATACGTAATCAGACCGACAGTCCCTTCTCCGGGGATATCAACACCCTCGTAAAGCTGCTGTGCCAGCCGCATGGTTTTCTGCGTGGAGAAATTCAGTACCTTGCTGGCCTCCTGCTGAAGTGTGGAAGTTGTAAATGGGAAAGGAGGTTTTTTCGTTCTCTCACCCTTTTTCACCTCAGTCACCTTATACTCTGCCCCTTTCAGGGAATCCATTATCTTTTGAGCCTGAGTTTCATCCGATATGGTCTGCTTTCCCTCTGTGGTGCCATAGTATTTTGCACTGATAGGCTTCTTTTCACCTTTCACATTTAAATTGACGTCCAGAGTCCAATATTCTTCCGGAACAAACGCATTAATCTCATCTTCACGGTCACAAATAATTCGCAGTGCAACCGACTGTACACGACCGGCACTCAAGCCTCTCTTGATTTTTGCCCATAAAAGCGGTGAAATACGATATCCCACCATTCTGTCCAGAACACGTCTTGCCTGCTGAGCATCCACCAGATCCATATTGATCTCCCTGGCATTCTTCAGGGATTCCTTCACTGCGTTTTTGGTAATTTCATTAAAAGTGATACGATATACCTTTTTGTCTTCCAGCTTCAAGGCATGATAAAGATGCCAGGAAATTGCCTCTCCTTCGCGGTCAGGGTCGGTTGCGAGATAAATCTTTTCCGCTTTTTTTACTTCCTTGCGCAAATTTGCAAGAATATCTCCCTTTCCCCGTATCGTGATATATTTCGGTTCATAGTCATGTTCCACATCGATTCCCAGACTGCTTTTGGGCAGGTCACGCACATGTCCGTTGCTGGCTGCCACCTCATAATTGCTCCCCAGAAACTTTTTGATGGTTTTTACTTTTGCAGGTGATTCCACGATTACCAGATATTTCGCCATTGTCTGTTCCCCTTTATTCTAAAGTTTCTTCTATAATATAGTAACATTCCCTCAAAGTGTAATCGTGAACCACTATACACCAAAACCAATATGGGTGCAAGTTTTTTTTCTGATTG
>CAMEDC010000033.1 GCA_945913255.1 uncultured Lachnospiraceae bacterium
AACGTCTCGGTGAAAGATGTCTTTTTGCTGACAGGCTCAGAATTTATATTTGGTGTCTTTTCCTCCTTCAGCTCTGAAGTTTCGGTAAAAAATTCTTCAGTAGCTGACTGATTTTCCGTCATTTGTACGTTGTTTTGAGACAATTCAGCAGAATTTTCCCGGGATTTCACTCTTGCCCACACGGGATTTTGAATGAATTCCTGCATTTTGGGGCGCTCCGCCTCATATTTCATCTCCTCCAGAACGCGGTAATTTTCACTTCTTCTCTGCTCAAAAGGTTCCGGTGTATGTTGTTTCTCCCGCTCCTGTTGTTCCTCACTGGCAGCTGTCTTCAACTCCTTTTCGCCGGATAACAGTGCATCCGGAATCATTTCATGATGCTTCAGTGCATATTTTACAGCACCGCACAGATATGCGCTAAAGGAGGGCGCATTCGTAAATCGCACGTCCATCTTCGTGGGATGCACATTGACATCCACTCTTTCCGTATCCATGGTGATATGAAGTACACAGAAGGGGAATTTATGCTGCATCAGATATTCCTTGTAACCTTCCTCCACAGCTCTTGACACCACGCCGCTTCTGATAAATCTTCCGTTGATAAAATAAATTTCAAAATTTCTGTTAGAGCGGACCTGTACCGGTTTTCCCAGATAACCCTCGATCTTGATTCCATCCTGCTCTGACTGGATGGGAATTAGTGCATTTGCAGCTTCTCTTCCGTAAATTCGGTAAATAACCTCTCGCAAATCTCCATTACCCGAGGTATGAAACTTCATCTGGTTTCCCAGCACCAGCTTAAAGGAGATGTCCGGTCTGGACAAAGCCAGATGCTCCATCAAATCTGCAATATAGCCGCCTTCGGTCACAGGCTGCTTTAGAAACTTTCTTCTGACAGGTGTATTGAAAAACAGATTCCGCATGATAAAAGTGGTTCCGTCAGGTGCTCCCACCTCATCAAAGCTAATCTCTCTTGCTCCCTCCAGAAGGATACGGCTTCCTGTCATACAGTCCGCAGTCTTGGTAATCACTTCTACCTTTGCAACAGCCGCAATACTGGACAATGCCTCTCCTCGAAAACCAAGACTGCTTATGCGCGTCAAATCTTCCGCATCCGAAATCTTGCTGGTGGCATGGCGTAAGAAAGCCTTGCGAAGCTGCTCCCGCTCCATACCCGAACCATTGTCCGTGACACGGATAAATTCAATGCCGCCGTCCTTCGCTTCCACAGTTATGGCTGTTGCACCGGCATCAATGGCATTTTCCACCAGTTCCTTCACTACACTGGAAGGCCGCTCCACCACTTCACCGGCAGCAATCTTATCGATTGTCTCCGAATCCAAAACATGTATCTGTGCCATTTAGAAATCCTTTCCGCCTTGCCAACGGTTCTTCAGCTTGTTCTGCAATCTGTACAAAGTATTCAGCGCATCCAGCGGCGACATGGTGTTGACCTCCACCTCCATCAGTTCCTTCAAGACATCCTCATCCGTCACTGTATCAAAAAGTGACATCTGTGCCAGGTCAACTTCATCCAGCTTCGGCTGCTTTCTGCTCTTCGCATCGCTTTTCACATCCACCGCAATGCTTTGTATCTTCTCCGTAATATCATTATCCGTAAGCTGCTCTACGATCTCTTTCGCTCTGTCAATCACCATATCAGGCACACCTGCCAGCTTTGCCACCTGAATACCGTAGCTTTTATCTGCGCCGCCCTTGATAATCTTTCTTAAGAATACAATGTCGTCTCCGCATTCCTTCACAGCAATACAATAATTGTTGACATTGCTCATCTTACCTTCCAGTTCCGTCAGTTCATGGTAATGTGTGGCAAACAGGGTCTTTGCCCCCAGAAGCTTCCGGTTGCTGATATGCTCAATCACCGCCCAGGCAATGCTCAGGCCATCGAAAGTAGAGGTACCTCTTCCAATCTCATCCAGAATCAGCAGACTATTTGAGGTTGCATTCCGCAGAATGTTTGCCACCTCGTTCATCTCCACCATAAAGGTGGACTGTCCGCTTGCCAGATCGTCGGAAGCTCCCACTCTGGTAAAGATTCTGTCCACGATTCCGATATTCGCACTTCTTGCCGGCACAAAACATCCAATCTGCGCCATGAGGACAATCAGTGCGGTCTGACGCATATAAGTAGATTTACCTGCCATATTCGGTCCCGTAATAATGCTGATGCAATGATTGCCGTTATCCAGGAAGGTATCATTGGCAATAAACATATCGTTTGTAATCATCTGCTCCACTACCGGATGCCTGCCATCCTTGATATCGATGACACCTTTCTCATTCAGCTTTGGACGCACGTAGTGATTGCGCTCCGACACCAGTGACAGCGAGGCATAAACGTCCAGCTTTGCCACCGCCTTTGCCGTTCTCTGAATTCTCTCCAGTTCCATGGCAATGGATTCCCTTATTTTGCAGAACAAATCATATTCCAGTGTGGTCAGCTTGTCCTCTGCATTTAAAATGGTATCCTCCAGCTCCTTCAATCTGGGAGTAGTATACCGCTCTGCATTGGCAAGGGTTTGCTTTCTGATATAATCCTCAGGCACCAGATCCTTATAAGAATTGGTTACTTCAAAATAATAACCAAAAACCTTATTGTACTTGATTTTCAAGTTCTTGATTCCGGTTCGTTCTCTGTCCTGCTCCTCCAGCTGGGCAAGCCACTGCTTACCATCCCGCTTGGCACTCCTAAGCATATCAATAGTCTCGTCAAAGCCGTCCTTAATCATACCGCCTTCCCTGATGGAAATAGGCGGTTCCTCCTCAATGGCTTCCTTAATCAGTTCATAAATATCCTGAAGACCATCTATGTCATTTTCAACAGATGCCAGTTCCTCTTTTGTAAAGCTT
The DNA here is from genome assembly GCA_945913255.1 of uncultured Lachnospiraceae bacterium. Classification (GTDB taxonomy): domain Bacteria; phylum Bacillota; class Clostridia; order Lachnospirales; family Lachnospiraceae; genus Acetatifactor. Next base: position 2,872 of record CAMEDC010000033.1, read on the forward strand.
TTCAGAACTGTTTTGATGGCAGGCAGCATTTCCAAGGAATTACGAAAGGCAATAAAGTCCCTGGGATTTGCTGTTTTATAGGTCACCTTACTGAGCAGCCTTTCCAAATCATAGACGGGGTTCAGATATTCTCTCAATTCATCCCGGGATACGCTGTCTTTGTTCAGTTCTTCGATGGCATCCAGACGGCGTTCCATCTCTTCCTTATCAATCAAGGGCTGTTCCAGCATACTACGCAGCAATCTGCCTCCCATGGCTGTCTTGGTCTTATCCAGCACCCAGAGCAGAGACCCCCTCTTCTGCTTATCCCGAAGAGTCTCTGTCAGTTCCAGATTTCTTCTGGTTGCACTGTCCAGCAGCATATATTTATTGGTCAGATAGGGGTAAATATGGGTAAAATGAGCCAAATCCGTTTTCTGTGTCTCATAAAGATACTGTAACAGTGCCCCCGCCGCTATCATACCAACAGGAAATTCTTCAATTCCCAGTCCAATCAAGGTATTCACCTTAAAGTGCCGAAGCAGCACCCTCTTACAGCCGTCATCATCAAAAACATGAGGTTCCAGTGCATTGACAGAAATATGATATTTTGCCTTCAGATTCTCCACATCAAAACCGCTGACAAGAAACGCCTCATTACAAATAATCTCAGACGGTTCATACTTCATAATTTCATCATTCAGCTTCTTTAAATCCTCAACCTCTGTCAGATAGTAATCGCCTGTTGTCACATCCGCAACAGAAATACCGATTTTTGCCGGCATGTATGTAATACACATCAGGAAGTTATTCTTTGAAGCCTCCAGAGACTGAACATTCAGATTCGTTCCCGGGGTAACAATCCTTATGACATCGCGTTTTACCAAGCCCTTTGCAAGCTTCGGATCCTCCAGCTGCTCACAGATTGCAACTTTATATCCTCTGCTGACCAGTTTGGTCAAATATCCTTCCACGGCATGATAGGGAATTCCGCACATGGGAGCTCTCTCTTCCAGCCCGCAAGCTTTTCCTGTCAGGGTGATTTCCAGTTCCTTAGATGCCGTCAGCGCATCATCAAAAAACATTTCATAAAAATCTCCCAGACGATAAAAAAGAATGCAATCCTGATACTGCTTCTTCGTCTCCATATATTGCTGCATCATTGGCGTCAGGTCTTCTACGGGAATCTGCTGTTCCGGCATCTTAGGTACACTCCTGTTCTGTGATTCTCTTTTTCCTTATAAAGCAAGAGCGAATGCACAACCATTTGCGCATTCGCTCTGATTTTACCACAAAATCTTGTTATTGTAAATCTTCCGCTCTCTTTAATGCTTCATCAATGTGCCCGCAGAAATTCTCCTTTCCAACCCTTTCAACCATACCTGCTTTTTCCATAACACGCATGGGCTGTTCATTGACGTGGGAAAGCACTACCTTCACATTTTTCTTTTCGCATTCTTCCAGAAGCTGTTCCAGATTATGCATGGCCGTGGCATCAATCGCATTCACGCTTCTCATACGGATGACCAGCACCTTGGTGTTCTCTTTTATGGAAATATCCAGTATTTTTTCCGCTGCTGCAAAGAACATGGGACCGGAAATTTCATAGACACAGGTATTTGCAGGCACCGCCATCAGTTCAATGCTTTCCGGATCATTTTCGTCATCAATATACTTCCATCCGGACACCTGAGTTACATCGCTCATTCTCTTCATAAACAAAATTGCAGCAAGTACAATACCAACCTCAATTGCAACCACAAGGTCGAAGATAACTGTAAGAAGGAATGTGGTAACCAATACCAGGATATCGCTCTTAGGAGAAGCCTTGCACAGCTTCACAAAGTTTCTCCAGCCGCTCATGTTATAGGCTACCTGAAACAGGATTGCCGCAATACAGGGCATAGGAATCAGCTTTGCAAGTGGCATTAAAAATACCACAACCAAAAGCAGTGTCAGAGAATGGACAATACCTGAGACGGGAGTCCGTCCACCGTTTTTGATGTTTGCCGCAGTTCTCGCAATGGCTCCTGTTGCGGGAATACCGCCGAAGCATGCGGAACCGATATTGGCAACTCCCTGTGCAATCAGTTCCATATTGGGACGATGTTTGGAACCTATCATACTGTCTGCCACAACCGCGGAAAGCAGAGATTCAATACCTGCGAGCAGCGCAATCGTTACGGCATTGGAAAGTTGAGAACGAATGACATCAAATGAAAGAAGTGATGCATTCAATGTTAATTTGGGAAGTCCCGCCTGAATGTTATCAAATGCCTTACCGATGGTATTGACGTCCAGCTTGCCAATCTCAACAATCGCAGCAGTCGCCACTACTGCAATCAGGGAACCGGGAATCTTTTTAAAAAATTTCGGCCAGACTATCAATATAGCCAGAGCAAGAGCACCTATGGCAATTGCCTGCCAATTGATTGTGGAAAGATTGGAAAACAGTGCCTCCAGCTTTTCCAGTGTTTCAATGGGCTTTTCTCCATTCTGATAGCTGATGCCCGCGAAATCCTTAATCTGTCCGATAAACAACGTAACAGCAATACCTGCGGTAAATCCTGTCGTAATGGTATAGGGAATGAATTTCAGAAGATTACCGAATCTCAGGAATCCCATCAGAATCAGGAAGAGACCTGCCATGATGGTTGCAGCCATCAACCCCTCAACACCGTCTCTTGCAACAATACCTGCCACAATGGTGGCAAACGCTGCTGTCGGTCCGGCTATCTGCACACGGCTTCCTCCCAGAAAAGATACGAAAAATCCGGCAATAATTGCAGTGTAAATACCCGCTTCAGGTCCCACGCCTGACGCGATTGCCAGTGCAATGGAAAGAGGCAATGCTATGATGGCAACAATGATACCTGCTACCACATCCTTCACAAACTGCTCCTTCGTGTAAGTCTTCATGACCGAAAAAAGCTTTGGTTTTAACTTATCCATTTGTTAAAATCTCCCTCATAAGCAGAATCAAAAAACCGTGCCCTCCTTCATGAGACGGCACGGTTTTTATCATATTCCAATTTTTCTTTGATTGCAATATTTTTTTGAATTTTTATTATCCTATCCTGCCACTTCAAAATTACCGTTAATTATTGATATTCATTTGACGCGCGTCAAATAAATAATACTTTTCTACACTTTTTCAAAGCACATCCTGCATTATTCTACTCTCCAAAAAGCTCCACAAACACTGGTTCATGATGAACCACAGGAAGGAACTTTTCCAATAAATCCACAAGCCGCAGGCGAAGACTGGAGGTATTCATACAAGGGTGGCATCCGAACCACTCTCCCTTCAGCACATCCTGATCGATCAGTAACTGTACCCTGTTTCCCGTATCATTCATCAGCCCCATAACGCTGACGGAGCCGGGAGTAATGTGCAAGAACTCCTCCATATAGATAGCCTCGGCAAAGGAAAGCCGGGAACTGTTAATCTGCTTTGACAGCTCTTTTGTCTTAAACTTTTTTCCCTCCGGCATCATCAACAGATAAAACCTTGTCCTTTGCTGATTGCACAGGAAAAGATTTTTACAGATAACCGCATCCAGCGCTTCATCCACCGCTTTGCAGGCTTCCATGGTATTCGCCTCGCAGTGGTCAATTCTCTCATAGGGAATCCCAAGCTTGTTCAGAAGCTCATACACCGTCAGTTCCCTCTCTCGGCGCCAATGAATGTCCTCCGGTGCTCCCTGCATCAGCTGAAGCTTTGTTTCCACCGGAGCCACCTCACCGGTATACCATCCGACTTGACCATTGCTTTTGACATAGCGTTTCCCTTCTATCTTAAATAATACTGATAATTGTTCTCCTTGTCTTACCGATAAAACCCTGTCACAATAACTGGAATAATGCAGCCCTTTCTCATCTTCCCATGTCCATTCCAAAGGAGCCTCGAATTCCTTTCCCGTGGACAATTGACGAAACAACCCCATACTTCCACGCTCTTCCAAAAGTGCAATCCTATCATCAAAATAATCCAGGTGAATGGAAGCCGGTATCTCCTTCTCTGCCTCCAGAGCCGTCACCACAGGAAAATCATCATAACTTGTCCAAGTGATATCCTCAATCCCTGTCATGCAGTCAGGGAGAATAATCCCATTCAGCTGCCCCAGCCTCTTTACGCCGCAGCCTCCGTCAATACAGAGAATTCTTCTCTTGGCATCAAAAAGCGGACTCATATCCTCATATTCTTTTCTATAAAGACAGACTGGCCAGTGCCCGGTCACCACTGTATAGTTATCAAACCGATACCCCTGACTTAAGAAATTATCGTTTTTCAGATAGGGAATTGCATCCGTTCCTTCCAGCGTAGACAAGTCATCCGTAGGCACGCCGCCGTGTACAAAAAGATATTGACCGGCTGTCAAAATAGTGGGACGACTCTGCAAAAATTCCAGTTCTTCCCTAAAATGCTCTCTGATTCTTGCCATGTGTTCCGAAGCATTTTCCGGCTTCACTTGAGAGACTCCGATGCCAAGCTCAGACAGCATTTCAAGGATTAAACCACCACCCCAGTATTCATTCTCCCATTTTACAAATCCGGCGAATTCCGCCCCGGCCTCCGATGAGTCATCCAAAATAATCTGCACCCTGCTCAAATCCACGTTGCCCATGGAAACATAAACCGGATACCTTTTACACAATTCCATGACATACTGCACCACCCGTAGGCTTTCCGGTCCCTTGTCGATTAAATCCCCCACAATCACCAGAATGTCATCACCGCCGTATTCCAGTTTTCTTAACAGCTGTACAAGCCTGTTGAAGTGCCCGTGAATGTCACTGATTACCAGAATCCGCTGCCCCGGTGCCGCCTTGATATGCTGTATCGTTGTCCTAAACTCTTTTGCCATTTATATCAATCTCCTGTCGTCCAACAACATGTCCCATATAATAGAACCCATGACACTCATCCAGAGAAACAGGGACAATTTTTCCAATGAAAGAAGCGTCGCCCGGCACATGAACGATTGTGTTGTTGGAAAGTCTGCCTGTCACAAGATTCGCATCATTCTCATTGACTTCTTCAATCAAAGCTTCCATCACTTGTCCCTGATACTTTGCAACCTGTTCCCTTGCTGTTTCCTGTACCACCTTTAACAGCTTGTCAAATCCGATCTTTACCTGCTCCTCCGGCACCTGGTTTTCCATGGCTGCCGCCGGGGTTCCGGTTCGTTTGGAATAGATGAAGGTAAAGGCATTGTCAAACTTTACCTTACGTACCACGTCGATAGTTTCCTCCAAATCCTCCGGTGTCTCCCCGGGGAATCCCACAATGATATCCGTTGTGATGGCAATGTCGGGAATTTCCCTGCGAATACGTTTGGCCAGTTCCAGATACTGCTCCTTTGTGTAACGCCTGTTCATGTTCTTTAAGATTTCCGTGGAACCGGACTGAAGCGGCAGATGCAGATGGCGGCAAATCTTCTTTGACTCCTTCATCACCTGTATCAGCTCGTCGGACAAATCCTTGGGATGAGAGGTCATAAAGCGAATTCGTTTCAGCCCCTCAATTTTCTCCACTTCCCGGAGAAGCTGTGCAAAGGTCATGGGATTTTCCAGATTCTTTCCATAGGAATTCACATTCTGTCCCAGAAGCATCACTTCCACCACGCCGTCTGCCACCAGGCTTTCAATCTCACGCAAAATATCTTTCGGTTCCCTGCTTCGCTCTCTGCCCCGGACATAGGGCACGATGCAATAGCTGCAGAAATTATTGCAGCCGAACATGATATTGATACCTGACTTAAAGGCATACTTTCTCTCTATTGGCAAATCTTCAACGATTTTGTCCGTGTCCTTCCAGATATCGATAATCATTCCCTTTGATTCAAAGGTTGCACAGAGAAGCTCCGCAAACTTAAAGATATTATGGGTTCCGAAGATCAAATCCACAAAGGAATAACTCTTTTTCAGCTTCTCGATGACGGCAGGCTCCTGCATCATACAGCCGCAGAGGGCAATCTTCATTTTAGGATTTTTCTTCTTGTATCCGTTTAATTCTCCCAGTCTTCCGTACACTCTCTGATTGGCATTGTCGCGGACGGTACAGGTATTAAAAATAACAAAATCCGCTTTTTCGGTCTCCACGATTTCATAGCCGATTTTCTCCAGTATGCCCACAAGCTTTTCAGAGTCGCGGGCATTCATCTGACACCCAAATGTCGTGACACAGCAGGTAGGTGTATGCCCGATTTCTTCCGCAAGTGCCTTCACATGCTCCCTTGCTTTCGCCATATAATAGTACTGACGCTTTGTTTCGTCCTCCGGCGCAGACTCATTTATATTGATTTCATCTAATGTGATATTGTTTAACATACAAAAACCTTTCTAACCAATTTCTTTCTTTATTTTATAAAGTTGTTTTCAATCTCAATTTCAACGCACCCATACATTATGCTGTTGCCACTTTTTCATTCGGGAATACTTATCAATTTCAACGCTCAAATCATCAACTTACACTTAAAGAATTATTTCTTCCAACTTTATTTACTCCAGAAATCTCCTTACCCCTGTAACCCATTGGACTGCCTGATCATATCCTCAACAACAATATCATATATTTCTCCAATGGAATTGCAATACTCTAATAATTTCCAAGGCTCATTTGTATGAAAATGAATTTTTACCAATTCCTCATCTCCGGCCGCAATCAGACTATTTCCTTCAAAATGCCCTGTGATATAGTCTGAAATTTCATCTTCATCTAAATCCTTATCCCTTCTGTCAATCAGTAACTGCGTATCATAACGATAAGCAAACTGATCGTCTTCTGCATCAATTGAACTTATTCCAATCCTACAAATCCTCCAATATTTTATTTTTTCATCATTTTATTTGTTTTACGGATAAATACTTTTATTCATCAATCGAATCCAATAGTTTTTGTATTGGCAGTTCAAAATCTTCAGTCACCCTCCAATGATGATCTTCCCCTAAAATCATGCGATACGCAAGCTGCTCCACAATATCCTCTCCCCAAATGTTTGCATGCACAAGCATCCACAAAGTAGCTGTCTTTTCTTCTGCCGAACCTTCTTTGCCATTTTCTATATTCTCAGTTTTTTCATTTTCCACAATACAAAACTCTGCCTCATAATCCTGAAAAGCGATTTCTCCTACATGCCCCGTAGCAGTGTAGAGCACGCCGTCCTTTTCCTGAAATAGCGACAAGTTTGTTCCGGGCAGTTTAGTCTCCAACAGCCTCTTCACCGTTCTTTCAGGGAAATAGCAATTCAGATAGTTTTGAAGCTCCTTCATCGTACGAAAATCGATATGTTTCGTGGCTGCGTAGATAATCTCCGTACCGTTTTCCGTTTTCAACGTAAACTGTTCATCCCAATTTGTTGCTACTTCTCCATATCCCGTAAACCAGGCATAGGCTTTTTCTGCCTCCTGGAAATTCCATAGTACATCAGAAGCCGGTTCAAGCGGAGGCTCCGGGGGCAAAAAGCCCTCCTGAAATAATTCGCTATAACTCTTCTCCATCGGATATACCGTTGGATGAAAGGTATCAATAGATTCATATAAAGCCGCAGAACATACCTGATACATCTGCTCCTGTTCCTGCATAAACTGTATATCACTAGGCTTAATCAGGAAATAAGCCCCTGTTCCGGCTTCATTTGCCGCAACAACATAACGGCTCACCGGAGCAACCAGCATGTTATAGCAAAAACTCATTTTACTGATATCAACTGTACCTGAACGATAGATTAAATCCTCCAGAACACCCTTTTCCTCATAATTTGTGAAATCGTCCCAGAAAATGCTTCCCATCCATCCTAATCCGCTGTCTGTCAAATCAAAACAACTCTCTGCATCTTCCTTTGGTGTATATCCTTCAGCGAGTTCATCTATAAAAAATGAGACTTTTTTTAATATACTTTGCTCTGTACTTGTATCAAGTTCAAGAATACAGCTTATCTTTCCCACCAGTTCCTGGGGCACTTCCATTGTAAAGAACTCATTACTGATGAACGCATCATCAATATGCAGGAGATAAAAACGCTCCTCCAACACCTGCATGCCGTCTTCGCTTCTTACGGGGAAAGCTTCTTCCAAATTGCCAGTAAGTTCAGTACTTTCACCTTCGGAAGATTCCGTATGTACGATTCCATCTTCCGAATTCTCGATGTTATTTATGTTTTCATTTTCTTTTGATCCACATCCTAAAAGCATGAATATCAGACATAATAAGCATAATGAACATTTGAATATACTTCTCCGCATACATAGTCCCCCTTTGACTATTCATTGCATATCGCTTCGGTTGCTGCATTATGTGGCTTTGTAAGAATTCTATCAAATATGCGTCCCGACGCTGGATCCTGTGTTATATCCTCCATTGCCCGCGATCTATTGTCACCAACATTTCTCCTTCTTTTGTAAAGAGATTACCGTATACCTGCTTAACTTCTATTCCATATGGTACTTTCCTTTACTCCACGTAAATATAGACCTCTAATGCTCCTTGCAAATATATTTCAGATTTATGTATCTGCTTATACGCCTCTCGATGTAAGATAGTTCTCTTCGTCTTTTCTTGCATCAATGAATGCTTTTTCTAAATCAATATTGTAATAATCAGCTAATCGTATTACTTGTGCAATTACATCCGCCATTTCATTTCCCATGCGTTCATCTACATCTTCAACTTCTCCTGTCAATGCATAATACTTTTCTTTTATCATTACTTGTTTTGCCAATTGATGTTTATGGAGCGTTGCGCACTCGCACAAAACTGTATTCATATATAACAAGTTTCCATCTTATATCCGCATTTTTTCAAATCATTCAAAGTACTAGTTCGATTTACATTTTTCTCTTTTCCACCAGCGTACTCTTCCCTGTTTTCAGCATCAAGTCAGGGACAACATAAACAATCACCAGTATATTCCCTCAAATCACTTGCTTCATTTCCCTTATATATTCAAAATCTACTGGCCATTCTTACCAAATAATAAATTTGAACAGTATTTTTGATATTTATGAAGTTTCCCTCGCCCTAAAGAGCTCGGTTAATTCTAATTTATCTTATTCTATTCCATTCTCCGGACGTAACATCTCTTTTCAATGCTAACTCATATCCGCCATCTCCATGATACACATAGATTTCAGTATCCTCCGGAGCTAATTCCAAAACAAACTCCTGCTTAGCACCAATGGAACTATTAAATCCTCCCCAAGCAGAATAAAACTTCAAATAATGAGGCTTGACTCCGCCGCCTTCATCCTTATAGCCTCTTACATACCCCATGGAAGAACCAACCCCTACTTTAAAAGTTATTTCGCTCCCGTCTTCAGATACAACAAAATCATCTGTTATATATGCACTTGTTTGAATTGCGAAGCCCGATGCTATAAACAGCAGAATAATGCATAAAACAACCAGTATGATAATGCCCACTTTCTTATTCATACAAATGCCTCCACTTTGCATCCATCAAGGTTGCCCTGCAAGGTGCCCCATCTGCCTTCGACAGATTCAAAGGAGCACAATGCAGGAAATACACGCCGTCAGGCACCGCAGACAGTCGGATTCCCTCAAGCAACACTATCTCTGCCCCCAGCAAAACAAGATGAACCGCCATAGGCGCTTCCTCCGGTCCTACCGTTTGCGATTCGTTCCCCACCAAATCGATACCTGCTTCCGCAAAAACCTCTGCTGCTTCCAGCGTAACAGTAGCATTTCCCTTAATCAGAATTTTCTTCTGTGCACCGTTATAAGCCTTAGCTGCTCTCACAAGAATGTTCCTGGCGTCCTGCGCAGTCACATCTCCTTTGTGACCTTCCACATAGGCAAGTCCAATCAATTTCTCAAGTTTAATCCGGTCAACGCTCTTGCCTTCCTTCAGAAAGTGATAAGGCGCATCCACATGAGTCCCATTATGAGCACACATAGAAAAGGCTGTCAGATTGCAAACGTCTCCTTTTTCCATGCTTTGAATCACCCTTTTCTCCGGTCTCGGGTCTCCTGGAAACACTTCGCATTCAAACAATGGTTGTGTAATATCATATATCATTCAAAAGGCTCTCCCCCAAAACATTCTTTACTTCCATCTAATCTGTTTTTGCCATTCTGCCGGCAAACAATCCTACAAAAAGGAAACAGAGACTTCGTAATCGCAATTATTTCCGAAACTCTGCATATTTCTCCGCAAGTCTTACCAGAAGTTCCGTTACCTTTTCCATAGACTGGACACATGCATATTCATAGCGGCTGTGATAATTCGCACCGCCTGTACATAAGTTGGGACAGGGAAGACCCATATAGGAAAGTCTGGAGCCGTCCGTCCCGCCTCTGACCGGAGTAATACGCGGCTCTACGCCTAACTCCCTCAGAATCTCTGATGCATTCTCCATCAAATGTGCATAGGGCTTCAGAACCTCTTTCATGTTATAATAAGAATCTCTGATTTCCGCCGTAACAGTTCCCTCTCCGTACTTTTGGTTTAGGAAATCCACACATTGTCGGAACACTTCCTTTTTCTGTTCAAAAAGTGCCCGGTCGTGGTCACGAATGATATAATCTGCCGTAGTCTCCTCCACATTTCCCGAAATGCCGTCCAAATGGAAGAATCCTTCATACCCTTCCGTATACATAGGATTCTGAAAAACAGGGAGCAGGTTCTGGAACTCCTGTGCCACTAATATCGAATTAATCATCTTTCCTTTTGCACTGCCGGGATGAACGCTTCTACCATGCACATGCAGCCTTGCTCCGGCGGCATTAAAGGTCTCATCTTCCAGTTCTCCCAATGCTCCGCCGTCTACAGTGTAAGCAAAATCCGCGCCAAACAGATTCACATCAAAATGATCCGCTCCCTCTCCGATTTCCTCATCAGGAGTAAATCCGATTCTGATTTTACCGTGTTTTTTCTCGGGATGCGTCAAAAGATATTCGACAGCAGCCATAATCTCCGCAACACCTGCTTTGTCATCCGCTCCAAGCAGGGTTGTCCCGTCCGTGACAATCAAATCCTGACCGGTAAGTTCTGCAATCTCCGGAAAGTCTTCAACGCGCAGTACGATATTTTCTGCTTCGTTCAGAACAATATCTTTTCCGTCATAGTTCTCTACAATCCGAGGTTTCACATTTGTGTCCGTCACTGCCGGAGAGGTGTCCATATGAGCAATAAAGCCCAGAACTGCAGCCTCCTCACATCCCTGAGAAGCAGGAACAGATGCATACACATAACAGTGCTCCTTATCGTAGGTTATTTCCTGTGCTCCCATCTCCTCCAATTGCTGAACCAGAAGCTTTGCCAGAGCATGCTGCTTTTCCGTACTCGGTGTAGTTCCCGTTGTTTCATCTGACTGGGTATCAATCTTTGCATATTTTAAAAAGTTATCAATGGTTTTTGACATGGCTGTTCCTCCCACAAACCTGATTCATTATTCTTACAAATTCTTTTAATTCGGGCTCATAAGCCGCTTATTGCATGTTCCTAAAAACGCACTTTTCGGCGATTTACTTTGTTTTTGCTTACAAAATCTATATTATCATATTCCGGTAGCTCTCACAATTCCTTTTTAGAGAATCCACCGCTTCACCGTTCCATTCTGCAGCGTAAACCATCGTTTCGCATTCCATTTTTCAGCATAATCCATCGTTCCATTCCATTTTCCAAATTCATTCATAATATTCAAATGGTATCGTAATTATTTCTGATTTTTTGTACCCTCACTTTATCAAAATTTCCGCCCTGGCTGGTATATAACTATCCTTAAGGGTAGAGATATCCAAGTTGCTTCAGTAATTCTTCTACCTTGGCTGATGTATAACTGCCTTAAAGGGTAGAGATTTCTAGGTTGCTTCAGCATTTCTTCTACCCTGGCTGGTACAGTACTGTCTTTATGGGTAGAGTTTTCCTGATTGTTTCACAAAACTTATGTCCATAGAAGATTTCCTTCCACTTTATTCCTTCCACCTTATTCCTTCCACCTTATTCCTTCCACCTTATTCCTTCCACTCTCTTATTTCCTTACAGATTCCCCTGGACAAAAGCAGGACGCAGATCAGATTTGGGACAGCCATTAATCCATTGCAGATATCCGACAGTGTCCACACGGTATCCAATGACAAAATGCATCCCAGAAATGCAATCAGTCCATATGCAAAGCGATACCAGATATTAAATTTTGTTCTGCCACCCATCAAAAATTCGAAAGCCCGCTCTCCCTGATATGCCCAACCCACAATGGTTGCAAAGGCAAACAATGCAATGCTGATGCTGATAAATCCATCTGCACGTTTTCCAAAAGTAGTTCGAAATACCGCAAGTATCAATTCCGTTCCGTTTTCCATTTCTACACCGGAAGTTTCAAGCAGAACCCCGGAAACCTCACTCACCACTCCAGTGTTCTCACTCAAGATTCCGGAAGTTCCACCCAGCACGCCGGATACGGCAAGTGCCAGCCCCGTCAGAGAACACATTACAACCGTATCCAGAAAAACACCTGTCATGCTGATATACCCCTGTCTCACATAATCTTCCGTGTCCGCCGCGGCCGCTGTGATACCGGCGGCTCCCAGACCAGCCTCGTTGGAAAAAATCCCTCTTGAAACACCCCATCGTAGCGAAGTAAACGCATTGACAGTAATCGTTCCAAGAATTCCTCCCGACACAGCCTGGGGGCAAAAGGCTGCCAGCAAAATACCGATAAACGCCCCCGGTACATTTCTCCAATGTGTCAGTATTACGGCAATTGTCCCCAGGAGATAAAAGCCTCCCATAAAAGGAACCAGAACCTGTGTCACCTTCGCAATGCTTCCAATACCACCCAATACTACCAGTATCGTCAATATGGATACAAAAAGTCCGGTACTGGCTTTATCCGTCCCAAAGGATACACGAAGTGCATCCGCAATTGCGTTCGACTGTGTCATATTCCCCATTCCAAAGGATGCCATCACCGCAAACATTGCAAACAATAATCCAAGCACCTTTCCCAGCTTTTTGTTCTGCAACCCGTTGACACAGGTGTACATAGGTCCCCCTGCCTTTTCCCCCTTTTCGTTATGTCCGCGATATTTCACAGCAAGAGAGCTTTCCACAAGCTTGACCGCCATACCAAACAGACTTGTCAATACCATCCAGAACAGCGCTCCAGGTCCTCCCAGCATCATCGCAGTCACAACGCCGACAATGTTTCCGGTTCCTATCGTAGCTGCCAGTTCCGTTGTTAGTGAAGCAAAAGAAGATACCTGTCCCCCGCCGTCCCTTTTTCTCTTCCCTTGTCCGCCACTTTTTCTCTTCCCCTCGCCGCCGAAGGCAAGAGCCAGAGCTGCTCCCAGTCTTTTCAGAGGCAGAAATTTCAAAAGTATCATGAGATAAATTCCAGTCCCTAATAATAAAATGAGCAGCCACGGTCCCCAGACAAGGGTATCAATTTTTTCCAGTAACATGCAAAATAACCTCTGTACCATTTCTAAAATATATAGATACAGATGCTTTTCTATTCCCTCTATTTGGGTATCGGCTCCATTCATTCTTTTCTCAAAATCTAAAATCTTCCGTTTATTCCTTTTCGAAATTTAGAACCTGTCTCCTTATTTCATTTCGGGAATCCAAAGCCTGACTCTTTATTCCTTTTCGGAATTCAGAACCTGTCCACTTATTCAATTTGTAAAATTCAACTCTCAGTTCTTGCATTCCTTTCTTCAAGATTAGAAATCGTAAATTTATTCCTTAAACTCAGGGATCAGTTCATATATATCCGGAAATCCCATCGTTATATCTACAACTGCAGAATACGCTTTTTCCACAACAAATACAGCACTGTCCTGCCTGATTCGGAAGTCCAGCTTGTACTCCTCATAGGGGAAAGAAAAATTATACCAGATTTCATCATCTGTCACTCGTTTGCTCACATATTCATCCGACCAGGATATGACTGTTTCACCTTTATTGGGTTCCTCTATATATCCGTCAACTGCTATATTCTCATAATACTCCTCCATTTCTTTCAGGAAGGTATCATTCTCCTGATAGCCACCGTAATAATAGGCAAGCCCCGTCCACGCATCCATCCGATCCAATTCCGAAATCAGGGAGATTCCCATGATATCACTTAGCTTTACTGAGTCTATCTCCTTTTTCTTCTCCTGCTTTTCAAGCCATGCAGAATTGTCGAATTGCATTCCGTAAAGGGAACCTGTCTGGGCATCCATAAGCATTCGATAAACAAATCCATTCGAAGTTTCCAGCTGAATATACCAGATAATAAAATTCACACCCAAGTCGTAGTTCTCATTATAAATCACATACTGTTTCCAGTCCGTTGTCTGATACTGCTTTTCTTCAAAAAGTTCATAGGGCAGTACACCAATATCAGCCAAGAGCAGAATTCCCTCCTGAAATAATCCCTTCTCGGATTGCAGGAAATTCTCCAGCTCCTGATTTGGCGTCAATTCACGAGCTGTGACGTACATCTGCGCCCCTGACTGTTTATCCTCTGCAAATCTTAAAAAACGCTTGTACAGGGACTGCTCATATGAGGTACTGAGGAGCGTAATGTCCTGAGTCTCTTGTATCTCGAACTTTTCTTCCTGACAACGCAGCTTGTCCTGCAAACCGAATACCAGAGAAGGGGCAAAGAAAGCCGTAAGAATCAGGACAGCAAGTGCAATCGCACCTACCGCATAAATTCCGATATTGCTATATCTGTTTTCCTTCTTCTCTCCACTCATATTCGGCATACTTCTTTGCATGTCCTTCCTTTTCCATTTCCCTGTCAGGCTTTCTTCCTTGTTCCGCATTCCTAACTCATCCAAACTTCATTCCAACTTTTTCTTATTGCCAGACTTTTCCTGTTGCCTGACTTATTCTTGTTGCCGGACTTTTCCTGTTGCCGTTCTTTTTCCTGCTATTTTTCTGCATGGTCTCCTCCCCGGAAAACGTTACCTTCATAACAGTCCCTTCCCCCAGCCTGCTGTCAATCTGCAACGTTCCGCCATGCAACCGGATAATCTTATGGCACAGTGCCATACCGATTCCGGCTCCTCCTTCCTTTCGGGAACGGGACTTGTCAACCATGTAAAAAGCCTCCGTAATCCGACTGATTTCCTCCTTCGGAATTCCTCTGCCGTTATCTACTACTTTCACCTCATAACCGCCCTCCGGAAGCCTGCTTCCCTTTAGCAGAATAAACCCCTGATCTCCCTTGTCCATGGCTTTTGCAGCATTGTCCAACAGATTATAAAAAAGTGACAGAAGCAGTTCCGCATCCCCATAAATAATTCCCTTATCCATCTCCACTTTTCCGTTGATTCCCTTCTGTTGCCAGATAGGGCGCACAGTCGCTTTGATATTTTCCTCCAGAAGTTTCGTTTGTATCGGTTTTCTTTCCATCGGACTCTTATCCATGCTGACCAGTTCCAGAAGCTTATGGGAAAGACTTTCCAGACGTTTTCCCTGACTGTAAATGTAAAAAGAAGCTTCCGCACGTTCTTCTTCCGTCATCTTCATGGTATTCAGCATATCTGCATACCCGATGATGGATGTGAGCGGTGTTTTCAATTCGTGGGCAAAGGCAGCGGTAAAGTCTTCCTTCTGTTTTGCCTCCAACGCCTTTGCTTCTGCCTGTTCCACCAATCTGTCAGCCATACGGTTAAAGCTTCTCGCCAGTTCTCCGATTTCATCTGCACTTCGATTCGAGGAACGAAGCTCTGATTGCCCTCCGGCTATCCTTTTTGCCACTCTGTCCAAATCCCGAATTGGTCTGGTCATAAATCTGGACAATACATAGATGCATACTCCTCCAAGAACAAGCAGAACCAAAAGTGCCGCACGGTATCGGTTCACCAACTCACGACGTCCTGAATAGATGGACGTCAGTTCCCTGCACATGCCAAGATACAGTGTCGTATTTACGCTTTCAGGTATGGAGGCTGTAAACATAAAGTATTCCTCCCCAAACCGTCTGATACAATACCCGTAGGTATTTCCCTCCTGCACAGATGCCTTTTTCAGAGAATCAATAAAATGCGTGATTTCTTCTTCAAATTCCTTACTTTTCAGGTACCCTTCTCCCGCTGCAAAGGAACCGTCCTCCCTCATTACAAAAAGCCTGCTTCCATCCCTCTCCACACTCTCCGTAATGCTCTCCAAGGTCCTGCTGACAGCATACTCTTCCCCATACTCCTCAGCAGACTGATACCCCATTTCGAAAAGGAACCGGAACATTCTGCTCTCACTGTTTCCCTGTTCGATTTCTTTTTCAAGAAGCTGTGAAAAATCAGAAGACAGCATCCAGATGCCAAATGCCGTAAAAATCAAGGTAAGCAATGCTGTGACGGCCAGGAACATTTTATCCGCAAATTTCATAGCTCGATATCCTTTTTTTCAATCTTTCTCGCCTTCCAGCCGATATCCAACCTTATAAACTGCCGAAATCTCATTGTCCCAGTTCAGTTTCTTCTTTAAGCGCTGGATATGTAAATCCACTGTTCTGGACTGCCCCATATATTCTCCGCCCCAGACATTCTCATATATGGTTTCCCGATATAATGCAATGTTCCTGTTTCTGGCAAGCAGAAGCAGAAGATCAAATTCCTTCATGGTAAGAGGAATCTGCTCTCCGTTTCTGGTAACCGACCTGGAAGCGGTATCAATCACTACATCAAATACCTGCATTGTAGCTTCCGTCTTGCGATAACGTCGAAGAACTGCTTCCACTCTAGCAAGCAGTTCTACGATTTCAAAGGGTTTCGGCAGATAATCGTCCGCTCCCATTTTCAGACCCTTTACCTTATTTTCCGTACTTCCCAGCGCAGTAAGGAAAATCACGGGTAGTTCCAGTGTCCTTGCATAATCCATCAGTTCATATCCGTCAATGCCCGGCAGCATGATGTCGAGCAGAACAAGGTCAAAATGCTCCTTTTCCATCAAATCCGCAGCCTGCTCTCCGTCCGGTGCCCACACACACTCATATCCGGCTCTTCTCAAATTCATTCTGATAAGATTTGCAATCGGTTCTTCATCCTCAGCAATCAGAATCTTTATCATCCTTCTTCCCCCTCCCCATACGATTTCATCTTCAATATGAATCAAAGATGTATCAGATTTGTATCGAATCATCTTTTTGAATTCATTGTTATGCCATTGCATACAAATAGAGGGTTGCTTATCGCATCCCTCTATTCTCACCGGACACTTATTTTTTTAGTTGATATTCATATCTGTAACCATATGAGGTTCCGTTCTTTTTTTCATAAACATTTGTCAAATTTCCAAATGCATCGTAGGAATTCTCATATTCATTAACAGTATAGTCATAGCTACTGTCATAGATTTCACTTATTTTATTATCATGTTCGTCATATTCATACGTATAGTAAGTATAATTCGCTTCGTAATCATAATAAGATTCATATCGATAATTGGTTGTATTTCCTGCCTCATTGTAGCTGATTTCTGTTTCCGCAATCAGTTCATCCTCACCGTTGTACTCACCATTCCAGTACCATGAAATTGTTCCATCAGCATAATACTCATTTCGAGTTACATATTTATAGGAAATCTCATCATACTCATTAACATAATAGTACTCACTGGTTAACACATTTCCCTGTGAATCGTATGTACTGATTGTGTTTTCAGTTCCGCCATAGCCATCTGAACGAATGCATGACGTTACATTACCGTTACCATCATACTCTCTTTCATAGGACTCGTAGTAAGTGCTTTCATCCTGGATTCCGTCATCATTTTCATAACCGGAGACATATACTCTGGTTTCCACATTCCCATGATTATCATATGTATATTCATTCGATTCCCATCCGGAATAATATGGCTTTTCATCTTCAAGGCTTCTAAAGGAATAGTAATAATATGCATACAGAGTATTCTGCTTGTTTTCATCATACTCATAAATTGTGATATTGAGCAACTGATCACTGGAGCTGTAACTTCTCTGCTTTATTATATTGCCGTTTCCATCGTATTCATATTCTTCCCGATTAGAATTCTCCGGATAGGCAATACTATTATATATGTATTTGAGGAGATTTCCATTGCTGTCATACTCAAACCTTGTTTCATATTCTATATTTCCTCGTTCATCATAACCTTTTGTCCACTGGGTATTCCCATTTTCATCATAAGTTGTCTCATAGGTTAAAATGCCTCGTCTGTTATAGCTTGTACTCCTTATACAATTGCCTTCTTCATTGTATTCCTCACGACTGTAGCTTCCATCATTCCATACCATATCCCTAGCCGTCACAATGACATTTTCAATCAGGTATTCTCGCTCCTCAAGCAACTTACTGTTATTTTCATTACATTCAAGGCCTTCCTCAAGCAACTCCATTGCGCGATACAAGTCACCTTGAAGAGCTGTCACATGTGCTTTTCCACAATAAGCAGATGGATTATCCTCCTCCCAGTCGAGTATTTTGTCATAATACTCAAGCGCCTTATCATAATCACCGCTGTCAGCTGCGACGTCTCCGAAACCAACATAACAATTAATCTTTCCCGCAAGGGCTTCTTCGTTATCCTTTTGCAGAGCGAGCGCATTTTCAAACTGTTCTTCTGCTTCCTCGTAGGCTTTACTGCTCAGCTTCTGATTACCAAAATCGATATAAGCGCCAAGCAACCCTTCCAGGGCATCATCATTGTCTTCATCCCTATCAAGCGCCTCCAGAAAAGTATCTATTGCTTCGGTGTAATTTGACTGTTTTACAAATTTCTCCGCATATTTTATATATGCCTTCACCAATGCCTTCTCAGCTTCTCTTGACTTCTGAATATCCAGAGCATTCTCATAACAAATCACCGCATCTGAGTATGCCTGTTCACTCATGAAATCATCACCCTTTTTCATGGTTCTCTTATACTTCTGTCCCGGGCTCATATAAAAAGCAACACCCGCTACAGCAGCAATCATAACGACGAACACAATCACAAGAGCAATCACAAGTCCCTTTTTACTCTTCTTTTTCTTTGTTTTTTTCTGTCCATTGTCCGGTGAACTCTGATTTTTTTCTTCCGTTACAGGAGCCTGCACTTCCTCAGTCATCGGGACACTATTTGTTACCTCAGGTGTCATGTTCTCAACAGGTTTCTCATTCACCTGAATACGTTCTCCACAGTTTGTACAGAATTGTGCTGTATCCGGCAATTCTTTTCCGCAATTACTACAATACATCTCACCTCTCCCACTTTCTTCTTTTTTCTACAACGATTTACATTTTATTCCATGGAAGATGGTCTGTCAATCAGATTCAACAGCCTCCATAAAATACATTCTGGACCCAAAATCCTGATAAAATCTCACCTGGTCATTGTAGCCGGTGGCCGCAAAGGCCTGTTTGAGCTTGACCCCATGATACATTAGTTCATCTCCATACACCAGACAATCTTCCGTTTCCCCCTCCATTTTCACGAATTTGGCCACAATATGGTGGGTCAGGGAATCCTGCCTGATATGAACAGGCGAAACCGTGTTTACCAAATCGCCAAAGTCCAATAAATCGTACTTTAAACTCCTGTTGTAAAAATGATAAACCACATCTTCCGCAAGTCCCTTTGCCTTGTAGCAGGCATATGGATTGTTCGGAACCACCAGTTCCTGGAACAGCATACCGACTGCCTGCTTACCGTCCGGCGACACACAGATCCATTCCATGGTATTCCCGGCGTCTGTTCCGATTACCGTAGACGTCCCGACTTTGCTACCCGTAAAGCTCCGTCCTCTGTAAAAATCACCGAACTGCAGTACCTTTCTCCACTGCTTGTATAGCGCAATCTGTGCCTTGACCGCTGCAAAGTCTTCTTTCTTCATATCGCAGAAATTGCACTCATAGCCGCAGATACCGAATGCAGCCACATGAAACCTGGTCTCCAGTGGTGTTACCCTTAAAGTCTGATGGTTCGGACAGGCAGATACATGTGCCGTAACCGTTGGCATGGGGTAGCCATAGCTGTAACCGTTCTGAATTTCCGCACGGCAAAGTGCATCCGTGTTATCGCTGGCCCAAATTTGCGGGAAATAGCATAATATGCCAAGATCAAACCGATTTCCGCCTGCGCTGCAACCTTCAAATAAAATATGAGGGAACCGTTTTGTCAGTTCCTCCATACAGCGATAGAGTCCGCAGACATAGCGATGCAACACTTCCCCCTGTCTTTCCGGCTCCAGGGTTCTTGAATAAACATCCGAGAAAATACGGTTCATATCCCACTTCACATAAGAGATATCTGCAGAGGAAAACACTTTCGTCATTTCTTCGATAATATAATCCTGTACTTCAGGGTTGCATAGGTCAAGAATCCTCTGGCTGCGTCCTTCGGAATGTTTTCTCCCCGGGATGTCCATAGCCCACTCGGGATGGGATTCATATAGCCTGCTGTTCACATTCACCATTTCCGGTTCCACCCAGATACCAAAGTCAAGTCCCTGTTCTTTTATTTTATCGCAAAGTCCTTTGAGTCCACCCGGTAGTTTTTTAGGGTTAACAGTCCAGTCGCCCAACGCCTTACTGTCATCAGTGCGTTCTCCGAACCAGCCGTCATCCATCACAAACAACTCGATTCCAGCTTCTTTTCCTGCTTTTGCCAATCGCAGAAGCTTTTTTTCATCAATATCAAAGTATGCCGCTTCCCAACTGTTCAGTAGAACAGGACGTTCCTTCCTCTTCCATTCTCCTCTCACAATATGCTCCCTGACAAAATGATGCATGTTCCTGCTCATGCCATTGAAGCCCTTGTCCGAAAAGGTCATAACAGCTTCCGGGGTCTCAAAATCCTCTCCGTCTTTTAATTTCCAGGAAAAGGACTGTGGATTGATACCGGTCACAATCCGTGTCTTTCCAAAGGATGCGACCTCCGCTGCCTCGTAATGATTCCCGCTGTAAATCAGGTTCAAGCCGTAACATTCCCCTGAATCCTCAGTCGTATGCTCCCCGGAAAGCATCACAAAGGGATTGGCACGACTGGAAGAAGTTCCCGCATAGGAAGCATTCACATGTTTTCCTGTCTGAAGGCGTATGTCTGTCCGTTTCATCTCCCGTGCCCAGCCTCCGTTAAAGCTGGTAAACACAAAATCCGACGAAGGGAAATCCAGTTGCAGGCTCATGAGCCTCTTTACAGTCACATCCTTTCCGCTCTCATTCACAAGTCTTGCGCTGCGCGTGATTACATCACATTCCGGATACACGTAATAATGAAGTTCCAGCACAAGACCATCTTCAGCATCACGTAAAGACACACAAAGATGCTCCACTCGTCCATCCTCACAATAGGATCCCGGCAGCATTCGAAAAGCTGCCTTCTCCTCCGAAATCTTATGGGACTGATAGAGAAAATCCGAAGTGAAACTGCCGTCTTCCCGCACCACTTCCACAAAAGGTTCACGGATATCCCCCTTTCCATAGGAGGACATCTCAAGACATACATTTTCCAAAGTTAGATTTTTATGTGCATCATCATACCAGACAGTATTCCCGGTGATAAAGGCATATTTTTCCTTTAAGCTTTCAGCATCTCTGAAATGGATTTTTCTCCCGTAATAATAGTGCTCCGGATGCCCCGTTTCCATAATTCCGAATAAATAGGAAGTATGCTCTGTTTCCAATGAAAAAACACCGTTGTTTTCTGCAATCATATCTATACCCCTTTCCAGATAAGCCGGAATGAAATCCCTCTTTATACTTTACCCTTTTTGTTTTCCTTCAGCTGCGCTGCGATTTCTTCCACCTTTTCATCTGTCAAAAGGAATTTCTTTCTGAAATAAAATGCAGCAACGATAAGTCCTACAATCGGAATCACCGTCATGGTCATACGCAATCCCACCACACTGCTGCCTGCAACATTCGTGACAGCCGCCTCCGTATCATCACTCAGTTTGAAGACAGAGAGACAGATGGACGCGATTAACGCTGCCACACCGGAAGCAAGCTTCACTACAAAGGTCTGCATGGAAAAAATCACACTTTCATCCCTTCTCTTGTTTTTGAGTTCTCCGTAATCCACCGTGTTGGCCAGAAAAACGGTTGTCAGCACCGTTAAAAGCCCATGTGCCGCGAAAATGAAGAATCCGGGGATAAAGAGCAAAAATACACTGGACATATTGACGAAAGCAAGCAATAGCAAAGTCAGATATCCAGCGATTGCACTGATAAAGCTCAGGAAGAAAACCTTCGTGGTACTGAATACCTTTCTCACCAATGGATACAGTATCATCATAGATAAGATTTGAATTGCACCGCCAAAGGTATTAAACAGCACATAACTGTTATTCCAGTCAGTACCGCCGAAATCATATTTAAAGAAGTAAATCACCAGATTGGATGTAATGTAAATAGCGCAATTTACCAATACAATTGTAATTACTACGGTCATCGCCTGGTCGTTCTGAAGTAACGTTTTAAACATCTGTCCCACGGAAGGAGCTTCTACATTGACAGTTGATTTTTCTTTGATATTCCAACAGCAAATGGTAATAAAGACCACAAATAAAGCAGCGATAACCAAAGCAAACCGCTGGAAGCCAAGTCTTTCCACTTCCTTTGCCGATGTTTCTGCCACCTGACCGATTTTCCCCATTGCCGGCACACATTTCATGGTAAGAATCGTAATCAGCGCAGAACCCACTCCTGCACAGGAACGTGCCAGAGTGGAAAGACCTTCTCTTTCTTTCCCTCCCTCCGTAAAAGCAGGAATCATGGACCAATAAGGAATATCCATCATGGTATAGGTCACGCCCCAGAGCACATAAAAAACCGCAGCATAAGCCACCATACCGGCGCCATCCAAAGCTGGCGGAGCCGCAAACATAAAGTAGAGTATAACAGCATTCAATATGGTACCCACCAGAAGCCAGGGGCGGAATTTTCCCCACCTGGTTCTTGTTTTCGCCACCAGGACACCCATTATCGGATCGTTAAATGCATCAAACACTCTTGCAGCCAAAAGGATAATTCCCATTATATATGCCTGAACACCCAGAATATCCTGATAATAATACAAAATATAACTCGCAGAGAGCATATAAACCATGTCCTTTCCTACCGCTCCCAATCCGTAGGAAACCTTTTCCTTACCTGTCAACTTCATTTGAATAAACCTCCATCATGATTCTTAATCTGTCTGAGTTATTTTCTCAGATACTTTTTATTCCTCTCTTGATTCACTTTTTATTTGCAAATGCCGCCTTAACGACTTCATAGGCTCCGTTATATATTCCTACCTCTTTGTTCCGCACGATGTTATCGCACATGTCGCAGAAGTATTTTGTCTCCTCCGTAAAAAGCTTCAGCATTTGCAGTGTATGAGGAATATCTCTGCATTCCAATGTACCGTCACCGATTTCCGCCGAGTGGATGGCTCCCCACTGTTCATGCCCTCCGACTCTCCTGATAAACAGCTTGGGAACCGGATAAAATGCCAGTTCACTGGGTTTTGTAACCAGTACATCACAGCTTCTCATCAGAAGATTGGTACAGTAAACCGCCTCAAAAATATTCTCATGCCAGAAACCATGAATTCCTTCTGTTTTTCCCTCCAGTGAATTTTCAGCAAATTTCCTTGTCTCTTCCCAGTTATTAAAATGCTCCGTTGCATACTCCTTCATCTCCGGGAGCTGCGCACAAAGTTCTGTCCAGACATTGCGGTAATCTCCCACATTCACGTATAAAGCAGCCTTCCTCTCACGAATCAGTGGCAGAAGTTCCCGGATAATCTCAGCAAAAATTTCTCTCTGTGCTCCTGCACCTCCTATTGTCAAAAGAAATCTCATGGGCTCTCCGTTTTTCTTTCGCGCTTTTCTCGCTTCACAGTCTTTCTCAATATTGCTTACAATTTCATGGTCAATATAGTGACCCGTATAGATGAGTGCATCCTCGGGCATCGGTTTCAGCACATTGTTCCCCTGCATGCCGTTTAAAATGCGATATCCCTGGTATGCATACCGGGTCTGAACCGTGTGGAGTGCACCTTCTGCCAAATGCAGCGCCATAGGCCAGTTATCCGGCACTGCATTCACCACATCCTTCATCCCAGCATGAATTGCCGCCTGTGCCGGCCATACATGAGTTGCCACAACGGGAATGCTCTTTGGGATATTACGAAAGACCGGAGCCATCAGTTCTGCATTTTTCTGGTCGCAAGCATTATAGGAAAGCTTCCGGAATCCTTCGTAATTCATAGGTTCCCAGACAAATCTGTTAAACAGTCTGCTTTTCTGGGAAATCCTGGAGCCAAGGGAATACAAATCGTTTTGCGCGCTGATTACCTTGGTACAGGTCGTCTGCGGATAAGAATTCAAATCCATCCAATAAGGCTGATAGCCCAATGCATGTGCCGCTGATGCAATTGCCATGGAAATGCGGTAATGACCAAATCCCATCCGGATATTTCCGACAATAATGCCCTTTTCCGTGTCAAATCCTTCCGGAACCTTTTCCGCATCAGCCTTCTCTGCTTTTTTTCCATCTCCCAGTCGGATTTCCTGTACACCCAAAATTCCACCGATAGTAGGATTCTCAACCACTGTGACCGGATAACTGATTCCCGAATCGTCTCCGAATTTTTTTGCAAACTTTTCTTTTGTTCTTACAGCCTTTTTGCATACAGCTTTCTTCATCTCATTCCCGAAAATCACTGTTGACTTTTCCATTTTACACGATTCCTTTCTCATCATAAATTCTTACTGCTTTACAGATGCAGATGATACAGTAAATATCAGTTCGCAGCTCTGCGTTTGTCCATTGCGAATGATAAGCCGTCCCGCTCCCGACGTTCCAATACTTTTCACATAGGTTCCTCCCATACCTCCCTTTAAGGAGATGCATTGTGGTCCTATCAATGCAATATCACCCTCAGTCTCCAACTGAACAGGCTCATTAAAGAAGGGCAGCACATTCCCGTTCTGGTCTACAGCTTTGATTCTCACAAGCGCCACATCATAGGAACATTTCTCTGTCAGTTCCGTATGATCCGCCGAGCACTGAATGCTTATCTTCTTCGCAGGTTCCTTTACTATTTTCTTCACCACTTTCCCGTCTTTGATGGCTTCAAAGCGATAGACAGTTGAAGCACCGCCCCAGTCACCAATATACTTATTATACAATTTAACGGCCTCAGCCGGCTTCATACGATAAAAGATCATAAGCTTCAGTGCTGTCAGGTACACCCGCTTGGGAAGGTTTCCCAGACCGTATAGAGCTGTGGCATTCAGAGCCTCCTTTATATTCTTTGCCTGTGCAGGTTTGAAATTCTCTTCTTCCTCAATGACATTTCCTATAAAGTCATCCAATGCGACGGGACCGTGCTTTAAATTTCGGAAAGGAGAATCGCCCGGGAAATATTCCTTGATAAATCGATTGTTCTTGTACATGCGCACACTGTCCGCATTTGAATAAATCCAGATAATGCCTCTGTTACAGCCGGGATGCTCGCCAATATCCATTGTGGAACTGATTTTCAAGATTGTTTCCTTTTCCTGCTGGCAGGCGTAAATGTAAGCTGCATCCTTCGGATTACGGAACATATCCATTACTCCGTGATAGCAGATACGGTCACCGCTCCCGAAATCCTTATGGGTGTTATAATCAAACATACACCACCCGAAGCTTCCGGCAATATCAGATTCTCCTGCCACAGCATTCAAAACCACAGCATGCCGGATTGCATGCTCTCTTCTATGTTCCTCTGTATCAAAGGCTTTGGTTGGATACATATGACCATTGTACTCGCTGACCAAATAACCCTTTCTCATATCCGAGGTAACTTTTCTCTTTGGCTCGCAGCCGCGTGCCACACCGTCGTGTAAAAAATCATTGTAGGTATATACATCCTCCAAAAGACTGCTTTTCTTATGCGCCCTGACACCGCCTGTCTGTCTGGATGGATCAAGTCTGTGTGCAGCTTCATTGGTCTTCTTGTAAAACCTATCGTCATCCTGAGACTCATTGATTCGAACGCCCCAAAGAATGATGGACGGATGATTCCGGTACTGCTTGACCATATCTTCCGTATTCTGAACTGCCTGTTCCTTCCATTTCAAGTCTCCGATATGCTGCCATCCCGGTATTTCAGTAAATACAAGCAGTCCGATCTCATTACACTTTTGTAAAAAGTAATGGCTTTGCGGATAGTGCGAGGTACGAACGGCATTGACTCCCAGCTCTTCCTTCAAAATAACCGCATCCAACTCTTGCATGGATTGGGGCATTGCATACCCAACATAAGGATAGCACTGGTGTCTGTTTAAGCCACGAAGCTTTGTCTTTTTATTATTCAGATAGAATCCGTCGGCTTTAAATTCACCTTTCCGGAATCCAAAGGGAACCTCCCTCTCATCCAGCAGCTTCTCACCTTCATACAACCGGGAAACCAAAGTATACAGAACCGGATGTTCCACACTCCAGAGTTTTACCTGTTCCAGTTCCACACACTCTGCATTACCTGAACCTAAATTGTTTTCTATCACAGTAAATTGTCCCAGTTCCTTCTCTTCACCATTCAGTTCTTTTAAGAACAGCTTAAGCAGAAGGTTCTCACACTTGCCGGAAGACTTTACTTCGCAGGAAGTAACAAGCTTTACTCTCGTTGCTGTATTTCCTTCAGCTGAAATACAGGTATCCGCAATCTCACAATAATGGAACACATCACTGATATAACTTTGCTCTTTTACTTCCAGATAGACATCTCGATAGATGCCGCCGTAGGTCATATAATCAATCACGTATCCGAAGGGCGGTACATTCAATGTTTCCCTGCTGTCCACTCTGACTGTTATGATATTTTCCTGACCATAAATTACTGCATCTGAAATATCCAGGGTAAACGCAGTATATCCGCAATGATGCTCACCGATAGCTTTACCGTTACAGTAAACAATACTTTCATGCGCCACTCCTTCAAAGGTCAATAACAGCTTTTTCCCATTCCATTTCTCCGGGACAAACAGCTTCCTTCGATAGCCGCTGACCATCTGATATACTGCTTCATCAAAATAGGAAAACGGTGTCTCTGCCACAGTATGCGGCAGTCGGACTTCTTCCAGTTCCGCATCCAAATAATCCGGTTGAATCAAATCATCAGTAAACACCTTCGTAAAACGCCAGTCCTCATTCAGATAGATTCTGCTCATCTGTTTCGCTCACTCCTTCAGTCTTTTACTGCAATGCCATCCACAATCACACCAACCACTTCATCCAGTGCCTCCAGATAGTTGATATCGTTTCTGATCAGAATATCCCTCTGGAAAAACTGTTCCAAAGATGCTTCCAGCATCATCTTTATGATTGGTATATTTACCTTTCTGACAACTCCCTCAGTCATTCCCTTCTCCAAGAGCTCGATTGTGTTCTCCCATCCGGTCTCCAGCCGTTCCTCCACCTTAGCATAAATATGCGGATACTTATCTCTCAGTAAGTACAATTGTCTGAAATCGATATTTTTGTACCCTTCCGGCATGACTCCAAGTATTTTTCTTATTTTTTCCAGTGTATTAAGACTATCATCTCTCAGTACCTCTTCTTCGCTCTCCTTGATGGAATCAAACAGAAAATCAACCATTGCTGTAAACAGACTTTCTTTGTCATCAAATACGGTATAAATAGTCTTTTTACTGATATTTAATGTCTTTGCGATATCGTCCATGGTGAATTTTATTCCTTTTTGATTGAATACTGCCAATGTTCCTTCCAGAATCGTTGTCTTCAGCTCCGTCACTTTATTAAGCTCTATTGTTTCCATGGTAAATCCTCCATCCTGTATTTTCTCAGCCAAGCCCAAGAGGAAACTGATTTTCTTGTTTTAGTTTCCTAAATTATAACATTGTATTTATTTTTATACAAGAAACTAATTTCACAAATTCAGTTTCCATTTTTTATCTATTCCTCACAACTCAAGTAAAATAGGCAAGTGATATGGTGTAGTTAATTTAAAACTGTTGCACTAGTACATCATTCAAAAATTAGCTAGACCAATAACGCAGTATCAGTTTTCATTCTGCAAAGAAGAAAATCGACGGCGTAGCGGTGGCTACGTCTAGATTTTCTGATGCAGTAGATGAAAATTCAGACAAGTTATTTGGTCTAGCTATTTGCAGAATGATGTACTAGTTTTATAGCCATGTCATAATTATAAAAAGCGTCAGTATCATAATCTCGAGAAACGATACTGACGCTTCTTTATTAAATTTTCTAAATTATAGATTATTTTCTCCAAAAATCAACTACTGTGAGCAGGTTTAAGGTCTATTACGCCCCTACATCATGAACCGCTCGACTGATATTTCCGTACTCCATAGCGCCACAGTGCATAAGACGGAATCAAAAACCAAAGTGCCAACAACGGCAGGAAAATAAACCCGTCATTCTCCGTTCTGTCAAGCAGATACAGAAGGGGATAATACTGTACTAACGCGTATGGAATCACAAATGTTGTAATCTGAAGCATCCTTTTGCCATAGACGCCAAACGGATACTTGCCGTATTCCCGTGCTCCGTCTGTAAACATATTCATAAATTCCAGCCCCTCCAACGTAAAAAAGCTAAGCGCAGCATAAATCATGAACAGTCCCGTAAACAGCCCGACTCCTCCAATCAGCATAAAGACAACTGTCAGTATCTTTGCTGCTGTCCAATGAACTTCCACATGGGTCATTCCATACACAAACATCACTATTGCTTGCAGGACTTTCCCGATTCGAACCAGTTCAAATTTACTACCCAGCACCTGCAGCACTTCGCTTCTTGGTCGAAGCAGTACTCTGTCAAAGGTTCCCTGGCGTATCATGGAAGGAAAAGTATCAAAACCTCTTGCCCAGATTTCCGCCAGCGTAAATTCCATAAGCATAATGGAAAAACATAAAAGCACCTCACTGTAGGTAAATCCCTTTACATTTGAAAAACGCTGAAACATGTAATATACCCCTATCAATACGCTGAACGAAACCATGAACTGTCCAAATGCCATCATGAAAAAAGAGGCTTTATACTGCATGGCACTTTTGACAACAACAGCCAGATAATGCAGATACAGCTTCAAACCGCTTGTTTTTTTCTTCATTTCATGCACCCCTTTCCTTTAACCGCCTTGTACCACGGCTCTTCTCTCTCCTCTTGCACCAATCATTCTTCCAACCACATTCAGTACGATCAGCCAGATAAACTGCACAAGAATTGCCCTGTACATCTGTTGTCCGGACAGATTTCCGCTGTAAATACGAAAAGGGACATTCCCTGTGGACGCGAACGGATTCAATTCCAGAATTCTCTGCACATGCTCCGGGAAAAAAGGCAGCGGGATAATCTGGCCGGACAGGACTTCCACTACCGAACAAAACAGAATCTTCAGTCCATCACCCGATATGGTAAACAGAGAAGCGACATACACCAGCATATTCAGCGAAATCATCACCAATAGTCCAAGTGACAGCGAGACAATAAACCAGAAAAACGCCTGGGCTGATGCCGGCAGCTCAAGACCATACCCCTTCGGTAAAAAGGCCGCCACTGTCAGAATGGGAATACACCGAAGTGCAGCTCTGGATAATCTCAGGGCAATGCTTCTGGCAAACCACATATCATAAATATGGATTGGGCGGCACAATTCATAGGCAAGATTCCCATTATTGATAATATCAAAGATTTCCCCCTCGAACATCCACGCTCCGAAAAAGGCAAGCAGTGCCTGTTGAAGCCATACATAAGATGCCGTCGCCTCCATGGTCATGGGATATGCCGCAGGGTCCGCTTCATAAAAGGCATGGAATACCATGATTTCCATGAATCCCCAGAAAAACTGTGTTGCCATGCCTGCCAGCGCTGCCGTGCGATATTGTAAGCCGGTCACAAGACGCAGTCTGAAAAAAGAGATATATTTTTTCATGCAACATCCCCCCTATATCTCGTAAGCACGGTACAATTCCGCCAGTGTCTCATCCATGCTCTCGCCGCCGCGCTTAATATCTTCCAGCCCGCCATCCATAAGTATCTGTCCTTTTCCAATCAGAATAATGCGGCTTGCCAGTGCCTCGATATCCTGCATATCATGTGTCGTCAGAATTACTGTTGTCCCATGCTCCTGATTGCGTTTTTTTACAAACTCACGCACCGCAAGCTTTGACACCGCATCCAGGCCGATGGTCGGCTCATCCAGGAACAGAATTTTCGGGCTGTGCAACAGGGATGCTGCAATTTCACACCGCATACGCTGCCCCAAGGATAATTGTCTTGTCGGTGTTCTCAACAATTCTCCTAAATTCAGTAACTCAGTTAATTCTTCGAGATTTTCCCGATAAACGGGTTCGGAAATGGAATAGATATCCTTTAAAAGTTCAAAGGAATCTATGACGGGAACATCCCACCAAAGCTGTGAACGTTGTCCAAAGACAACTCCAATCCGACTCACATGCTCAATACGGCTGCATCTCTCCTGCTTCGTCAACGGCACTTTCGTACCGGAATTCCAGAGAATTCTGCCGTCCACAGTCACATAGCCGCTGTCTGGTATCAATATTCCGCTTAGAATTTTGATTGTGGAGCTTTTCCCTGCTCCGTTGGGGCCGATATAGCCCACCATCTCACCATCGTTTATGGTAAAGCTGACGTTTCTCAGGGCATGAATCTCCTCATATTCCCTGTGAAAGAGCGCCTTGCAGGCCTCGGTAAAGCCCGCGTTTCGTTTTGCAATCCTGTACGATTTGCATACGTTCTCCATCGTAATCATACTGCTTCCTCCTGGTAGTTTAGATTTTTGTATCTACTTTCCAAGTAGGTGGTGTCAACACACCTTTCATGCTGCGCACTCAAGTTTGTCGATGGCACTTCAGCCTTCTTCTGCTCTGAATAAGGTCTTCCGCAGCATTCTGACTATCGGATTTTGCCGATAGATACCTGCTATGAAATTATCCCCCCGTGAGAGGCGAGGGAATTTGATAATAGCAGATTTGGGGCTGCATGTCAACAAAGAAACGGCGGGATTTTAAAGAGTTTTTCTCACACTTTTTTCTTTGAACCATATCATAGTACTAAGCCAAAAAACTTGAAAGGAATCGAAATGCAGGATTATATGTACGAAACCAACATTGACAAATTTCCCGTTGCCATGGCTTATGTCCCCTGGCAAAAATTTGACAAGATGTATGACGACCTGGAAAAAGCCTACCGCATCGGCACCATATTCCCTGAACTAGACAAACCTTTTACGGGAAGGAGATGTGTATAATGAGCAGTAAGGAACAACTTTTGAACGATATCGGCATTGTCAGCTTTGTTATTGTAGAATTGGGGCTTTATCTGGATACCCATCCATATGATCGCAACGCCATGGAATATTTTAACCATTACAGCCGTATCAAACAGCAGATGACAAGGGAATTTTCCATGAAGTATTATCCGCTTACCATGGAAATGTCAGAAGGCAGCAAAGAATGGAGATGGGGCGCAGCTCCCCTTCCCTGGGAAGGAGCGTGTGTTTAGATGTGGAATTATGAAAAAAGATTACAGTTTCCCGTAAATATCAAGGAACCTAATGCAATGCTGGCTCAGGTTATCATCAGCCAGTACGGCGGTCCTGACGGTGAGATGGGCGCCAGCATGCGTTATCTCTCCCAGCGATATGCCACTCCCTATAGAGAAGTTGCCGGTCTTTTGACAGACATCGGAACCGAAGAACTTGCTCATCTGGAAATGGTTGCTGCCATTGTGCATCAGCTGACACGGAATCTTTCCATGGAAGAAATCGAGAAAAGCGGCTTTGCTCCCTACTACACCGATCATACTGTCGGCATATGGCCTCAGGCAGCCGGGGGGATTCCATTTAATGCATGTGAATTCCAATCCAAGGGAGATGTTATCACCGATCTGCATGAAGATCTCGCCGCAGAACAGAAAGCTCGGTCCACATATGACAATATTCTTCGTCTGATTAAAGAACCGGATGTCTGTGAACCCATTAAGTTCCTTCGTGAACGTGAAATCGTGCACTTCCAGCGTTTTGGCGAGGCACTTCGCCTAACACAGGAAAAACTGGATTCCAAGAACTTCTATGCCTTCAATCCCGGCTTTGACAGATGCGAGGATTGCGGAAAAGATTGTGGCAAAGATTGTGGCAAATAATTCTTGATAAAAGGGGCACAAAAAAGTGTCCCTTTATTGTTTTGTAAATTGAAGTTTGCGCGTTTCTATGAGCGGTGCGCATCCAGTCCGGAATATAGCCTTTGGAGAGCTTGCTCTCCAAAGGCTGTGTTCCGGACTGGATGCATAGCGCGACAGCGCGACATGAGCATGAAGCGAAGCGCAATGCGAATGGCACCGCTCGACATAAACATGTAGCGCAGCGCAAAGCGAAAGACACCCGCTCGGCTCGCTCGCCCAAAGTCTCTTTATTTCTGCCTGTACACAGCAATTGCCGTACATAAAGTTGGGACACGGGGTGTTTAGAGAGGTACAATATAGTATAGTGCGTACACGCACCGCGCGGAATCGAGATGTGAACAGATACTTTATGCTTTCCTGATTCCTGGGAAACATCCTACTTTATTTACACGGATATTTCTGATTTTCCTGATTCTTGGGGTAATATCCTGCTTCATTTACACGGATATTTCTGATTTTCCTGATTCTTGGGGTAATATCCTGC
>CAMEDC010000034.1 GCA_945913255.1 uncultured Lachnospiraceae bacterium
TTACCACGTCAAGCTACGTCCTTCTCCATCAAGACAAACTCTTCATCGTCGGGAAGAGCAGCACATCCCTAATCGCAGGGCTGTCTGTCAGCAGCATTACAAGTCTGTCAATGCCGTATCCGATGCCGCCGGTGGGAGGCATACCGATTTCCAGTGCATTCAGGAAGTCTTCATCGGTGTGGTTTGCTTCCTCGTCGCCTGCTGCGAAGGCTGCATCCTGTGCCGCAAAACGCTCTCTCTGGTCGATAGGATCGTTCAGCTCGGAATATGCATTACACATTTCCCAGGTGTTGATGAACAACTCGAAACGCTCTACCTTAGAAGGATCGGAAGGTTTCTTCTTGGTCAAAGGAGAGATTGCAAGAGGATGATCCATTACGAAAGTAGGCTGAATCAGATTCTTCTCGCAGAACTCCTCGAAGAACAAGTTGATGATATCGCCCTTTGTGTGACGAGCCTCATACTCAATGTGATGCTCATCAGCAAGCTTCTTGGCTGCTGTATCATCTTCTACAGCGTCAAAGTCGATACCGGTATATTTCTTGATACAATCTATCATGGTAATACGCTCAAAGGGCTTACCAAAATCAATTTCGATTCCATTGTAGGTGATTACGGAAGTTCCGCATACCTTCTCAGCCAGATACTTGAACATGCTCTCTGTCAGTTCCATCATACCTTCGTAATCGGTATATGCCTGATACAGCTCCATCAGGGTGAATTCAGGATTGTGCCTGGTATCTACTCCTTCATTGCGGAATACACGACCAATTTCGTATACTCTCTCCAAACCGCCGACAATCAGTCTCTTCAGATAGAGTTCCAGGGAAATACGAAGCTTTACATCCTCATCAAGTGCATTGTAGTGAGTTTCAAAGGGTCTTGCTGCAGCACCACCTGCATTGGAAACCAGCATAGGGGTCTCAACTTCCATAAAGTTACGGCTGTCCAAGAAATTACGGATCTCTTTAATGATCTGAGATCTCTTGATAAAAGTCTCCTTAGACTCATTGTTCATAATCAGGTCTACATATCTCTGGCGATAACGGGTATCGGTATCGGTCAGGCCATGGAATTTCTCAGGAAGAATCTGCAGGCTCTTGGTGAGCATGGTCATCTCTACTGCATGAATGGAAATCTCACCGGTCTTTGTACGGAATACATATCCCCTTACCCCATAGATATCACCGATGTCAGACTTCTTAAAATCTGCATAGGATTCCTCTCCGATAGCATCTCTGGCTACATACACCTGAATGTTGCCCTTCAAATCGCGAATGTTGCAGAAGGAAGCCTTACCCATGACACGTTTGAACATCATACGGCCTGCGACAGAAACCTCAATGGGATCAGCATCCATGATTGCTCTTCTCTCATTGTAGTCCTGATTTAAGACCTCTCTTGCCTGCTGCTCGTCCAGTCCTTCCACATTGGGCGTTACTCTTCCGGCCAAAAGTTTTGCTTCATGCTCAGTGTAGAGTGCTATTGCGTCACTGGTATGATGTGTCTGATTATATTTTGTTATCTGGAAAGGGTCTTTTCCTGCCGCCTGCAGATTTGCAAGCTTCTCTCTCCTCACCTGCAGCAGCTGGTTAATGTCCTGTTCCTGTCCGTTTACATTCTGCGCTTCTGCCACTTCTCTAATCTCCTATGTTTAGTCTTCGTTATAGTTGCTTCTCTGAATCTCAAGTACCTTGTATGCAAAGGTTCCCGCCGCTGTTTCCACTTCAACGGTATCACCGACCTTGCATCCGATTAATGCCTTTCCAACAGGGCTTTCGTTGGAAATCTTTCCCTTCAGGCTGTTTGCCTCGGTAGAGCCTACGATTTTATATTCCAGTTCCTCGCTGTACTCAATATCAAGCAGTTTCACACGGCATCCGATATTGATTTTGTCAAGGTCAACTTCATCTTCAACAACAACTTCTGCATTTTTCAGAATCTTCTCCAGTTCCTCGATTCTTGCCTCGATGTCGCGCTGTTCATCCTTCGCTGCGTCATACTCAGCGTTCTCGGAAAGGTCGCCCTGTTCTCTCGCTTCCTTAATCTTCTGAGCAACCTCCTGACGCTTTACAACTTTCAAGTCATGCAACTCATCTTCATACTTTCTGAGTCCTTCATAGGTTAAAATGTTTTTCTTCTCCTGCATTTTCCCGTATCCTTCCTGTCCTTTATTTCTTAAGCTTATCGAAAAAGCCAAAAATCCATTCTTGTAACTTAGGTATTATACTCACTTTTCCCACTGCTGTCAAGGAAATCACCGTTTTTATGGTGTACTATTTTCAGCCTCTCCAGAGTTTTTTCAGGGACACATATTGAATACCTGGAGCCAGTCTTTCCAGTCTCTTTTCTTTCGCTTCCATGGAAGCGAAATCCAGCCAGACGCTCCCCGATGCCAGCCCGCCCCAGAAAAGCTTTCCTTCCTCCGTAAAGTCCAGGATACAGATTGGTTTCACTGCCTCAAGGCAAAGTGTACGAAAGCCGTTTCTCCCGGCAACCGTCTGCACTTCAATCGCAAGCCCATAATCATCATAAAAATCATCCGCAAAATCTTCCACCGCTTCCCCGTAATCTTTTTCCGGTAAAATCCACCGCAGGCTTTTCATTCTGCGGGCACAGGCTTCTGTCACCTCCGGAATACAGGGAGCATTTCCCAGAATAACAAAGTGGGTCTGCGTGGCAAAAGGGAGCAGAAGGCTCGCCCATCTGTACTCCTGATAATCAGCGAATTCCCGTACTTCCCAGTTCCTTTTCCACAATTCGGATAATAAACCGTCTCTCAGCAAAAGGGATTTCACACTGTCCGCGTATATGCATGTGCAGTCATCCAGAATTTCCGTTTTATCCAGTATGCTCTGAACCATCTTTTTCATACTGTCTTCCAGAGCGCTCACTTCTACCTCATACTGCTTCTGCAGCCGGATTTGCTCCAACTCCTCAAGAAGTCTCTGCCTTTTCTCCTTGCGCCGGGAAAACAGTCGTGAAAACATACTCAAAATCCGCCTTCCGGGCAGAATCTGACCGGGCTCCAACCATTTGCTCTGCTGCTGTTCGGAAATCAACTGCCCGGTAATCGCCTGTCCCATCAAAAACTTCCCGGGTACCGGTTGTCCGGGCAGAGATTGTCCGAACCAGTGATCCTCCCCGGCACAGATTCCCACCTTTACCAGGCGGTAGCCTTCTCCGGCTTCCACAGTAATTACCGGTTCTTTGAGTTCTCTTTTTTTACTGAAAATAATAATAGCATCCATACCCTATCTATATGCCGAAGGGGCGGATGCTATGCTATTTATCCAAAGATTTCTTCCACTCCCGCAAGCAGTTCTTCCATGGTTTCCATGGAATTAATCAGTCCCCGGAAGCGGGCGGAGTGGGGCATTCCCACCGTATACCATGCCAGATGCTTGCGCATCTCCCGCACTGCCGTATACTCTCCTTTGTATTCTCTCTGTAGCGCCGCGTGGCGCAGAATCACACTCTTTTTTTCTTCCTTTGATGGTTTATCCGGCAGCGTTCCATTCTCCAGGTATTCGGTAATCTCTCTGAAAATCCAGGGATTTCCCTGTGCCGCCCTGCCAATCATGATGCCGTCACAGCCCGTCTGCTCCAGCATGGCTTTGGCCGCTTCCGGCCCCGTCACATCTCCGTTACCGATAACCGGAATTTTCACCGCTTCCTTCACCTGTCTGATGATATCCCAGTCCGCCTTTCCGCTGTAGTACTGCGCTCTGGTTCTGCCGTGAACGGCAATCGCCGCCACGCCGCAGGCTTCTGCGATTCTGGCAATCTCTACAGCGTTTACATGCTCCTCGTCAAAGCCCTTCCTGATTTTCACCGTGACGGGTTTTTTCACCGCTTTCACCAGCGCTGACAACAGCTGTTCTGCCAGTTTCGGATTTTTCATCAGAGCCGAACCCTCTCCGTTGTTAACCACCTTCGGTACAGGACAGCCCATATTGAAATCCAAAATGGCGAAAGGTCTTTCCTCCACACGCGCCGCCATCTGTGACACAATCTCCGGATCGGAGCCGAAAAGCTGCAGGGAAGCAGGCATCTCTCCCGGGTGTATCGTCAGAAGCTCCTCCGTATTTTTGTTATTGTAATAGATTGCCTTGGCGCTGACCATCTCCATGCATACCAGCCCTGCTCCCATTTCTCTGCACAGCAAACGAAATGGCAGGTCTGTCACGCCTGCCATGGGAGCCAGTATTACCTGATTGTCCAAAGTCACATTACCGATTGTCAACTTACTCATAGATTCCTTCTGTTCCTGTTCTATTTAGAGTTTCTTTCCCTTCTGAGTTTCTACTCTCTCTTTCATCTGCCTTACTCTAACGTCTGGAACTTTTCTTTGCGTTTTTTTCATAAATGATGCGCAGTCCGTCCAGCGTCAGCGAACTGTCATAAACATCAATTGCATCCGTCTCATCCGCGATGAGCCTGCCGAGACCGCCCGTTGCCACCACCTTCAGATTCCGGATACCGCTCTCTTCCTTCACCTTCTGAATGATATACTCGGTCTGTCCTATCTGGCCGTAAACCAGTCCCGCCTGCATACTGCTGATGGTTTCCTGAGCCAGAATGGACTTCGGTTTTTTAATTTCAATATTCGGCAGCTTTGCCGCCTTCGTCCAAAGTGCCTCGGAACTGATACGAATACCGGGTGCGGTTATACCCGCCGCAAACTCTCCCGCTTCCGTTATCAGATCATACGTGGTCGCCGTACCGAAATCCAGGACAAGCACCGGTCCGCCATACTTTTCATAAGCAGCTACCGCATCCACCATACGATCTGCACCGATGGCTCTGGGATCCTCCGTAATAACGCGGATACCCGTTTTGGTTCCCGGTCCCACAATGATGGGTCTGGTTTCCGTATAGCGTATCAATGCACCTGTCAGAGAGTGCATGACATCCGGCACAACGCTTGCCACAATGGAACCTTCCAGTTCCATGGCCTCAATGCCTTTGTTTTTCAAAAGCTGCGTAATCATCACACCGTATTCATCCGAAGTACGGGGCGTCTTTGTCATCATACGGAAAGTCGCAAGAAGCTCCTCCCCCTGATACACACCCAGCGTCATATTGGTATTTCCCACATCAATTACAAGAAGCATCTTCTGTCCCCTTTTCCAAACACGGTTACTGTATCTGTTACTCGTCTTCCAGCAGTACGGTAACATCTTCCTTCAAAATAAACACCTTATAATACAGGCTTAAGGATTCAAACAGCTCCTGCCTGTTTCTGCGGATTTCCGAAATCAGAAGTCCGCTGCTGACCTCATCATAGTAGATGTCGTCATCATCGGCATTTGTCTCCATGACAATGCTGCCGTCCTCCTCAAAGGCAATGGTAAACACGCCGCCCACCTCTTCCGTAAAAAGCACACAGATAATGTGCAGCTCCTCCTTGATGGATTCCGGAATCCCGTTAAACTGTTCATTAAAGTAATATTTCATCTCATAGGCATTCGCGCCGCAGAGCACCGTTTTCTGATTAGATGTATCCATAAATTCCTCTCACCGAAACCTCTCCCGCATAGACCGGTTCCACATTGCCGTCCGAACGTTCCACCAGCAGTTCTCCCAACCTGTTGATTCCCCGGGAGATTCCCGTAAATTCTCCCTTCGGGTCGAGCACACGGACTTCTTTTCCTCTGTTTACCAGAAGCCGGTTATAGTCCTCCAACAGTCCCGACATGTCCAGTGTTTCCAGAAAAGTTTGATAATATTTTTCAAATGCCTTCATGATATTCGCTGTCAGAGCCGCCCTGGGTACCCTTCTTCCGCACTCCTGCTGGAGAGAAGTGGCGGTTGCAGCCACCTCCGGTACAAACTCCTGCAGCCCCACATTCACACCCACACCAATCACCACGTAGTGAATATAATCGCGCTCCACGCTCATTTCCGTCAGCATACCGCAGACCTTTTTGCCGCCAATCACAATATCGTTGGGCCACTTGATTCCCGCTTCCACGCCGCAGGTCTCCCGGATGCCTTCCACCACTGCCATAGCCATCACAAGAGTCACCGCAGATGCCTTGTCCGCAGCATATTCCGGCTTCAGGAGCAGCGTAAAATACACGTTGGTTCCCGCCGGGCTACACCAGCTTCTGCCGCGTCTGCCCCTGCCGGCGGTCTGCATATCGGCCACCACCAGAGCTCCCTGCCCGGCTCCGTTCTCCGCATCCAGCTTTGCCTGAAGATTGGTAGAGTTTATCTGGCTGTAAAAGGTGACCGGATGACCGGCCCATTTAGTCTGCATCCGGCTCTCCAGCTCATTCTGTCCGAAGACCTCGTCCTCCTGCACCAGAAGATACCCCTTATTCTGCACCGCCTCAATACAGTACCCTTCTTTTTTCAATTGATTGATTGCCTTCCAGACCGCTGTCCGGGATACACCAAACCGTTCACACAGCTCCTGCCCGGAGACATAAGTCCCGCTTTCCCGCAGGAGAGATAATATTTCTGCTTTCATTTTCGCCTCTAGACTGTCGCATACATAACCGCTTTAATGGTATGCATGCGGTTTTCTGCCTCGTCAAACACAACCGACTGCGCGGATTCGAATACCTCATCGGTCACTTCCATCTCCGTAATGCCAAACCGTTTTCCCATCTCCGCGCCGATTTTTGTCTTCAAATCATGGAATGCGGGCAGGCAGTGCATGAATACAGCCTTCTCTCCGGCATTTACCATCACCTTTTTGTTCACCTGATAGGGGGATAATTCCCGAATCCGTTCCGTCCACACCTCGTCCGGCTCGCCCATGGATACCCACACATCTGTGTAGATGACGTCCCTATCCTTTGTGCCTGCATCCACATCCTCTGTCAGCGTGATGCTGCCGCCTGTCTGGGCTGCGATTTTCTCACACTCTGCCACCAGTTCTGCTGCCGGGAAATATTTCGCAGTTGTGCATGCGGTAAAATGCATACCCATCTTGGCGCATGCCACCATCAGGGAATTTCCCATGTTGTAGCGTGCATCTCCCATGTAAGTCATCTTGATTCCCTTCAGGTAACCGAAATGCTCACGAATGGTCAGAAGATCCGCCAGCATCTGTGTGGGATGGAATTCGTTGGTCAGTCCGTTCCATACAGGAACCTTGGAGTACTTCGCCAATTCCTCCACAATCTCCTGTCCATAGCCTCGGTACTCAATACCGTCGTACATGCTCGCAAGCACACGGGCGGTATCTGCAATGCTTTCTTTCTTTCCAATCTGGGAGCCGGTGGGATCCAGATAGGTTGTACCCATGCCTAAATCATGGGCAGCTACCTCAAAGGAGCATCTGGTACGTGTACTTGTCTTCTCAAAAATCAGCGCAACATTTTTCCCGCGCAATGTATCCACGGGAATCCCACGCTTCTTCTTATCCTTCAAATCCGCAGCCACATCCAGCAAATAGATAATCTCCTCCGGCGTAAAATCCAGAAGCTTTAAAAAATCACGTCCCTTTAAATCCATATCCCTGTCCTGCCTTTCCCAAATTCCGTCTGTTTATCATATCTTCTATAATATAACTTATCATGTGCGGTTTTTCAACCCCCGTATGTATGTCGAAAACGGAAAGACAAAACCGGCTCCGCAGAGTTTGATACTCCATCGGAACCGGTTTTCGTTCGTCAATCATGCAGGTATGTTGACACACCAGCACTCATTATATTATTTATCCTTACCCACTTCTTTCCATGCGGTAGCAAGGCTTGCAATGCCCTGCAGTTCGGAAGGAAGGAGAATGGTATTTGCCTGACCGTCTGCAACCTTTTCAAATGCCTCCAGGCTCTTAATCTTCAGTACTGCCTCGTCGGCGCCTGCTTCCTTCAGCATTCTGATACCGTCTGCATTTGCCTGCTGCACCTTCAGGATAGCCTCAGCTTCACCTTCTGCCTCACGAATCATCTTTTCCTTCTCAGCTTCTGCACGAAGAATAGCAGACTGCTTATCAGCCTCTGCGCGAAGGATTGCAGATTCCTTTGCACCTTCTGCCTCCAGAATCTTTGCCTTCTTCTCACCTTCTGCACGGGTAACGGCTTCACGTCTCTCACGCTCTGCCTTCATCTGTTTCTCCATGGCATTCTGAATTTCAGCAGGAGGAATAATATTCTTCAGCTCGACGCGGTTCACCTTGATGCCCCAGGGGTCTGTCGCAATATCAAGAGCGGCACGCATCTTGGTATTGATTGTCTCACGGCTTGTCAGTGTCTGATCCAGCTCCAGATCACCGATAATGTTACGAAGGGTGGTTGCCGTCAGATTTTCAATTGCCATCATGGGATTTTCAACGCCGTAAGTAAACAGCTTGGGATCTGTAATCTGGTAGAACACGACGGTATCGATTCTCATGGTAACGTTATCCTTTGTGATAACGGGCTGAGGCGGGAAGTCTGCCACTTGCTCCTTCAGGTTTACTCTTCTGGCTACCTTATCAATAAAAGGAACCTTTACATGAAAACCAACCGACCAGGTTCCCTGATAAGCGCCCAAGCGCTCAATAACATATGCCTGTGCCTGAGGAACAATCTTGATACAGGACACCAGAATCAGGAATAAGATAACGATTAATACCGCTACAAAAAACAAAGGACCCATCTTTTACCTCTTTCTGTACTGTAATTGTGACAGTACGCACCTTTTATAGATTTACGTTGCAAAAACATCACTTCTCTTCCAGTTCTTCCATCTGGGAAACACTCAACGGTTCCGGAACCGGCTCCTTTTCCCCTTCCTGTTTCAGGCACTGCATCTGTTCATCTACTTTGACAATCAGCTTGACGCCGCTGACCGAAACCACATCCACAACACTTCCTACCGGAATCCTCACACGGTCATCCGTACTTCTGGCACTCCATTCCTGACCGCTCAGCGTCACCTGTCCGATGCCCTGGATGTTGTCTATTTCCCCTGTGACAACAGCCTGCCTGCCAACCATACTTTCCACATTGGTTCTGACACGGTCCTTGTTAAAGTACTTTACCGCAACAGGTCTTGTGAAAGCCAAAAGCAGCAGCGACACCAGGAAAAACAACACAATCTGCAGCCAAATCGGTGCGTGAAGAACCGCCGCCAGAATTGCAACCAGTGCACCTCCCGCAAACCAGATGGTTGTCAGCCCCATGGTCATTACCTCTGCCACAATTGCGACAATCAGCAGCACAAGCCAGAAAATCAACATTTCATTCATCTGTCTGCTCCCCTTTCTAGGTTTCTCGTTACACAAAGTATACACCAAAAACCACTGTTTCAGCAATCTATTTCTATGCACGTTATCACTCTTTATTGTTCCGGTCGGCATCATTTCAGTGAGAGTATGACAATCTTACAAAAAAACTCCCGTCTTTAACCGGTATGCTGTCCGAAAACTGCATACCCAAAGGCGGAAGCTTCTTTTATCCGTTATATACGTTATATCCGGTTATTTCCCGGACATCTTTTATTACGAATCACTACTTAATAGAATACATGATTGCCGATTACAAGCCCTTCTCTGCCATTGTTGCGGCGGAAGTGTGTCAAATCACCCACATTGGAAACACCGGAAAGTGCTTCCTCTGCAGCCTTGACACAACTGTCTTTGATTCTGCCGGACTCATATACCGCATTTACCTTGCCATTCATGGCTGGTGTGAACTGACCGGAAGCATAGATGACACCATGGATACTGTTCGGATATGCAGCGCTTCTCACACGGTTCATAACAACTGCACCAACCGCCACCTGTCCCTCATAGGATTCGGAACCGGCCTCACACTGAATCAGGGCTGCCAACAGCAAGGTCGTATCGGCATCTGTCGTATACGCACCATAGTTCACATGGCGCTTTGCTTCTCTTTCAGCCTCTTCCCTGATCTTAATTTCTTCCATGGTTTCTCCTGCATCAATCAGGAAATCCAGAACCACATAATCCGAGGAGACATATCCGTCTTCTCCATCGTAATCAATACATACCCAGCCGGTTTCCTCATCCTGACTTAAAACCTCGACGATTTCCCCTTTGGGCAAAAGTCCGTAAACACCCGCATCCATTCCCGGTTCCATTCTGACGCGGAGGCTCTCTGTATTGATTGTTGCAATCATCTTACCGACATCATTTGCAAGTGCCAGTGCCTCTTCTCCGAACAACAGATAATCATCCGATGCCCAGCCGATAATATTGCCGGACTGCAGTTTGGTCCAGCCGTCTCTTCTCTCCAGTACAGTTCCGCCACAGTCCTTATAAAGTTTTCCGACTTTGGACGATTCCTTGTCCGCGTCACTTCTCACATTCAAGGCATCCTTTACATTCGCCATAACAAGTGTACCCGAAAAATCTTCCTGTATGGCATCTAAATCAAGATTTAATTCTCTGGCAGTGGCATTCACAATTTCAGCCACATTCTGAGTTCCCGGGTCCAGCACGGCAGCAACGCCTCCGCGCAGTTCATCCAAATAGTTATTGGTGCCAGCCTGAACGGTCATGTCTGTCTGTAAAATCAGGGTTATCATCAAAGCAAGCCCTAATATGACAGCAGACAGCCTTCTGCTTCTTGCCATTTTCTTTCCCTCCAAAACAAATCTAAACAATACTCCTAAAGAATTATTCCATTTTCTTCATAAAGTTATTACAAACTTGTTAAATTTGTTACGGGGACATCATAACAAAAGATAAAATAATTGTCAAGTTTTCGTCGGCGGCGTCCTTTTCCTACATATTTCTTGACTTTTCAATGCATGCCTCCATAGCGTCCATGACCGCAGCACGCATACCCTTCTCTTCCAGCACCTTCACCGCCTGAATCGTGGTTCCTCCGGGAGAGCACACCATATCCTTCAGTTCTCCGGGATGCTTTCCTGTCTCCAGAACCAGCTTGGCACTTCCCAACACCGCCTGTGCCGCAAACTCATACGCCTGCTTTCTTGGCATTCCTTCCGCTACCGCCTCATCTGCCATCGCCTCGATGAACATAAACACATAGGCAGGAGAACTGCCGCTGACTCCCACCACGACATCCATCAGCCGCTCGGGTACCACAATGGCTTTGCCAAACGAGGAAAGCAACTCTACCACCCGGTTACACTCTTCTTCCGATACTCCTTCTCCCGCGCATACACCTGTGCAGCCCTCCAGAACAAGCGCCGGCGTATTCGGCATACAGCGCACAAGCTTCAATTCCGGTCTGTCGAAAGCTCCCTTCAGATAGTTCAGATTTCTTCCGGCTGCAATGCTTACAATCAGAGTTTCCGGTCTGATGACCGCTTTGATTTCAGAAATCACCTCATCCAGGAAAATCGGCTTTACCGCAAGAAAAAGGATATCTGCGGATTCTGCCACCTTCGCGTTATCGGGAACGGTTGTTATATTAAATTTATCTTTAATTTTATTAATTGTTGCACTTGTTTTGGCAGAACCAATGATGTCTTCCGGTTCCACAAGTCCTTTCGACAACATCCCTCCAATCATGGCTTCCGCCATATTACCCAGTCCGATAAATCCAATCTTCATTTTACCTGCTCCTTTCTCAGTTTCTTTGTCTGTGTGCCTCATACATCAGCAGAGACGTGGCAATGGCGGCATTCAGCGATTCCACTCTGCCTTCCATGGGAATCTTGATGTATTCCTCTGCCAGGTCGGCTGTTTCCCGCGTCAGGCCGTTTCCTTCGTTTCCAATCAGAAATGCTGTCCCTTCCCGGAAGGAAAAACTGTCATAATATTTTTTCCCTTCCAGATGCGCCGCATAAGTGTGAACTCCACAGGCTTCCAGCTGCCGGATGGTATCTTTTAAGTCATCCACATACAGAAAGGGAACCCGGAAAACAGATCCCATTGTGGCCCGAATTACCTTCGGGTTGAAAATGTCCACGGTTCCGGCGCTCATTATAACACCTGTTATCCCTGCTCCTTCTCCGGTCCTGATGATGGTTCCCAGATTTCCCGGATCCTGCAGATTCTCCAGAACCACAATCAGTGGAGACGGTACCTCCAGAAGCTGCTCCAGCCGGTGTTTCGGCTGTTTCACCACGCAGAGGATTCCCTGGGGTGACTGCGTATCGGACATTCTGCGATAAATCTCCGGCGATACGGTTTCATATCCCACCCGTTCCAGCTTTTCCGTGAGAATTCTCTCTGCTCTGCATC
The DNA here is from genome assembly GCA_945913255.1 of uncultured Lachnospiraceae bacterium. Classification (GTDB taxonomy): domain Bacteria; phylum Bacillota; class Clostridia; order Lachnospirales; family Lachnospiraceae; genus Acetatifactor. The sequence continues at coordinate 12,119 of CAMEDC010000034.1, forward strand.
TTTCCAATGCACTTTCGCTCACATAAATCTCCCGGATGTTCTCCTCCGGAGCCTCCTCAAACATCTTAAAGCCTTCCGTCAGAAAAATGCCTGCGCTCTTTCGTTCCTTTGCTTTTGTCTGCCACTGTATGACCTGTTTTACTTTTTGATTGGAACTGCTGGTTATCATGTCTCCTCCTGGCAAAAACGGCTGTTCCCTCATCGGAAACAGCCGCCTATTCACCTTTTGTTAAACTTTGTTTTTATATTTGGCCTTTTAAATTGTCAAGAGCTGTGCAACTTCAAACTGATAATCATCAATGCCCTTTTCCATCTTCAAGGCCTCTTCAATATCAAAATCAACAAACTCGCCGTGCTTATATCCAACGACTCTGTTTGTCTTGCCCTGAATCATAATATCTACCGCATAAGCCCCCATGATGGATGCGTAGTAACGATCCATTGCTGTCGGATTACCGCCGCGCTGCATGTAGCCAAGGATGGTAGCTCTTGTCTCTATGCCTGTTGCAGCCTCAATTCTTCTCGCCATGGAAGTGGAATGTCCGATTCCTTCTGCATTGATAATAATATGATGGGTCTTTCCTCTCTTACGGCTCTCGATGATATGATTAATAATCTCCTGTTCATCGTAATTATACTTCTCAGGAAGCAGAATATCCTCCGCACCATTTGCAATACCGCACCAGAGAGCAATATAGCCTGCATTACGTCCCATTACCTCAATGATACTGCATCTTTCATGGGAAGAGGAAGTATCCTTTACCTTGTCAATTGCCTGCATTGCAGTATTGACTGCGGTGTCAAATCCGATGGTGTACTCGGTACATGCAATGTCCAGATCGATGGTTCCGGGAAGACCTACTGTATTAATTCCCAGTCTGGACAGAGCCTGCGCACCGCGGTAGGAACCGTCTCCGCCGATAACGACGATACCGTCAATACCGTGCTTCTTACAGATTTCAGCGCCCTTCTTCTGATACTCCGCTTTTTTGAATTCCAGACATCTTGCAGTACCCAGAATGGTACCGCCGCGCTGGATAATATCAGAAACATTTCTTGCTTCCATATCTATAATCTCTTCATTCAGAAGCCCCATATAGCCTCTCTTGATGCCCTTTACCTTAAGACCTCTTGCGATTGCAGTACGAACCACCGCACGAATTGCCGCATTCATACCGGGTGCGTCGCCGCCGCTTGTCAAAATGCCGATTGTCTTTATCTCACTTGCCATGATGATACCTCCTATTATGGCCGGATCTTACGCCTGTCAACTCTAACCGTAAACTTTCCTTTTTTTTGCTATCCTACATTTTAATCCATTTGCTTACGGTTTTCAATAGGTTTCGTTATTATTTTAACGATTTTTTACATTTTCTTCGCCGAAAGCAGCGGATAATTTACTTTTCAATCCTTCATCCGCTCTCACTCTGCGATTGACCGGCAGTATCTTTATATTTTTGGTATCCCTGAGAAAAATAACCACATCATCGTTCCCATCAGAATCCGCCAATAGTCCCAAAAGCTCCTGCTCTCTTGCCCGGAAGGCGTCACCGTTCTCAAACTGAATCCAGATACCCTTTGGCAGCGTCTTCATTTGTTCAGAACCGGTCTGCATCCCTGCATTTTTTGTTTCGCCTGTTCTTCCAAACGGCTCTCCGGTATTTTTCTGTGTGTATCCCTGGGCAGGACGGGCGGCTGCACCATATCCCCGGCTGCCCTGTTCCGTGATACGGCTGCCGTACCGGTTCTGGAAAAGCGGTTTCCCTTCCGCCTGAACTGCTTCCTCAAAGCTGACAATCTGCTCACAGATTACCTTTCCGTCCTTGTCCTCCTCCACGGAAGCGCGTCCTTTAATAAACACCTTTGCATCCTCAAGAAGCAGTGCACTGTACTTTTCGTAATCTCTGGGGAAAACCACAACTTCCACGTTTCCGACCAGATCTTCCAGATTTAAGAATGCCATGACCTTGTCGTTCTTGGTGTATTTAATGGTCTTGTCGGCAATCAGTCCGCCCACTACCACATTCTGCTGGTCTGAAATATGCGCTATCCCTATCTCCTCGTCCAGTGCAAAATCATTGGTCGTGTTGGTAATATATTTCTCCCATAATTCCTGCCAGGCTTCCAGAGGATGTCCGCTCAGATAGATGCCAAGTACTTCCTTTTCAAAGGCAAGCATCATCTCTTTGCTGTATTCTCCCACATCCGGCATGCGGATATCAAATTCTTCCTTCTGGGTATCGTCTGCAATGTCAAAAAGAGAAATCTGCCCGGCAAGATTGCTCTTCTTGTCCTTTGTAATATGATCCAGTATCTGCACATAGATACTCATGAATTGTTTTCTGGTTCCGCCCAGACTGTCCAAAGCCCCTGCTTTGATAAAGTTTTCAATGGCACGCTTGTTAATGTCCAAATCCACGGTGCGGGTGATGAAATCCTTCAGATTGGTAAAAGGTCCTCTCGCCTGTCTTTCGGCAACGATGGCATCAATCACCGGACGGCCCACATTCTTGATTGCCGTCAGCGCATAGCGAATGCAGCCCTCCGAAACGGAGAAACCGCTCTCGCCCTCATTGATGTCCGGCGGCAGCAATTTGATTCCCATATTCCGGCAGGTCAGAATATACTCCGAAACCTTCTTGGAATTATCGATGACCGAGGTCATTAATGCCGCCATGAATTCCACCGGATAATAGTATTTCAGATAAGCGGTCTGCAATGCCACCACAGCGTAGCACGCCGCATGGGACTTATTAAATGCATACTTTGCAAAGTCCATCATGTCATCGTAAATGCCGCCCGCTATACTCTCGCTGATGCCCTTTGAGATACAACCCGGAACATTCTCCTCCGGGTTCCCGTAGATAAAATTGGCCCGCTCCTTCTCCATAACGGCCTGTTTCTTTTTGCTCATGGCACGGCGCACCAGGTCGCTTCGTCCCAGCGTATAGCCGCCCAGGTCGCGGACAATCTGCATTACCTGTTCCTGATAGACAATACACCCGTAGGTGGGCTTCAGAATCGGCTCCAGCTGCGGACAGGAATAGACCACATCATCGTGGTTTTTCTTTCCCTTAATATATTTGGGGATAAAATCCATGGGGCCCGGACGGTACAGGGAAATACCCGCAATGATATCTTCCAGATTCTGTGGCTGCAGTTCCTTCATGAAATTCTTCATGCCTGCACTTTCCAGCTGGAAAATACCGTCCGTCTTTCCGGTGCCGATGGAAGCAAGTACCTTCGGATCATTGTAATCAATATTGTCGATATCAATTCGTTTCCCGGTGGTCTTTTCGATAAAATTCAACGCATCATGAATCACCGTCAGCGTTCTCAGACCCAGGAAATCCATTTTCAAAAGTCCCAGTTCTTCCAGTGTCGTCATGGTAAACTGCGTGGTAATGGAACCGTCACTGCCTCTGGACAGAGGCACAAATTCATCCGCTGATTTCTGGCAGATGACAACACCTGCCGCATGCATGGAGGTATGCCTCGGCAGTCCCTCCAGCCGTTTGCACATATCAATCAGATGATGCACCTGCTCATCCTCCTGATAGAGCTTTCTGAGCTCCGGATTCAGTTCCAGTGCACGATCCAGCGTGATATTCAGTTCATTCGGCACCATCTTGGCGATGGAATCCACAAAAGCGTAAGGCAGATCCATTACTCTTCCCACATCACGGATAACGCCTTTCGCTGCCAGGGTACCAAAGGTAACAATCTGCACCACCTTGTCGGAGCCGTACTTTCTGCCCACGTAATCAATGACTTCCTGCCTTCTGTTGAAGCAGAAATCAATATCGATATCCGGCATGGACACACGCTCCGGGTTCAGAAAACGTTCAAAAAGCAGATTGTATTTAATCGGATCTATATTGGTAATCTTCAGGCAATAGGAGACAATGCTTCCCGCCGCGGAGCCTCTGCCCGGTCCTACCGGAATGTCATTGGATTTCGCGTAATTGATAAAATCCCAGACAATCAGGAAATAATCCACGTATCCCATGGTTCTGATGACACCCAGTTCATAGTCCAGGCGTTCTCTCAGGGTTTGTCCCGTCTCTCCGGCAGGATGATTTCCCGGATCTTCTCCCTCAGGCAGTCCCTGCCCATAGCGTTCTTTCAGGCCATCGTTGCACAGCTTGTTCAGATACCCCCAGGAATCATACCCTTCCGGCACCTCATACTTCGGCAGTTTTGTAACGCCGAACTCAATTTCCACGTTGCAGCGGTCTGCAATGCGCTGAGTGTTTTCCACAGCCTCCCAGGCATAAGGAAAAAGCCCCTTCATCTCCTCCTCGCTCTTGACATAGTACTGACCGCCTTCGTAGCGCATTCTGTCCTCGTCCTGCAGCTTTTTTCCGGTCTGCAGACAGAGAAGGATATCGTGGGAATCCGCATCCTCCGCATAGGTATAGTGGACATCATTGGTTGCCACCAACGGGATGTCCAGCTCCCTGCTCATCTTCAGAAGTTCCGTATTGACCAGCTTCTGCTCGGGGATGCCATGATCCTGCAGTTCCAGGAAATAGTTACCTTTTCCGAAACATGCCTCATATTTCCGGGCAGCTTTTCTTGCTTCATCCGGCAACCCCTTTGAAATATATCGCTGTACCTCACCCGCAAGGCATGCCGACAGGGCAATGATGCCTTCGTGGTAGGTATTTAAAACCTCCATATCCACACGCGGTTTATAGTAGTACCCTTCCGTAAAACCACGGCTGACAATTTTCATCAGATTGGCGTATCCCGTATTGTTCTCCGCCAGCAATACCAGATGGAAATATCTGTCCTCACCGCCGGTCAGTTCCTTATCAAACCGGGAATTTGGGGCAACATAAACTTCACAGCCAAGGATAGGCTTGATGCCCTCCGCCCTGGCTGCGCGGTAAAAGTCAATGACACCGTACATGACGCCGTGGTCTGTGATGGCGGCGCTGTCCATCCCCAGTTCCTTGACCCGTGCAACATATTCTTTTATTTTATTGGAACCGTCCAGAAGAGAATACTCCGTGTGAACGTGAAGATGTGCAAATGCCATGCTGTTACCCCTTTTCCATCACTCTACTTCTTCAATCATACTGAAAACAACGAAATTTGTAAAGGGTCGGATTGGGGACTTTGAACCACAGGTTTACCTCCTCAAACAATTCGATTGCACCTGCCACCTTATGAAAATTGTGCGGCAGCCCACAAAAAAAAGCAGCGCAGAAGCTGCATGAGCAGCCTGCGCTGTCTTAGTTCCAATCTGTTGTTTACAAATATTTCTTCAGCAGGTCAGCCTTATCCGTTGCCTCCCAGGGAAGAGAAAGATCATCACGTCCGAAATGTCCGTATGCTGCAGTCTGTCTGTAGATTGGTCTGCGCAAGTCAAGCATCTTGATAATGCCTGCGGGACGCAGATCAAAGTTTTCGCGAACAATCTCTACCAGCTTTTCGTCGCTGAGTTTTCCGGTACCGAAAGTGTCTACCATAATGGAAGTAGGCTGTGCAACACCGATTGCGTAGGACAGCTGAATTTCACACTTTTCAGCAAGGCCTGCTGCCACAATATTCTTTGCCACATATCTGGCAGCATAAGCAGCACTTCTGTCCACCTTGGTGCAGTCCTTTCCGGAGAAAGCACCGCCGCCGTGACGGGCGTATCCGCCGTAGGTGTCTACAATGATTTTTCTTCCGGTCAATCCGGCATCACCCTGCGGTCCTCCGATGACAAAACGTCCTGTAGGATTGATGAAAAACTTGGTATTTTCATCGATCAGTTCAGCGGGCAGAACCGGATCAAAGACATATTTTTTAATATCTTCGTGAATCTGTTCCTGTGTCACATCCTCATCATGCTGTGTGGAAAGCACCACTGCCTCCAGACGAACAGGCTTTCCGTTCTCATCATACTCCACGGATACCTGGCTCTTTCCGTCGGGACGCAGATATTTCAAAGTTCCGTCCTTACGCACCTTTGTCAGCTGTCTTGCCAGCTTGTGTGCCAGGGAAATGGGATAAGGCATCAGTTCGGGGGTTTCATTGGTCGCATAGCCGAACATCATACCCTGGTCTCCTGCACCGATTGCCTCAATCTGTTCGTCAGTCATTTTGGACTCTCTTGCCTCCAGCGCTTTGTCAACGCCCATGGCAATATCGGGGGACTGCTTGTCCAATGCTACCATAACCGCACAGGTATGGCAGTCAAATCCTGTCTTTGCATCGTTATAGCCGATTTCATCAACTGTCTGACGCACAATGGCAGGAATATCCAGATTTGCTTTTGTGGTAATCTCACCGGTTACCATAACAAAGCCGGTGCAGCTGACTGTCTCACATGCCACGCGGCTCATGGGATCCTGTGCCATGCAGGCATCCAGAATGGCATCAGAAACGGCATCACAAAGTTTGTCGGGATGTCCTTCAGTTACGGATTCAGAAGTAAATAAGTGTTTTTCCATGTGCTTTTTCCTTTCTTATGTTGAATGGGGCGCGAATAAGCAGCTCGAAATGGCTTCGCTTATTCGCGCAAAAAAGTCCGCTTATCAAATAAGCGGACTCTAATCTTTCGATATGCAATCCTCTTATTGTTCGAATAATCTCGCTCAGGGAGGCACCTTCCCATACGGGGGTTGCCGTGGTTTCATCGATCCTATGTATCTCCACCAGCTCTGAATAAGAGAAGTTATATGAAATTTTCAAAACAGCATCTCTGCTGTTCTTGCTATACATTACTATAAGTTGTCGTTCCTGTCAACAGACATTTCATTAAAATTGTATTATCAACCTGTTTTCAGCTTGAATTTCTGGAAATCTTTTTCCGTCTGCACCAGTTCTATCTGTGCGCCCAGACCCTGCAGCTTCAGATGGAAGTCTTCGTATCCACGCTGAATGTATTTGATATCCTCTACCACAGAAACGCCCTCCGCAGCCAGCGCAGCGAGCACGAGTGCAGCTCCCGCACGAAGATCCGGAGCGGAAATACTGGCTCCCGTATATTTTTCAACACCATCTATGATAGCGGTTGTTCCCTCTACTTTAATGTTTGCTCCCATTCTGGTAAGCTCATCCACATATTTAAAACGGTTTTCAAAAATGCTCTCCGTCACAATGCTGGTTCCCCGGGACAGCGCAAGAGCAACCGTAATCTGCGGCTGCATATCCGTCGGAAATCCCGGATAAGGAAGCGTCTTCACCTGCGTATGCTGCAGCGGTTTGGACGCAACCACACGAATACAGTCATCTGTCTCCTCCACCTCACAGCCAATCTCCAACAGCTTCGCTGTAATGGATTCCAGATGTTTGGGAATCACATTTTTTACAGTCACATCTCCCTTGGTAACAGCCGCAGCGAACATAAAGGTTCCCGCCTCTATCTGATCGGGGATGATTGTATATTCCGTGCCGTGAAGCTTCTGCACTCCTCTGATGCGAATCACATCCGTACCCGCGCCCTTGATATTGGCGCCCATACTGTTCAGGAAATTCGCCAGATCTACCACATGCGGCTCCTTGGCAGAATTTTCGATAATTGTCATGCCCTCTGCCAGAGTCGCAGCCATCATGACATTAATGGTTGCACCCACACTGGATACATCCATATAAATATGGCTTCCCACAAGCTTGTCTGCTTTTGCCTTAATCAGACCATGCTCAATGGTAACTGTCGCACCAAGTGCACGGAAACCTTTGATATGTTGGTCTATGGCACGAAAACCGATATCGCAGCCGCCGGGCAGAACCACTTCCGCATGCTTATACTTACCTAAAAGTGCTCCCAGGAAATAATAGGAAGCTCTGATTTTTTTGAGTGCTTCTTCTTCCAAAACCAGGCTGCTGATATTACCCGCATTGACTGTCGCCTTATGACGGTCCACACGTTTCACCATCACACCAATATTCTGCATTGCCTCCAGCACAACATTAATGTCGCGCACATCCGGCATATTTTCTATATATACGGTTTCATCCGTCATTGTGGTCGCAGCAAGAACAGGAAGTGCTGCATTCTTAGCACCCCCTATTTCCACATCACCCACCAGGGGATTCCCGCCTTTGATTGCGTATTGTTCCATCTATCCTTACCTCATTCTAAGGTCAGCATCTTAATAAATCCTTAAGAAATTTTAACACATTTTCCTACATTTGTAAACAGAACACACATTCCCCGGCTACTGCAGGTATTTCAGGGGATTTACCTGCGTTCCGTTAATCAGGATTTCAAAGTGCAGATGCGGTCCTGTGCTGACACCCGTGTTGCCGCTCAGCGCAATCTTGTCACCCTGTTTTACACTCTGTCCAACCGATACCAGTACCTTGCTCAGGTGTCCGTATCTTGTCTGTCTGCCGTCCTCATGATTAATATAGACAACATATCCATATCCGCTTCCCCAGCCTGCCTTGGCTACCGTACCGCCGCAGGAAGCGTAAACAGGCGTTCCCGTAGGAGTTGCCCAGTCTACTCCCTTGTGGTAAGTGCTTGCCCCCTTCTTCGGGGCAGTACGCTTTCCGAAGCTGGAGCTTAAGCGTCCGCCGGCAATGGGCTTGATATAAGTCGGAGGAATTTTCGTACCGCGCTCTACTATCTTTGGTACCGCCTCCATGATAATCTCTTCCTTCAGTATCTCTCTGGATATCTCCTTATCGTTCACAAATGCGACATCCGCCACCACTTTGCGGAAACCTGCCGAAGGCTGCTGATGCACTACTTTCTGAGTTGTATACCAGTTGTCGTTCTCAATATAGATAACATCCGCATCATAAATCTCTTCATAGTAGTTCTGTTCAAGTCTTGTTACGGAAAGTTCCGGCTCCGGCACTGTGATGACAAGCTCCTGATCAATCTGCAGAGTGGTATATTCATCCTCCAGACTGTCGTTCATCTCAATAATCTTGTCCATCGGAATATTCACCTTTATGGCAATCTCAGACAAGGTATCTCCGGAAACCACTTTATAAACGCTTGCCGTTTCCTGTTCTTTTGTCACCTGATCAATTGCATCTGCAAGCTGTGTCAGCTGGCTTTCCGGCAGATAAACCTCAACAATTTCCACATCCTCCGAAAAATCCATGCTTAAGATTCCCAGTTCGTAATCCTCAAAATCCTTTTCCTCCACTGTTTCTTCCGTTTGATCCATCATCCGAAAGAAACTCTCGACACCTCCCGATGTATAGGATTCCGGTTCTCTCTCCTGATTCTGAGATGTGTCCGAAATATGAGTAGTCAGCACACTGAATTCCCTGTCGTTATCATACAAAAGCTCTACCTGGAATTTTCCCTCACTGTCATATTTTTCCACTGCAGCCTGCAGCAACGAAACCGCTTCTTCCAGGCTGGACAGGTTTACCATATATTCGTTCACCTTTATGGTATAAGAACGATGCATGGTCTCCAGAACGCTTTCCGAAAGCACATCTTCCATGCGGCGAAGTACCTCTGATTCCTCATCAAGTTCTCCCCAAAGCACTTCCTCACCGTCAATCTTCATATCTGTTTCCATAAATACCAGTTCTTCACAGGCCGATGCTATCTTTCTGCGGGCTTCTATCAATAATTCATCTGCCCGCTCCTGTTCTCCCACCGTTCCCACAACCTGTCCGTTTAAGGTAATATGAAAATAATTGTCACCTGCTTTTTCAAAAGGAGTATAGCCTTTTATAAAGAACATACACACAAATAAAGTAAACAGGGTAGTCTTAATATATGTAAACTTGTACTTTTTATGATTACGTTTTTTGTTTTTCATATCATTCCATTTTCTTAATAATTTTGTAACAGATTCATAATACCAGCATTTTGGGGGGTTGTAAAGTAAGTTTTCCGGTACTATGATAAATGTAACAACTTTGATGCAATCATCTCGGGAGGGCTGTCATGGACGAACATATCATTTTCCATATTGATGTCAATTCAGCCTTTCTAAGCTGGTCTGCTCTGGACGAGCTGGAAAAGGGAAGCAAAACCGACCTGCGTCTGGTTCCCTCTATTGTAGGAGGAGACATGAGCAAACGGCATGGCGTTGTCCTGGCAAAATCCATTCCCGCCAAGGCATACGGCATCACTACGGGAGAGCCTGTTGTGAATGCTTTCCGAAAATGTCCGAACCTGATAACTGTCGCCCCAAACCACGACCTTTATCACCGGCAAAGCGCGCGTCTCATGGCATTTCTCGCAGACATCTGTCCTGAAATCGAGCAGGTCAGCGTGGATGAATGCTATATGGATTTTACCCCGATTGCCTCAAACTATACATCCCCTGAAGCTGCTGCGGCTTCCATCAAGGATTGTATCTATGAGACATTTCATTTCACGGTAAATGTTGGAATTTCGGACAGAAAAGTCCTTGCGAAAATGGCTTCCGATTTTCGGAAGCCCAATCTGGTACACACTCTCTATTCATGGGAAATACGTGAAAAGCTCTGGCCTCTTCCCGTATCTTCCCTGTTTATGTGTGGACATTCCAGCGTAGAGACATTAAAAAAACTCGGTATCCTGACAATCGGTGATCTGGCTGCCGCAGACCCTTCCATTTTGGAATCCCATTTAAAAAGTCATGGACTCATACTCTGGAATTATGCCAATGGCAGGGATGATTCCTGCGTACTTTCCGCCCCTTCCGAAATGAAAGGAATCGGCAATTCCACCACCCTCTCTACTGACGCCGTAACCCGGGAGGAGGCAGCTAAAATCCTTCTTACCCTGTCGGAATCTGTAGGAGAACGGCTGCGTTCTTCTCACCGTAAGGCAGGCCTTATATGTACAGAAATAAAATACAATACTTTTCAGGTTGTATCACACCAGGCAATTTTGTCCCTGCCAACGGCTTCCACCGATGTCATCTACAGGCAGTCTCTCGCTTTGTTTGACGAACTCTGGGATGGTACTCCCATCCGGCTTCTGGGAGTTCGCAGCGGTAAGCTCACAGACGAAGGGGAACCTGTCCAGCTGAGTCTTTTCGACTATAAAGCCCCTGTCTCCGAAAAGCAGCAGAAGCTTGATGCCGCACTCGATAAAATCCGCCGGAAATATGGTGATGATTCTGTTAAACGAGGCAGTCTCCTGTAAAATCAATGCAGGTTCTGTTCTCTGGAAATCACCACATGGATTTCCGCAGGTTTTTCTCCCACACAGCGATAACTGTGTTCTCTGTCACAAAGGAAATAAACGGATTCCCTCTCCGGAATCGGATACCGCCTTTCCTCGATTTTCAGTTCTATCTCTCCCGACAGCACCGTCACGTATTTCCAGACGTCTTCTCCCGGGGAACTTCCTTCCAGGACAGCCCCCGATTCCAGGCTTCCCTGATAAATCTCAAAATTCCGTCCTGCATGATAAGGCAGCAAAACATGAACTGCATATTTTCCGGGCTCTTCTTTCAGGACAGGCGTATCCTCCCGCGACAACATGCCAACTGTCTCCGGTCGCTCATAAATCAACTGTTCAAAAGGAATTTTCAGACCTTCCACTATCTTTCCGATGGTGGTAATCGTAGGCGTTGATTCCCCTCTCTCTATCTGTCCGAGCATACTCTTACTGACACCTGTCTGCTCTGCCAGCATATCCAGGCTCATATTTTTCGCCTTGCGAATCCGCTTCAGATTAACTGCAATATTCCTGTCAATCGGTGCCATTTTTCTACCTCTTTTCTTCCTGATGAAAAAGAAAAGCACCAGACAAAATGTCTGATGCTACCTCACTGTAGTCACGCCGCTCATTCGGCTCTTTCTATTTACCATAAAGTATACGAATGCTTTTCGCAATCGTCAAGTCTTCTTTTTCTCACCGGTCTTCTTTTTCACACTGTATCCAAAAGTTCCCAGCTGTTCCCCGCAGACAAGATAGGCACCATGGGAGTACACAATCGGTTCTGCCTTTTCCAGGTGAAACTTATGCTTCTCATCCATGTATTTCTCATCTGCATGAACCGATACCACATCCGCAAGAAACATATGATGCGATCCCAGCGGGATGATCTGCCGCACACGACACTCCAGATTCACCGGGCTCTCAGCAATCAAAGGAGCCGAAACCTCCTTACCGGGAATCGGTGTCAGTCCCAACTCTTTAAACTTATCTACATCCCGTCCGCTTTTCACTCCGCAATAATCGGTCGCAAATGCCAGTTCCCTTGTTGTCAGGTTGATTACAAATTCTCCCGTCTCCTGCAATATCGGGTAAGAATAGCGCTCCGAACGTACGGAAATGCTGACCATGGGAGGGTTGGTACAAACGGTACCCGCCCACGCTATCGTAACGATATTGTATTTCCCGTTTTTATCCGCCATGCTTACCATAACAACCGGCAGTGGATAGAGCATGTTGCCGGGCTTCCAGATTTCTTTTGCCATTGTTCTTTCTTTCCCGTTTAGAAAATTTGGATATTCAATGTGTTCAAAATCTGCAGGATTGTACCAATCAGAGATACAATAAGCGTTCCGACAGAAATTCCCAGAATCAATTTTGCCTTTCCTTCTGCGGATTTCGCTTTCGTACCCATCTCCTCTATCATGGTATTCTGCTTTCCGTTCTCTTCAACAATAACTGCCTGAACATTGCGATATACTTTGACACATTCCCTGTGTACATTTTCTTCCATTCCATCCAGTTTTTCAGACATCTGCTCTCCGGACTGACTTTTCAGCGTCTCTTCCAGTCTGGCAGAGATATTTTTGTCCATGGCATCCAGCTGCTCTGTCAAGGCTTTCTGCAGCTGCTCCAATCCCCGGGTATCCTGCTGCAGCGCTTTGATTTTCTGAATGCTCTCCTCCACAAGGCGATTGATTTCGCTCCCGTTCACCGTCTGCACATTTTCCAGCTTTGCAGAACCTTCATCAATCAGTTTCTGCAACTTTTCCAGACATTCATTGTAATCTGCAACCCTGCTTTTCAGACGATTCAGTTCCTCCGTATCCGCAGCAGTGTTAGCTTTAATCATTTCCTGCGCTGTCAACTTCTGCGCCAGCTTATCCATAAACATATCCATCCGTTTTCCTCCAAACATACTCTATTGCATCCCCAATCAGATACCGATTCTGCAGTGTTATTGTCTTACGGAGTTATTTTATCATTTTTTCACTCATATTACAACCGAAAGTCAGCGAATCTGTTTTTGTGCAAGATGTATATAATATATTTCATTCTCTCCCGGTTTTTGTAAGATTCACCAACTATTTACATCGTGTTCATAGTTTGTTCATATTTGATTGTTATACTCTAATTGTAGTTGAGAGAGAGATTTCCGTAATATTTACAACAGCAAATAAGATAAATTTTTTCATAATAGCCCAGGTGCCGAAAGGTATCTGGGCACTCCTCATTTCAGGGAAATATCCGTTGCCGGTACATCAAAAAGAGCACCCGATTTACCGGGTGCTCTTTTCCTGTTCTTTTTCCTTTTCTTCTCTTTCTCTGCTGATTGCAAGAATTTCATCATTCAGGGAAAGCATCCTGGCATCCAGGTCGGACACCATCTTGGCACATTCAATCAACTCACTCTTAATGTGCTCCGGTGCGTCTCCCTCAAATTTATAGTGAATCTTGTGCTCGAGGCTTGCCCAGAAATCCATAGCAACGGTCCGAATCTGAATTTCCACCTTCGTGTCCACCGTCCTGTCGGACAGATATACCGGCACCGTCACAATCATATGATAACTCTTGTAACCACTGGCTTTCGGGAAGGTGATGTAGTCTTTGACAGCTATTACCTTAATATCTCTCTGTTCGCTGATCATATCCGCAATTCTGTAAATATCCGAAGTAAAAGAACAGATAATGCGGATACCCGCTATATCATTGATATAATTTACCATATTTTGTATGGTAGATTCATACCCGTTTCGCTTCAGTTTCTTAACAATACTCTCGGGAGTCTTGATACGCGCCTTGATATGCTCAATCGGATTGTATTGATGCACATGCTGGAATTCATCGTTCAGAATCTGCATTTTCGTCTCAATCTGCCGAAGTGCAGCGCTGTAAACGAGCGTCACCTCATTCCAGCTGTCAATTCCATCCCTGTTTTCCGCCTTTAATTCCATTTTCGTTTTCCTGCCCCTATCTTCTCTGCCATATTCACCCGCAGATTTACACCTTGTGTTTTCTGTTTGATCCCCATCACTGGTACAACCTCGAAAATGCTCTGCATTTTCATATACATTGTACCATAAAATAATGCTCGAATATATATGTTCCAAAAAAGTTAATCCTTTTTTAATAGAATTTGACGGTTTTCCCTTCAGCCGTACCTTCTATTTATATGGATTTCCTCTTGAATTTATGACCGAAACTTTTTCTTCCGTCTTCCGGCAAGTACTCCTGCCAATATGGCACCGGCGGTCATCAGACTCACCACCTCGGCAACATGCCAGTACCACATTCCCGTATACCAGGTACGGAGTGTTCCGCTATAGCCTGCCGGCAGCATCACACGCACCTCATGATTTGTCCCGGGTACCACCCCAAAGTGTTCTCCGGTTTCTGTATCCTCCGCCTGATATCCCTTATAGAAAAGCAGCGGCAGTTCCACATAATATTCATTCTCACCGTCTTCTACCACCAGCTGGGTCCTGATGTCCAAATTCTTCTTTGTAAATCCGGATACCGTTACCCCACCGGAGGGCACTGCCTCGTGATAGCTGAAAGGCATTTTTGAGCCAAGCGGCAGATATTCCGCACCAAGCACCGCAGCATTTCCGATATTCTCCATGGAATAGAGCCGCAATGCGCCCTCTCTTATCAGCAGGAAATCATTTGTCTGGTATAGCGAAAACAGCACAGAACTTCCACACACCAGAAGCAGAAAGCTTCCTTTCAGGAATCTGCTTCCACACTTCAAAACACGATATGCCCCCGCGCATGCCACAAAACTAAAACAAACCGTCGGAATAATCGTCAGTCTGGTGGTAAACTGAAGCATAGGAACCAGAGTTCCCGTTATACTGTTCAGTGATTGAATGGCATCCCACGGGAAGTAGCTGGTGCTCATAAAGGTCGCTACCGCCCCAATCACAAGTGTAGTCACAACTGCCCCGTTCAGTTTGCTGTCAGTATCTGATTTGACTTTTTCGCAGGAAGCCTTGCTGTCTGCGCATTCCTCTGTCTTCCGTAAAACCGTATTCTTTGTCAAAAACCAGGCTGCCATCCCCAGAAGGATTGCCATTCCAACTCCAAAAGGTTCTGTATCCAGCAAGCCCAATTCATGGAATCTGGAGTTTTCTCCGGCTGCCTGCATCGTATTGAAAATATTCGCCAGCTGGATTCCCCGCTCCTGTACCGTGACATTGGCATTATTGGAAAAATAATAGTCCCCTGCCAATGTCATATCCAGAAAAGGCACCAGGAACCAGACATTCAGTAATACTGTTCCCGCCACTACTTTTATAAGTTCCAAAAAGGTTCTTTTCCGAAACACCTTTTTTATCATAATCAGGCAGAGCAAAACAGTAAAGGCTCCGACAATCTCGCAGGAAAGTACATGGGACTGGATAATGCCGGTGAAACCCAGCGTGGGTATCAGCCAATAATGTCGGTATTCCCTTTCTTCCGTATCTTCCGTAAAAATCAGATAGAATCCATACACCAGCAAAGGCAGAAAAGTCATGGCTGTATACTCACCAACCGCACTTCTGTTGAAAATATTGTAAATATGGTAAGGCGCCAATGTATACAGCAGACTTCCAAGCATTCCTGCATATCTGTTCTTAAAAATCCCCTGAAAGCTCACATAGGCAATGAGAGCTGTTGCAAGGTTCACCGCAAATACATAACTGTTGTAGGCAACAATCATGTCAAATCCCAGAATTCTTAAAATCGCCGGGAATAGCAGGAAAGTGTCACAATAAAATATGGAATTGGCATAGCCGTGTCCGCACAACCATACCGATTCTATTCTGGCGGGAATATTCCCCTGACAGATACTTTGGGCAAGTGCCTCGATTCTCATAATGTGGAATGAGTGATCCACTCCGGGTGCCATATAATCCGTCAGTATCGGAAAAGATGCAATGACCGCAATCACCGGGATTCCGAACCAAACCAGTTTTTTCTCACGTTCCACCGGATACTTTCCCATATAGCAGTACAGCATCACCAGAGTATTTACCAGGGCTGACAGGAAGATTGTTACCGTGAGGAAAATTCTGGCTCCCGCATTTGTTTTGACCATCGTTATTGCCTTCACTGCAAAATCCGATTGTCCGCCATAATACACCGTCACTGCCGCATCCTCGCAGAAATTCGTCACATAAAACTGACAGGTCTGCAGCTCTTTGTTTGCAAAAACTGCAATTTCATTGGAAAGAAGTTCGTGATATCGGCCTGTTTTGCTTTCAATCCGGAAGGAATTCCTCAGATTTTCTTCCGTTTCCAGCAAAACCTCCAGACGATATACTCCGGGCGTTATTCTGCCCGTCGATACCTGTAAAAAATCACCCTGAAACCCTGTCTCTCCGCTAATTCTGTACAAATCGTTTTCTGCATCATACTCACCGCCAAGCAGGGAAACCTGCATGGTATCCAATGTGGCTGTCACACGGTTCCCCGGAATCAGACCAATACATCCGATTATCACCAAGATAAGCTCCAGAATCACCAGGGCACGAAATTTCTTATTGTTCCAAACCTCAGACTTCTTCCACACGTTTTTTCCTCCCTGTCAGTACCGCCAATATCCCAATTCCTGCAACAGATACCGCTTCCGCGCCATAAAACACAACCGGTGCAGGATACCTGCTTCCCTCATATTTCGCATAATCAAGAGGAGAAATATCCAGATTTTCCAGCTGATATTCCGCTTCTGTCACTTCTCCGCCAAAGGATGTCCCATTCAGGTTTCTCGGCACTCCGGTGCGCAGAATATCTCCTGTCAGATACTGAGTAGTCATCAATGCAATTACCGCAACAGCAAGTAAAAACCATCTGCTCACATCTCTGCTCTCCCATTTTTTTATCTGCCACACCACGGCACAGGCTGTGGCTGTCAGGCAGACAGCCACAAGAGGCAGCAGCCTGGTAGGCTCATACAGACAGACAATCAATCCATACAGCAAACGATTCCTGCCCTGAAGGAAATCCCACGGGAAACTGTTTAAAGACATAAGAGCACATACTGCTCCCAATCCCGTCAATACCGCTGTAAATTTTAATGTGGTTTTCTTTTCATCTCTGTTCCGGTATCTTCCCACAAACAAAAGCCACAGATAGATCAGACAGCAGAAAGTTACAACAAAGCCCGGTCCAAAAGGCTGTATCTGCTGCATCCCCTCCTCTGCCACATCGTGAACGCTTCCGTTACGGGAAAACAGCTGAATAAAATCAGATAGATAAACACCCCTGCTCTGTATCCTGCCGTTTCCTACTGTCCCAAAGGGGAACTGAGACATTCGGATGCGGTACAGCAACAGTATTGCTGTCCAGGCATTCAGAACGGCCACCCCGAGAACCGTTTTCAGCAGAGTCAAAATGGTCTGTTTTTTCAGCGTCTTCTTCCACTGTATCAGACAAAGCAGCAGAGTAAATCCGGCAGCAGTCAAAAAACTCAATAAATAGGATTGCAGCAGAAGAGAATATCCTACAGTCAGCAGAAGCCACTGCTTTTTACCGCCTTCCTCTCCTGTTTCCTCCCCTGCAAACAGCCGATACCATCCAATCAAAAGCACCGGCAGAAATGTCATGGCAAGCGCTTCTCCCAAATCACCTCTGCTGTACAGATTATTCAGGCGGTAAGGCATCCAGGTATATACCATGCTTCCCACCAGGCCTACGATTTTATCCCCAAAAATTCCTCGGAAGCAGACATAGGCAATCAACGTTGTTGCCGCATTTATCAGCAAAAGAAAGAGCTTATAAACAGATTCTCCCTGTATTCCCGCACGAACAAGCAGCGACGGGATCAGGAAAAACAGATTTTCCGCACCGCCTTCTTTCAACACTCTCAGGTAAAAGCTTAAATTTGTTCCATCGATACAATAATTTACCATAAGCGGAAGCGAAACAATGAAAAAGATGAAAAACAAGGCGAGCCCGAACAGCTTGTCCTGTGCCTCCGGTTTTGTCTGTAGATTTACTTTCCGCATGCCCTGTTCCTCCTTCTCCTGATGAAGGCTTCCAAAAGAAGTCCTGCCAAGAATAATCCGTTCACTGCCTCTGCCACTCTCCAATACCATGGGCTTCTGAAGGTTGTCCTCAGCTGACCACTATAGCCTTCCGGAATGGCAACGGTTACAAAGAAATCCTCATCGGCAAAAGTTTCAAAAGACTCCTTCGTATTCACATCATAGGTCACATAACCTTTATAGTATAAAAGCGGCATCCTTATCAAAGCCTCGCCGTCTCCGCGGTTTGTGCAGCTGACATCTATGGTCAGTCCATCCTTCTCATAAGCTTCCAGGAGGATTCCTTCCTCCGCAAGAGGCTCCCTGTGAGAAAACTTTGCTGCATCCGCACCATAGGGAAGATACTCAGCACCGGAAATATAGCCTGTGCCCATTCCTTCTGAATTATAGACTCTCACAACACCCGCATTATAGTTAAAATCGGTCAGAAAATATACATTGCTGAGAAGCACGGCTATCGCCATTCCGCAAAAATACGCAAACATTCCCCGGTTTCCTTTTTTTTGCAGAATCCATTTTGCAATCACTCCAGCCAGAGTCACTAGAGATATGTTTGCAATTGTCAGCCATCGGTTCGGGAACTGCAGGCTGGACACCAGGGTTCTCGCAATCCGATTCCAGCTGTGAATGGCATCCCATGGAAACGCCGACAGGCTAAACAGCATAGCCGTCATGCCAAATACAGTTGAAATCCACCCAAGACGATGCTCTGTCTTCACCATATCCTTCGTTTTCCGGAAAAAGCAAAGGAAAAACCAGATGCAAAGCGCCAGGACAAGAGGCAGACCCAGATTGACAGGATCACTTCCGTTCATGCCATATTCTTCAAAATTGCTTCCCTGACCGACTCTCGGAAAAGCAAACAGTAATTGTGCCAGAAAAAGTCCTCTGTTCTGGATGGTACGCGCCGAAACGTTCTGAATAACAAAATTTCCCGTCATCATATAATCCAGGAACGGCACCAGAAACCATGCACTCAGCAGACAGGAATAAATCACAGTCTTCGCCAGCACCAGGAAAGTTTCCTTTCGAAATACTTTTCTGATTTCCGCCAGACAGAGCACAATGGTAAAAAAACCTACCATCTCACAGGTCAGAAGATGGGATTGTATCAGTCCGCAGAATCCGATTGCAAGTGGAATCCAGCTTCTCCCGTAGGATTTTTCCTGAGTGTCCTGTGTAAATACGCGCCAGAAACCGTAAGCGATAAACGGTAGGAAGAGCACCCCAAAAGATTCCCCAAAGGAACCACAGCAGTAGGTCTTATAATATCGATAGACAGACAGTGTGTACAGCATGGAGCAGAGCAGCCCGATATACTTTTCCCCGAACATTTTCCGAAAGCAAAAATAGGCAATCAGAGTCTGTACCACTGTCATTACAAAGAAAAACAGGCGATAGCTTGTAACCACAGTAAATCCTATCAATCGGAAAAAAGCCGCCAGATAAAGCAGGGTTTCCCCATAAAAAATAGCGGA
Source organism: uncultured Lachnospiraceae bacterium (assembly GCA_945913255.1). Taxonomy (GTDB): domain Bacteria; phylum Bacillota; class Clostridia; order Lachnospirales; family Lachnospiraceae; genus Acetatifactor. Next base: position 31,693 of record CAMEDC010000034.1, read on the forward strand.
GGCATACCCATAACCCTGCTGCCATTCCGGTGCATTTCTGGCAGGAAACATCCCGTGCAGAAGGCTGTCCATAATTCCCTCAATCCGCATCAGATGATAGCCCAAATCGCCTCCGGGCATCATATAGTCCAGCATGAGCGGCATGGACGCAAAAAGAACAATCACCGCCAGTCCGAACGTTACTGTCTTGTCTTTCACGGAGATTCCATAAGCTCTGTCATATTCTCTGTAAAGAAATCCGGCATTAATCAGGGATGACAACACCACAACCCAAAACAGGAAAATGCGGTTCCATGCATTTGTCTCGGAAATTGTCAAACCCGTCACAGTCAGACTGCCCACTCCTCCATATTCGGCGTGTACAATCATGCCACCCACATCTTCTGACAGCCACATCACAAAATCCGTACTGTCCAAGCCGGCGTAAAGATGCTCTCCATTCGTTTTGAGCGCACGATAGCCAACCAGACCGTCCGTCACAGTACAGATATTCTTCATATCCGTATCTGTCCGGTAGTGCAAAGCAACCTCATAAGTCCCACGGGGCAGTGAAATATTACAGAAATCCACAAGATTTCCCCTCTGTCCATCCGCTTCGCTCACAGCATAGCCATTCAATGCCTCATCATATGCTCCAAAATTGGCCTGCATGCTTTCCGCTCCATACTCATAAACCGCATCCTTGCCAAAAAGCCCAATGATTCCCAGTAGCAGCATCAAAATTTCCACAGCAAGAATCACACGGAAGCTTTTTTTCTTTTCTATATGAAGTGCAATTATTTTTTCTTTCAATCCCATCGTTTCTCCTATCCGTTCTGTCCCACCGATGAACTGTAACTATCATATCAGTTTTACCATCTTGTGACAATAAAGTTCTTGCGTTCCGGCAAAAAATCTATTACCATGAATTTGATTTCTGTATTTCCCGGTAAGAAAGGAGCAACACCATGTTTCGTTTATGGGCCAGAACCTTCAAAGACAATCATATGCTGCAGGATATCTGCATTGCCGATGCAAGTGAAGATACCAGAACTCATAAAGTCTTTCGTGCCCTGGACGAAATCTGCTACCGGTTCGATCTCGGGAAACCCATCTGGCTGGATAAAACCATTTCTGACTTCAAACGTCTTGGCAAGGCACGCTTTACACAGGATAATTTTATCGAAATCATCGAGTTTGACTATCTGGAAATTCAAATCATTGAAGAAGATTAGAAAATAAAACCATTTCTAAAATCTGTATTGACATTTTAGCAAGCCGGGTATACTATCGTTGTATGCATGATGTAGTTATGATTACTACTTGTTGAGTTTTGTAAATTGTTTGTTGTGGTTTTTGATGTATTGTTCTTTTTGAACTTTCTCCCACACAGGAACAGGAGGTTTTTATGCAGATAACAATCAGAGAACCCGGAAGTGCTATCACCCATTTTATTGCAATGATGATGGCTGTCTTTGCCACAATACCTCTTTTGGTCAAAGCCGGTATTACCTCCGGCGGAAAGGAATTCACCGCCATGGCCATTTTCATGGCAAGCATGATTCTCCTGTATGGTGCCAGTGCCACATACCATTCCGTCAACCTGACCGGAAAAGCCCTGAATATTTTCCGTAAGCTGGATCATATGATGATTTTTGTATTGATAGCCGGTTCCTATACCCCCGTGTGTCTCATTGTTCTGGGCGGCAGACAGGGTTATGCGCTGCTTGCCCTGGTTTGGGGAATTGCCCTGATTGGGATGCTCATCAAGGCTTTCTGGATAACCTGCCCCAAATGGTTTTCCTCTGTCATCTATATCGCCATGGGCTGGGTATGCGTATTGGTATTCGGCCAGCTATTATCCTCTCTGCCAACCGCCGCTTTCCTCTGGCTGCTGGCCGGCGGCATCATCTATACAATCGGCGGCGTGATTTACGCCCTGAAGCTGCCTCTGTTCAATTCCCGACATAAGGGATTCGGATCCCACGAGGTGTTCCATCTCTTCGTCATGGCCGGAAGTATCTGCCACTTCATATTTATGTATCGATATATTGCCTGAATTTGGCTTTTCTTCCTTCGCAGTGCCATCTCGATTTCGCGCTGCCGCGCTTCTTCTCGATGCACTTCAACCTCTCTTCGCAGTGCCATCTCGATTTCGCGCTGCCGCGCTTCTTCTCGATGCACTTCAACCTCTCTTCGCAGTGCCATCTCGATTTCGCGCTGCCGCGCTTCTTCTCGATGCACGGCAACCTCTCTTCGCAGTGCCATCTCGATTTCGCGCTGCCGCGCTTCTTCTCGATG
>CAMEDC010000035.1 GCA_945913255.1 uncultured Lachnospiraceae bacterium
GTAAATTTCCAGCCCCTCCCGGTACAGACCTTCCGCCTCCTGCATACGACCGGTGACGTCGAGCAGGACAGCCAGATTGTTGCAGGTATAAGCCACCTTCGGCAGATATGCGTCTGGATTTGCTTCCGCCAGCTTTCTGTAAATTTCCAGCCCCTCCCGGTACAGACCTTCCGCCTCCTGCATACGACCGGTGTCGTTAAGCAGATTCGCCAGATTGTTGCTGGTCATAGCCACATCCGGCAGATATGCGCCTGGATTTGCTTCTGCCAGCTTTCTGTAAATCTCCAGTCCCTCCCGGTACAGACCTTCCGCCTCCTGCATACGACCGGTGTCGTTGAGCAGAGCGGCCAGATTGTTGCAGGTACCAGCCACATACGGCAGATATGCGCCTGGATTTGCTTCTGCCAGCTTTCTGCAAATCTCCTGCCCCTCCCGGTACAGACCTTCCGCCTCCTGCATACGACCGGTGTTTTTGAGCAGATTCGCCAGATTGTTGCAGGTATAAGCCACCTTCGGTAGATATGCGTCTGGATTTGCTTCTGCCAGCTTTCTGTAAATCTCCTGCCCCTCCCGGTACAGACCTTCCGCCTCCTGCATACGACCGGTGTCGTTAAGCAGATTCGCCAGATTGTTGCTGGTCATAGCCACATCCGGTAGAAATGCGCCTGGATCTGCTTCTGCCAGCTTTCTGTAAGTCTCCAGGCCCTCCCGGTACAGTGTTTCCGCTGCATGATAATTGCGTTCAGCATTGAATATACCGCCAAGGAGGTTTTGCAGCGACGCAAACTGGCATTCAGAGATATTCTCCTCCAGACCGCACCAATGCTGCAGACGTTCTGCAGTTTCCCGGGCTTTTCCGTACTGCCGCTGTTCATACAGGAACGATGCATAATCATAGAGCACACCCAACTCCATACGGTGCTTTTCAGCCAATGCCGAAATATCCTGATAGATGGCAATGATCTTTTCAGCAATTTCAGCAGAGTTCCCATCCGCCTTGTAGGTACTGATAAGGGTCATTTGGCCGGAAATGTATTCCCGGATGGACTCCGCCGCAGTGTCGATAATCTCCTCCGCCCGGAATACCTCCTGCTTCCAGGTAGGGTCCTCCAGCAGAGTTTTTGCGGCAGCATAGTTTCCCTCGTCAATCAGTTTCAGCGCATCCCGTTCCCGCCAGTTGAGCTTCTGACCCAGTTGGCGCTTCTCGGATGCCTGCCGGTAGAGGTTCAGAATGTCCATCTCCAGAGCATGTAGCTGCTCGGCGATCTTGTTCCGCTCGTTGCTATTGACAAGTATTTTCTGCATGGCATCTCCGGCGGGATTAGCAGCGTATTCCAAGGCCAGTCTCCCCAACTCGGTATCCAGCTCGGTCTTTTTTTTGAGCAAACGCTGCACAGTATCGTTTTTGCTGTACACGGGGATGTTCTCAACGGACAGGACTTCCTTGTTATCCAGGATAGCCTTTCCATCCTCAATTCTTACGTTGTCGCCCACCTCCGGGTCACGGGTCAGTTCCAACAGCAAATTCAACTTAATCGTATCGATATCACCGAACGTGGAATAGTAGTGCCCGATTTCCCGGTCAAGCCGCTTCATAAAGCTGAGAATGTTCTTGCTGGCGGATTCCCCCTCCGGCAGCTGGCGAAAATAGGTGTATATCCGCGGAGTGCCAGTCTCTTTGAACTGCTCCAGTGCAACATCAAATTCCTCAATGGTGTAAACAGCGTCATCCTCACGATTGGTTCCCCGGCCAAATATGATATAAAAATACTGGGAATCTCGGATAAAACTGTTATACTCCGCCTGTTTTCGTTCTTTTGCAATAGAATTAGACAGGTTTTCACAAATGATGAGTTCGAAGTATATTTCCCGCCGAACATAGATGTCATTCAGGGATCGGATGAAATCACTGAGTTCATAGCGCTCGGCAGCAAATTCAACGACAGAGGATGCAATAAATATTTTAATGTGTTTCATTGGAAACCTCCCGTCAGTTTTTCCTTAAACAAACAAATGCTTAAAATGCCAACTGCTCTTCCTCTGTATCCGGAAGATATTCCCGCACCAACTTTTGAAACTGCGGAAAAGTGTTCTTATCGATTACTTTTATTTCCATGTCTGCTCCTACTGAACTTCTCCTCCGACTTAATACACATCCCTTTCCATGGTCTTAAACACACGAAAGCCGTAATCTATGTCGGCGTTTGTCTCTCGCTTTATCTTCTCTGCTGCCCTGGCAATTCTCGCCTTACCGATGTCACAGATGGTATCATAGCCTGCCCGCTTAGCCTCGCTTTTTTCCGCACATTTTTCCGGATACTGAACCATAATGAACTGTCTTTCTCCGTTGTCCTCCGCATTCAGCTTCAGCAAAGCATGGGCCGTTGTTGCGGAGCCGGAAAAGAAATCCATGACAATCCCCGTCTTCTTGTTCCGCAGATACATTTTCAGCAAAGTTTCAATCAGCGGCGTATTTTTGGGATAGTGGAAGCCTACCTTGCCTATTAATTCCTCCACTTCCTTCCTTCCAAACTCGTTATCCTTCACGTCAAACTTATCGGGATGAAGAAACTTATCGGGTACAACATAGTCAATATTCCCTTTGATATATCGAATGGAAAAATAATTGCTGTTCTTAATCACAAATCTCGTTCCCGCGGCTATCTCCGTTTCGATGTTGCTCTGGCTCCATTTGGAACGGAATACGACTCTGAAGTCATTCGTGTTGATATGATCTTTCACTGTCACTTCATCCAGCAGCATCACACCTGAGTCCTTTTTCCCGGGTACTACCTTTCCCCCGGTCAGGTTCGTAAAGTCACAGAAGCCCGCAGGGATCGTCACTTCATTCTCCCTGTTGGTTGCATTTGCCAGCGGAGAATCCTTCTGATTGGATTCTCTGCCGTACAATTTATTTGCCGATGAAAATTTCTTTTCGTAACACAAAACATACTCTATATTATCTCTGACTTTGGATCCCAGAGACGGGGGATTTGTTGTCTTGACCCACGTGAACATGGTCACAAAATTTTCTTCGCCAAATACCTCACCGCATATTTTCTTGAGATTGGCCACCTCATTATCATCAATGCTGATAAAAATAGCACCGTCCTCCGTCAGCAAGTCACGGGCTGCCAGAAGACGTGCATAAATCATGGAACACCAGTCGGAATGTCTGAAATCATCGTTATAAATAAAAGTATTTCCGGTATTATAGGGTGGGTCGATATAAATCAGATCAATTTTTCCAAGATAGCTCTCCCGAAGTATTTTAAGAACCTCCAGATTATCTCCCTCAATATATAGATTGCGTGTATGTTCCCAGTCTATACTTTCCTCCGGGCAGGGGCAAAGTGTCTTTGTGGTTGGTTTTTGTGCCTCTTTCATGGCTGCCTTTTTCCCCGCCCAGGTAAACTCATATGCCTCCTCGCCTTCTTCCGCATATTGTCCGAGGCAGGCTTTCAGGGCATCAAAATCGATAACCTGCTTAATCTCGCCCTTTTCGTTCTTTGTCTCTCTCAGGCATTCAGGAAAAAGCGCAGCTATTTTATTCCGGTTTTGCTCTGCCCTGTCCAGTGCGCTCATTTCTGTTTTATCCATGTTGCTCTTCCTTCATGTTCTTTTTCCTTCCAGTTATCGCCTCTTCCTTTATTTACGCAGAACAGCTTCGGTTACCACTCTGTTTTTCCCCTTCTCTTTGGCTTTATAAAGTAATTTATCTGCCGTATAAAAATTCTCCTCAAAATTCTCGCTCACGCTGCAGATTCCAACAGAAATCGTGACCTGCGTTCTTTCTTCCACCTTTTTACGAAGGGTCTCGCATAGTCTGCTGCCTTCCTTTACATTTCCCTTAAACAAAATCAGGAACTCATCGCCGCCCCAGCGGATGGCTTCTCCCTCTTTTTTAACCGTTTCTGTCACCAGAGCCGCCACCTGTTTTAAGATTTCGTCCCCCTTCAGATGTCCCATCGTATCATTGATTGTTTTAAAATAATCAATATCAAAAAACGCCATGGATTGATATTTCTTTACCGCTGCTTCCGCGTTTCCTTCCACATAGCATTTATAGTAGGCACGGTTTGCCAGTCCGGTCAAACTATCGGTAATCGCACTTTTCTTTTCCCTGTCAAGGAGAATTCTGACACAGATTAACAGCAGAATGAGAATGCTTACCAATGCAATCAGGTTTTTGATAATCACATCCGAAAATACCTTCTGGTTATTCGTCCCGTCATTACGGATTACCAGATACCAGCCGAAATCTTCCAGATACTTTGTCACGGAATAGCCGCCATTCTTATCCATCGTATAGACATATTCCCCCCGGCTGTCTGCAACATCTGCGATTTCATCCAGGACGGCATTTTCTATGTTCACGGAATCCGTATCCACCTGCACAAGACCATTCTTGTCAACCAGATTGACCTTTACATTGTATTCCTGCTCAAACTCCCGAAAAATTTCCTGCATATCCGTCATAACGACGCCTACGCCGCAGACACCGAGCAGATTTCCTTCTTCATCCTCAATCCTGCTGTTTACAAAAATAGTCCAGCTGCCCTCATTTACTTCATCCGTATCCACATCAAAATCATACGATTTACCACCCTCCAGGAAAATGGAATACCAGACATCGTGCCCCCCATCATCCGGCGTAATGATTTTATTCAGACCCTCATAGGTATAATATTTTCTGCTGTTTTCCGAAACCAAAAACGCCGTGTTATAGCCGAACTCATTTTTTATCATATCCAGATATTCGGTCATGCAGGAAAGCATCTCCTCCTCAGAGATTTCCTTTTCCTGCTCCAGCTGCTTTTTCAGAAAGCTGTCGCTGGACATGGTTCTTGCTGCCATAATCGGATTGGATAATTCACTGTTGATTGCATCATAGATACGCGCCGCCAAAATTGTGGTCATATCCTGTGCATTGTCACTGATTACACTTCTCAGCGAATTTATCGATATCACGGTTGTCAAGGCAAAACTTATCAAAATCATCAAAATGGTAAGCCTTGTCAGCTTTTGAGTCTTCATTTGCATTTCCCTTTCTGATATCTGCGCTTCCTGCAGGCCCGGACCTGTTTCACTCTCATATCTTGATACATCATACCATATTTTTTGTATCCGAACATCAAAAATTAAAGGGAAAGGAAACTTTTTCTACCTCGCCAGCTCGTAATAAAGCCCTTTCTTTGCCATCAGCTCCTCATGGGTACCTTCCTCTGCAATTCCCTTGTTGGAAATATACAGAATACGATCCGAATTACGGATTGTAGACAGTCTATGCGCAACAATAAATGCGGTTTTATCTTTGATCAGAATATCCAGTGCCTGCTTAATCAAAAGTTCCGTCTCCGTATCAATGGCACTGGTGGCTTCATCCAGTATAATGACGGAAGGATTCTTTAATACGATTCTCGCAAAGCTGATAAGCTGTTTCTCTCCGGCTGACAGACCGCTTCCGCGTTCCTCCAGGACATGGTTGTAGCCTCCGTTCAGTTTGCGGATAAATTTATCCGCAAAAATCATCTTTGCTGCAGCGATACATTCCTCGTCAGTTGCATCCCATTTGCCGTAGCGGATATTGTCCAATACCGTACCCTTGAAAATAAAGGGATCCTGCATCAGTACTCCCACTTCCTTCCGCAGGGAATACAGGGTGACATCCCGGACATCAATCCCATCGATTGTAACACTTCCCTCCTTGACATCATAAAACCGTGTCAGCATATTGATAACCGTCGTTTTCCCGGCACCGGTAGGTCCTACCAGTGCAATGGTCTCCCCCTGCTTTACGTGAAGATTAAAATGCTCCAGAATGTTCGTTCCTTCCTCATAGGCAAACGTAACATCATTGAAATCCACCTTTCCCTTCACATTCTTTAATGCTACGGCATTTTCTTTCTCCTGTATCTCCAGAGGATAATCAATCGTGTCAAATACCTGTTCCAGATTCGAGCTTACCTGCGCAAGCTCCTGGATTATGGTAGATAACTGTGACAGCGGATCCTGAAAGGAACTCATGTAAGTGGTAAAGGTCACTACCATACCTGCCGTAATCAAATCATTTCCGCTTAATATCAGCGCAAGCGCCACTCCATAAATGCACAGTGTTCCGGTATGCCAGAACAGCTGGACTATCGGACTGTTCAGACGTGACCTCTTTACAATACTCCACCACATATTTACGCTGGTTTCGTGGATTTGCCGATAGGTTTCCTTATTGACATCAATCCGGTTATAGTTTTTTACAATCTGTTCTCCCATAATGGATTCCACCAGAAATGCCGTCCGATTTGAGTTCTTTGCGCGGTGAGCCGTATACATCTTTCTCAGTGCAGAACGCAGCTTGAACACAAGCATCATCATGGGAATCACAGTTGCATAGACCACCGCAGTCAGCACGGGACTCAGGGAAAGCATAAATACGGTTACAACCACAATCTTGACGATGTAAATGGCAAACATCATCACATAGTTGGAAAAGAAATCCGCCAGACCGTTAATATACTCTGTCACCCTCACCACAATTTTTCCATCCGGACGGTTATCAAAGTAATCGAAGGACAGCAGTTGCAGTCTGTCAAAAATATCCGTCCTGATGCGTGAGATAATATTAAGTCCCATCTTTCCCATACTTCTTGTCTGAACAAAGGTGGAAAGGATTTCTACCGCTGCAAGAAGCACAAGTCCGCCGCCCATCAGCGCCAGCTCCCGGTAATCCTGATTGACCACCACTTCATCCACAATCAGTTTTAACAACCGCGGCGGCAAAAGAGAGACAACGGCCGCAATCAGCATCATACAGCTGACCAGAAAAAGCAGCTTTTTATAGGGCAGGATATACCGGATTGTTCTCCCCAGCTGTTTGATGTCTATCTTTTTCTCAAGATGCTCGTCCTCAAAAAAAGTATTTCGACTAGCCATTGATCTCACCCCCATCCTCAGCAGGCTTTTTGTATTCTAAGCTCTCTGCCTGTTGTTCCTGCTGGGTACGATATACATGGGCGAAACTGCCTCCAAGCTCCATAAGTTCCTGAAAGGTTCCTCTCTCTGTTATCTCCCCATCCCGCATATAGATGATTTCGTCACAGTCAACCACCGAAGAAAACCTGTGTGCTGTAATAATGACTGTCTTTTCCGAAAAATTGTCGTGAATATCCTTCAGGAGAACCCGCTCCGTATTGACATCCAGCGCACTGGTGGAGTCATCCAGGATAAATACGGGGGCATTCTTATGAAACGCTCTCGCAATCGACACGCGCTGTTTCTGTCCGCCCGAGATGCCGAGGCCCCGCTCACCGACAATGGTCTTATATCGGTCTGCCAGTGCATCAATAAATTTGTTTGCCTGGGCATGTGTCGCCGCTTCCGTTACCATCCGCTCATTGATATCCGGCCTGCTGAAGGCGATATTCGACTCAATCGTATTCGAAAACAGAAATACATCTTGAAATACATAGGAATACATATTTCGCAGGTTTTCCAGGCTGAACTCCTTAATGTCATGTCCGTCTATCATAATGTTTCCATCCGTAATATCGCGGATACGCACCAGGGTTTTCAGCAGAACGCTCTTTCCGGATCCGGTTTCACCTACAATTCCGACCTTTTTGCCGTAAGGAATACTGAGTGTGATATGTTTCAGAATATCCTGCCCGTCAATCTGCAGGGAGACATCCTTCAACTCGATATCAGGTGTATCACAGTGAAGGTTTCTTTCCCTGCTGTCTGCCACCTTACTGGTTTTTTCCATAAATCTCTTCAGTTCCAGCCCTGCGATTGTCTGCTGCTGCATGTTGAATATATGGTTGTTCAGACCGGTAATGTTATTCATGATCCGCAGCACATAAGTGGAAGAAGCCAAAATATATCCCACCGTCATATGACCGTTCATGACAAGGACCGCACCGATAAGAATAGTACCGATGTAGGCCGCCTGTTTGATGGAATTGAAGGTTAAATCAAACTTGGAAGACAGCCAGACCTGTTTCAGTCTTGCATTCAGGAAATCCGTATTAACTTTCTTAAATTTCTCTTTTTCCAGTTCTTCATTGGTAAAAGAACGGACAATGCGCACTGCCGCAATGTTTTCCTGTGTCGTCAGGTTCATCGCCGAGCTTTTTGCACGTATCTCTTTAAAATTTGCACGCGCTCTTCTCTTAAAATTCAATACGGTAACCACCAGAAAAGGCATCAGCAGCAAAGGAATTACAATAAAAGAAAGATTGATGCGGGCAATCAGGATCAATGTGGTAACAAGCATAAAAATTGCATCCCCCAGATACGGTATCCTGTGTGCAAACAGCTCCTTGAACATAATCGTATCACTGTTGAGAATCTGCAGCAATTCCCCGGAATTGTAATCGGCAATGGTTTCAGAATCCAGTTCCATCAGTTTTCCATAGGTTTCATAACGAAGCTCCGTCTCCAGCTTTAAGCCTACCCACTCCTGCATCAGATCCCGGGAATAAATTAATACAATCCGCATAAGAATCAGCACTGCATAAACTGCCGCAATGGAAAAGAACAATTGCATGCTGTGTACTGCACCGTATTTTCCCGTCAGAAGGAAATGAAACATCTCTCCGCTTTCCTCCGTGACTTCGCTGTCCCGTATAACATAATCTATCAGGATCCCCGACAGAAGCGGAAGCATCAGTTCTGCAAAGATACCGAGAAAGCTGAAAATCTCCGCCAGAATTGCCACGGGCATGCTTTTCTTAAAAAAACGAAATCCAAATTTCAGTGTTTCCATATGATGTGATCCTTTCGTACTTGTTTATCTGTTGTGATTATCTGCAGTGTCCATCCCTGCAAATATTTTCTTCTCATTTTTCGGAATTCTTCTTCCAAACGTGGAACCGCTAAATGCCCGCCCATATGTTATATCACAACAGCCCGAAAAAAACCACAAAAATCATTTTATTATGCCCGAAAAACGCTGTATTTTAGTCCTGTTGAATTTCATATTTCCCGATTGCTTCCGCTTTTGCGTTTATCCTCTCCGTTTTATTTACAGTGGATTTTTTTCGAAAAATGTACTACTATTAAAAGGTGGAATTTACATTTTTTCAGAAATGAGGCGATTTTCATGAGCGATACAGAACTGAAACCCAAAAAAGTATCCGATTCCGAAACGGAGCAGCTACGGGTCGTGATTTATCCCGACATCAACGGTTTCGGCAGATTGTTCGGCGGCAGACTGCTCGCATGGATTGATGAAGTGGCAGGTGCCACTGCCAGAAGGCACTGCGGACGTGATGCCACCACAGTCGCCATCGATAACCTGTACTTTAAGTCCGGCGCGTACTTAAACGATATTATTGTCCTAATCGGCAAAGTCACCCATGTGGGGCATACCTCCATGGAAGTCAGGGTGGACACCTATATTGAAGATGTCGATGGGACAAGGCGCCCCATCAACCGTGCCTACTTTGTCATGGTTGCCATGGGCGATGACGGCAGACCTACTGCGGTTCCCCCGCTGATTCTGGAAAATGACGGGGAACGTATGGAATGGGAAAATGCCGAGAAACGCAGGGAACTTCGTCTGCTGCGTAAAAAAGAAGGCTTCTGATACTCAGAAGCCTTCTTTTTACTGTTTTGATTATTCTTTACAAATGCTACTGTCTTTTGCTGTTTATGCTTACTTCACATAAAAGCTGGACAAAAGCAGAATTCCAGTAAACCGTAACCTCGTTTGTGGAATAACTGCCCGTCATATCTGCCAGACACTTTGCCGGAGCGGTCTCCTTTGTAAAAATCTGTTTCGTCACTTCGTCTGCAAGCCAGTCACAGGGACCTCCTGAGAGCATTCCCGGCATTGCTTTTCCTAAGAAGCCGGACGGTCTGTGATGCGGATGCTTGATGGCATCTGTTCCGCAGCCTGTCAGGTAACACAATCCCATGGGATTTCTGCCCAGCAGATAATGCAACTGCTGTTCTGCCGCTTTCCGGTATTTTTCTTCCCCGGTCAGACGCCATGCGTCGCACAGATGCAGTCCGTTGTTGGCAGCATCCAGATTACTTCCCCAGGAATATTCCTCTGCTGACAGTGCTGTTCCGTAGCCATCCTTCCCGGCGATTTCACTCTTTTTCTCTCCCAATTCTGCCATGGATTCTGCAATTTGCTTTTTCAGTTCCTCGTCCACCTCATAGGTTGTGGAAAGATACGCTCTGTTTCCATAACTACCCATTTCCACCCAGCCGTAGCCATGATAGATTTTCTCCCGCGCCAGCGCCTCAAAATCCCTGCGATACATTTCCTCGCCGAAAGCCTTGTACAGTTCTGCCGCAGCCCAGTAACGTTCGTCCAGATCACAGTCATCTCCATACTCTCCTGTGGTGATATCTTTCGGATTTTTAAAGCCACCGGGAAGCGCCATCTCTTTCATGGCAGCATACGCTTTTTTCGACACTTCCGCCAGTTTTTCCGCATATGCCTCGTCATATTCCTGATAAAAGCGAACTGCCATTGCGGTTACTGCTGCGAAATCAGCTGTCGCCGTAACAGATACGGGACTCAGTACCAGCTCCTCTTTCTCCTCCTCCGGCATGATAAATCCACAGAAATTGCGGCAGCTGACCTTATGGTATAAAGCGCCATCCTCCCGCTGCATTTTCATCATCCAGTCCAGTTCGTATTTCACTTCCGCCAGATAGGCAGGCATCTTCTGTACTTTCTCATTATTAACGGGATTGCAGTAGCTTTGCGCCAGTCCCCTGTCTGCTTCATATGCCAGTAATAGCTGTGCGACCGCCATAGCTCCCGGTCCCACATATCTTCCGTAATCTCCCGCATCATGCCAGCCGCCGTTCACATTCCGCTTTTTTGTACTTCCGTATACTGTCGCTTCACCCGTGTGACAGGCTGCATGGGCATAGATGCCGGCTGCTTCTTTCGGAAGTTCACAGCCGCATCGCTGCAGATAAAAGAAATGAAATGCTTTTTGAAAAGCATCCAGATATACATCCTTCCCGATTGTAAAAGTATCCGACTCTCCAAGCCCCTTCGCACTGATAAAATATCTTCCTTCGTCCTTTAGCTCCGAAAAATCTCCGATAAAATCGGTTTCCTTCGCCGACTCATTCACTATCTTTTTCTCTGCAACACCTTTACAGGCAGCACTTCCGTCACTTCTGAACACAGTAAATTCCACCGGCTCTTCCGTGCGGAAGGTTACTTCCTTTTTCATCTCCGGCTGATATCCACATTGGTTCACAAATATTCTCTTATACATACACCCTCCAATCCCCGGCAAATACTGCTTCACTTCTGCCGAAGTACTATCACTGAATGTCAGTTCAGGGAAAAAGCTGATCATTCTTCTCTTCCAGTGCTTTGATGATATGATAAGTAAACTCATTATACGGTGTAGGGATTCCCAATTCATGCCCCATACGCATCATGGCACCGGAAAACATATCAATTTCCGTGTGTCTTCCCGCATCCAGATCCTGTAACGTAGAAAAGCGCGCATGCGGTGAAACCGCATTGTTTTTTCCCGCGGCATTGCTCTCGTCGGAAATATCGATTCCTTTTGCCTTCGCAACAGCCACCACTTCGCTGCGAAGTCCGCCGCTCAGGGCTGCCATATGTACACTGCTTTCATAGGCACCATATCCGCATCCTATGATGGCCTGCGGAAGGTTCCTACTGATGTTCAGAGCAAATTTATGCCAAATGTCGCAGATAATGTTATCACACACATGATAATTCACCTCTGTTCCGTCCAACAGACCTACGATTGATTTTACCCGTTCCGAATCCGTATTCCCGTCCGCCTCCCCAAAGAAGACACCCTGCGTTGCAGATGGAATGAATACAACACTGTTTTCTTTCCGTTCTGATGCAATCTTCATGAGAGAATAGACAAGATGCTCTCTGCCGATTCTTCGTCCGATGATTTCTTCGCTGTCAACGCCGTTTAAAAGACTCAACACAATCGTGTGCTCATCTGCGATTCTTTCGATATCGCCCAGGCTCTCCTCCAGCGCACCGTATTTTACTGCCACCAGCAAAAGGTCTGCACCTGCTGCCTCCTCCGGTGTCCGCACATTCAGACGGATTTCTTCTCCGTTGACACGGATTCCCTGCTGTTCCAACCGTGCCTTTCTGCTGCCGGTTGCAATCACCCAAAGCCTCTCTCCCAGCTTTTCCCTGAGTCCCCAGATAAAGTAACTGCCTACCGCACCCGCTCCCAACACTGCAACTGTACGTATTTCCATAATAGCCTCCTTCTTCTGTCAATGAGCATTTCCTGTTCCTCTGCTCCTGCATTTTTTTGTTTCAGACATAACAAATTTCCCTACACTATTCCGAAGCCAGATATTTCTGATACAATTTAACCTGATCGTAAATACATTGCCAGCTGCTGCTGGAAGCAGCTGTCACACAGAGATATTCTCTCCCTGCCGCATCTGCTGCAAGGCTCGCTGCACAGCTGCCCGACTGCAAAACATAGCCTGTTTTTCCGCAGAGCACCTCTCCATGTGTATCCTTGTCCTCAATGCGGCGAAGGAACCAGTTGGAAATCAAAAGCCCGTCCGGGTGCTGCACCGTTGCGGAAGTATTGTAAGTGTGCGCAGAAAGCACTTCCCTGCAGAACGGAATATCCGCTGCCGTCTTCATCAGTATCGCCATGTCATACACTGTGGTGTAGTGCTCTTTTTCATATAATCCAACACAGTTTGTAAAATGCGTGCTCTCCGAAAGACCCAGTTCCTCCAGTTTTTCGTTCATCAGATCCACAAAAGCTTCCTGGGATCCGGCCACATAACAGGCGAGTCCCAGCGCGGCATCTCCCCCGGAGGGAAGGATGGTTCCGTAGAACAAATCCCTCACTGTTACCTCTTCTCCCACTTCAAATCCGACATTGCTGCAGTCATTGATAAAACTGTAATCTGTGATTTCTATGGTGATGGGAAACGTGTCCGCCAAAATCTCAGACTCCTCCCAGTTCTCCCCTGTAATTCCCAGTTCTTCCGCCGCCGTAAGCACCGTCAGAATTTTGGTCATGGACGCAGGATTGATTCTTGTTCTGGCCTCCTTCTGGGCAAGAATCGTTCCCTCCTCCACGTCAATCAGCACACCATACTGGCTGATAATCTCATCCCCAAAGCCTGCCGTAGCGGAGCTACTCTCCGCTGCAAAGACTACTCTGCGAGGACTCTCTGTCGGAAACGGACCGTAGACTTCCGGCTCTGCACCATACGCCTGCACTGCTGCAATTGCCTGCCCTTCGCCACCTGCCTGTCCCGCCGCTTCATCTGTCTGGGTCGTACCATCCGCCCGGGTTAAGCTGTCATCCCTTTCTCCGCCTTCCACACTGCTTTCCGCTTTCTGCGGAAGTTCCTTACTCTCCGTCCGGCTTGCTACATGTACCGAAATACATATCACAAGTGCTGCCATCGCAACCACTCCGGCAGGTATGACACATTTCTGTATCAGCTGAACCCTTCTCTTTTCTCTCCGCATCTCCTCAATGCGTTTTTTCCGTTGGAGCCTGCGCTGACGTTCCTCCTCGGTTTCCATCTCTATATTATGATTCTTTTCTTCCATCTTCTCCGTATCCATTTCATGTGCTGCGCCTATGAGCGCAACACATTCTTCACATTTTCACTCATTTTTTTTGCACTGCCTTCATAGTGCTCTTTTTCTTTTTCGGAAAAATTGCGATAACGCACTGCCATAAAATCGCTTTCTGCCTGTTCCAGATCATACAAAACGGGAGCCGCCTCCGGCAAAATCACATACCGCCTCTTTCGACCGTCCTGTCGGTTCTCCGCCTTTTCCCGCTTTTCTGCCTTTTCCCGCTTTTCCTGTTTTTCTTTCTTCTCTTCCTTTTTTTCCGGCTTTTCCTTCTTCACGGTCTCTCGCTTCACGAGCCCTCGCTTTCCCAGCCGCTGTAAGGCACTTCCCACATTTCGTTTCGTAAGCCCCGTCAAATCGGACAGCTGCTCCGCATCGACAATATCTATCCCCTGATTCAGATACAGAAGTACCATAACCTCTTCCAGCGTCATATCATTTTTCAGGGAAACCACTTCACAATATCTGCCCCAAAGCTTCCGATATCGGTATCTTTCCAATGCAAGGCCATCGCCTTCAACCGCCTCAGGCAGGCAGAAAGACTGCCTCTCCTGCCCCAGTTTCACGCTGCCTGGCAAAAGAGAAGGCGGGACGAAACCATCCTTTGCATAAGTGACAAAAAACTTATGCACCTGAAAGCGGATGGTATCATAGCTCTCTTCGTCATATAGTTCCTTGTAAAACTGATGGTAATACTCAAACACATTCAGCTTCATGCGAATTGTGTTATTGATGCTTGCCCCCTGGCTGTTCACCAGACTGCCTTTTGTCTTTACATAGTAATACACAGGTACCTGCAGGGCATATATCGTCTTGCAATGCCTGATATACTCCAGATTAAAAATAAAATCCTCACACCAGCTGATTGCGGGATCCATACGCAGTTTCTGCCGCTCTACCAGCTCCCTGCGATAAAACTTGTTCCACAGGACACCATAGTAAAAATCTGCCGGATTTTCCATCATGAAATTGGCAAATTCCTCTCTCGTCAAAAGTCCTTCTTTTTCAATGTCTCCCTTGTGGGACAAATTTTCCCCGGCAACCCTGTAAAAATCCGCAATTACCATATCGCAGCCGCTTTTCTCCGCACATTGTACAAAAAGCTTTGTTGCCTCCGGTGTCAGCCAGTCATCGGCATCCAGAAACTGGAGATAATCTCCCCTCGCCTGTTCCAGTGCCAGATTTCTGCTGTCAGATACTCCCGAATTTTCCTTGTGAATCACCCTGACGCGTTCATCCTGCGCCGCATATTTGTCGCAGATAGCCGCAGATGTATCCCGGCTTCCGTCATCCACCAGTATCAGTTCAAAATTTTTATACTCCTGTGCGAGTACACTACCTATGCAGCGCTCCAGATAGCTTTCCGCATTATACACAGGAACGATTATCGAAACATAAGGTTCCATTCTCATTCTCTCTCATTCTGCCGCCGATAAAACTCTGCATCCGATGAATGGCGGCTCTGTGCATCTTCCATATCAAAATCTATAAGCCAAACTCTTCCCGATAATGCTGCAGTCTTGCAGAAAAGATTTCATAAAAATCTTCCTGAATATCATACTCCGTCATATAGAATGTATTCAGAAGTCCCAGATTCAAGTCCTTTGCCCGGGTGCTGTCCTCCTGTCCGGCCGTCTCACATTCCAGCATCTTCAAAAGTTCATGCCATGCACAGACAAAATCATGGTTTTTCTTCCAGTCAGGTGTGGCAATCCACTTTTCGACCTTCACTTTGGTCCGATTCTTTTCCCGACATTCTCCCGTCTGCAAAAAATAGCGGAAGTCACCGTCCTCGTAATAGCGTCCCAGAGGGAAAAGCCTGCAGATTCCCGGACGGCTCTCATGAATACTGCACCGACCGTTCCGGTCAAGGAATGCACACTGTTCCCTTTCCCCTGCCATCTTCAGATTTGGCAGAATGCAGCCATCCACCACATTCAGCTCCAGTTTATCCTCCTGTAGCAGCTGTGTCAGGTTTTTTCCAAGCCCTGTCTGCAGCCGATACACATCAAAAGGGTCGAGAATCACGGAGTTTCCCATTCCGCAGCAACAGGCAAAGCATCCCTTACAGCCATGGCAGTCCGCCTTTACCATATCATGAATACTGTAAAGGCGTCCATCGGAAATTTCCTCCAGACTGACATTACGCTTCATAAGCCTTCTCCAATTTCCTGTATTCTTCCTCGGTGACAGGGATAATTCCGCCGTGTCGTTTCTTTGTGACACCCATGTCAAATTCCGTGTCATTCAAGATGCGGAACTCCCCGCTTGCCAGATTCTTACTCACCAGGGGCAGATAGCCTTTCCCAGTTGCAAACCTGTCTACAATCAGACACCACTCTTCCCGGTCGTTGAATTTGACGATCTCCGGGCCCTCCACGCCATACAGTTCTGACAGCACCAAAGACTTCACTTCCCGGAAATCCTCCGGTTTCAGCGTCTCAGAATAGTCCACGCAGATATTCTTTGTTGTTTCATCCTTTGTATAACGGTAGTATCCTTCCTCCGTACGGATGATTGTGCTGTCAATCACATGGTTTTCCTTCTCCAAAAACAGGAACGGTTCTCCGAAGCTCTGAAAATCCTTTGTGTAAGCAGCATAGATTCTCTGCTTTTTCTCCACCATGGAAGCCCAGAAGACAAGCACTTCTCCCCTCGACTCATCATAAATTGCTTCAGGAGCCCATACACAGCCTGCCCCCTCCACACCTACCGTATGCGCCCTGGGTCCATTCCAGGAAACCAAATCCGCGGATTCCCATACCAGGATATCACGGCTTCCGGCAAACTGTGCTGCCTCCCAGCCCTTTCCCGCCTCAATGCGCAAATCCGTAGCAATCAGGAAAAATTTTTCTCCCACCCGAATCAGAAACGGATCACGGGCACCCCTTTCTCCGATTTCACTGCGAAGCACCGGTTTCTCTGCGTTTAAATCCTTCCAATGCAGAAGATCACGGCTCAGAGAAAAATAAATCTGCTCCCCATCCTTCTGTTCTCCGATAAAATGTGCAAACAGATATCCTGTATATTCCATCAACCTCTTCCCCTTTTCTATTTATTCCTAGCAGTTCTTAGCCATTTCTAGCCGTTCCTGGCTATCTTTTCCTCCATAATCCTCTTCAGGCTTTCCGTGTAAGGTGCTCTCGCCACACCATATTCCGTCACGATTCCCGCAATCAGCTCGTGATTGGTCACATCAAATGCCGGATTATATACCTTCACTCCTTCCGGAGCCATCCTTTCCCTGTACCACATTTCCGTTACCTCTGCTGCAGGTCGCTCTTCTATGCGAATTTCTACTCCTGTGGGCGTCTCCATGTCAATGGTGGAGGTAGGCGCACAAATATAGACAGGTATACCGTAATACTTTGCCACCGCAGCCACAACAGAAGTACCGATTTTATTTGCAGTATCCCCGTTTGCCGCCACTCTGTCACAGCCCACAAACACTGCCTGCACCAGTCCCCTGGACATCACATTTGCAGACATATTATCACAGATCAGAGTGACATCCACCCCGGAAGCGGAAAGCTCATAGGCCGTCAGTCTCGCACCCTGCAATAAAGGTCTTGTCTCATCCGCAAACACATGAAAATGGTATCCTCTTTCCTGTCCCAGATATATGGGAGCCGTTGCCGTTCCATATTTGACAGTTGCAAGTTGTCCTGCATTACAATGTGTCAGGATGCCATCACCGGGTTTCACCAATGTCAGCCCATTTTCACCGATTTTACGGCACACCTCGATATCCTCGTCACGAATGGCAAGCGCTTCCTTATGCAGGATTTCCTTCACTTCTTCCACGGTCTTTCCTTCTTCCCGCCCTGCTTTTAAGGCTGTCCGTTCCATCCGCTTTAATGCCCAGGAAAGGTTCACCGCGGTCGGTCTTGCCGAATCCAGATATTCCTGGTATTCCCGGAACTTTGCATAGAAATCCTCAAAGTTCGCCTCTTCAATCTCCTTTGCCAGAACATAGATGCCCATAGCTGCCGCCACACCGATTGCCGGTGCTCCACGCACCTTCAAAAGGTAAATAGCATCCCAGATTTCCTGCGCTGTTTTCAACGAAATCAACTCCGTACGCCCGGGAAGAAGGGTCTGGTCGATTATCACGACCGCATTGTTCTCCTCATCCAGTGCAACTGTATCATAGTCCATTATGCTTTTCTGATTCTTCATGCTTGTTCTGTTCCCCACTTTCCTGCTTTCCTGTTTTCTATTCCCGCAATCGTTATTTTTTGCTTTTATCTCTCTTTTCTGTCAACTCTTCTTTATTTTCCTGCCTCGGCATCTTTTCTTCTCTGCCATACCCTCTTTATATCCTGCCATCGGTTTCCTTTTTCTCTGCAAACGCTCTTTATTTCCTGCCTTCGGTTTCCTTTTTCTCTACACGGCTCCTTAGTGCCTTATGATATCCGCAAACTCTGCCCTTGCAGCCTTTGCCAGGTCTTCAGGTGCCAGTTCCAGCTGCGAACCGATGCGACCTCCGCTGACAATCATCTTCCCCAGCCCCTGCGCCGAGCTGTCAATCCTGGTTACATACTGTTTTTTCATGCCGATCGCTGTACAGCCGCCGCGGATATACCCAGTCACAGCATTGATGTCCTTTACATGAAGCATTTCAACGCTCTTTTCCCCAACGCTTCTGGCCGCTGCCTTCAAATCCAGTTCTTCTGCAATCGGAATTACAAATACAAAGTAATTTTTACTGTTTCCTACCGTCACGAGCGTTTTATATACTTTCTCATAAGGCAGCGAGAGCTTATCCGCAATCTGCAACCCGTCTATAAATTCATCGCATTCATAAGTATAATGCGTAAACGGAATCTTCATCGATTCCAGAATCCGCATGGCATTTGTCTTAATTTCCTTCTGTTTAGCCATAAAACTCACCTCATTTTGAGTATACTGTCCAGATTTGATTTTTTACGCTTCTCACCAGCTGATTTCCGAAAATTTCCATCCCCAAAATTGGCTTATTCTCAAAAATACCGGTACCATTTAAAAATGTCCAAATCTACCAGTATATTCTGCCTCCAGCCGGGCACTCTACAGTTTATAGTGCAACAAAATACGTGCCAACTGAACATTTCTGCTCAAATCACCAGCAAATTATTTCTAATGGCATGTCCGATACTATCCCAAAGTAAAAATTATACTGGTGTAATCTTTCAAAAAGTCAATTTTGACAGTATTTCTCTGATTTCTTACTTCACCACCGCATTTCATTAGAAATTATATCAATTTGTGCCACAATACGCAAGTGCCGCAGCAGACAGATTTGACACACATCTTGCACCTGAAAAGGGCTTATGATAAAATGGCTTTGTTCATGCAGAGCTGCATAACACTTTTTACAACAACACAGGGAGGACATCATGCGCAGAAACGTAATTGTAGGACAATCCGGCGGCCCCACCGCCGTTATCAATTCCAGTCTTGTCGGTGTATACAAAACAGCTCGTGACCGGGGTGCCGGAAAGGTATATGGCATGCTTCACGGCATTCAGGGACTTCTGGACAGACAATATGTAAACCTTTCAGACCATATCAAAACAGATCTGGATATTGATTTACTTAAGAGGACACCTTCCTCTTATCTGGGTTCCTGCCGCTATAAGTTGCCGGAGGTTTCTCTCGGGAATGAAATTTATGAACAGATTTTTTCGCTGTTGAAGGAACTGGATATTGAAGCCTTTTTCTATATCGGCGGCAACGATTCCATGGATACCATCAAAAAGCTGTCGGACTACGCCGAACTCATCGGAAGCGATATCCGCTTTATGGGAGTGCCGAAGACCATCGACAACGATCTTGCCTGCACAGACCATACCCCCGGGTTCGGAAGTGCCGCAAAATATATTGCCTCCGTTACCAAGGAGGTTATCAGTGACAGTCTGGTCTATGACCTTTCCGCTGTGACAATTATCGAGATTATGGGGCGTAATGCCGGATGGCTCACCGCAGCCGCCGCTCTGGCTAAGGGTGAGGACTGTGAAGGAGTTGACCTGATTTATCTGCCCGAGGTTCCCTTTGATATGGATGGTTTTACAGAGAAAGTCAGACAGCTTGTTGCAGAAAGGAAAAGCATTGTGATTGCCGTCTCGGAGGGCATCCGCCTCGCTGACGGTCAATTTGTCTGCGAGCTTGCCTCCCACTCGGATGCAGTAGATGCTTTCGGACATAAGATGATGCAGGGCGCGGCAAAATATCTGGCCGACAAAATCAATGCAGAGCTGGGTATCAAAACACGCGCCATTGAGCTGAACACGCTGCAGCGATGCGCCTCTCACATGACCTCCCGCGTGGACATTACGGAAGCCTTTCAGGTAGGCGGCGCCGCCGTCAAAGCCGCTTTCGAGGGGAAAACAGGCATGGTTGCCACCTTAAAACGCCTCTCTGAAGATCCTTATGTATGCATTACCGGCTTAAGTGATGTACATGAAATTGCGAATATTGAGAAAAAAGTTCCTGTAGAATGGATTACAGAGAACGGCACCAATGTATCTGAAAAACTGATACACTACATCCGCCCTCTGATTCAGGCTGAGTTATCCCCCGTCATGGTAGACGGTCTGCCCAGACATCTGAGACTGGATTTAGAGAAATAGAAAACTCGCAGATTCATCTTCCGATGTTTCTGCGAGTTTTTTATTTCATTGTTTATCCGCTAAACAATATCTAATTCTGTCAATTCTTCTTTGCTTCTTTCTCAGCCTTCAGTGCTGCGGTCAGAGCGGGAACAATCTTGTTCAGATCGCCTACAACACCGTAGTCAGCTACATCGAAGATAGGAGCGGTCTCATCCTTGTTGATTGCAACAATGATATCGGATTCTTCCATACCTGCAACGTGCTGAATAGCACCGGAGATACCGATTGCAAAATAAATCTGAGGACGAACGGTCTTACCGGTCTGTCCTACCTGCAGATCCTTCGGCTTCCAGCCATTGTCCACAACGGCACGGGAACAGGATACGGTACCACCCATAACCTCTGCCAAATCCTCCAGAATCTTGAAGTTCTCAGCGCTGCCAACACCACGTCCGCCGGATACCAGAACCTTTGCGTCCATAATATCAACGGTATCGGAAACAGCCTTAACCACTTCCTTGATGGTGACATACTTATTGTTGGGAGTAAATCCGGGATTGTACTCCTCGATTACTGCCTTTGCACCCTTAACAGGGGCAATCTTCTGCATAACGCCGGGACGAACGGTTGCCATCTGAGGACGGTTGTCAGGGCAGGCGATAGTAGCAATGGTATTTCCGCCGAATGCAGGACGGGTCATCAGCAGCTGATTGTGCTTCTGCTCCTGTCCGGGAACTGCTACCAGAGGGAAATCACCGATTTCCAGTACGGTACAGTCTGCGGTCAGACCGGTTGCTACTCTTGCAGAAACGGTAGGGCCAAGGTCACGTCCGATTGCGGTAGCACCCACCAGAACGATTTCAGGCTTATATTTCTGAATGACAGATGCAAGTGCATGTGCATAAGGCTCAGTTCTGTAAACTTCCAGCTCAGGGTCATCTACAAGGATAACCTTATCTGCACCATACTCTGCCAGCTTATCAGCCAGATTCTTAACATTGTAACCGATCAGAACCGCGGTTACCTCGGTCTCCAGCTTTTCAGCCAGCTCCTTACCTTTGCCAAGCAGCTCCAATGCAATACCACTGATTTCATTGTCTACCTGCTGAGCGAACACATATACGCCCTTGTATTCTTCAATATTATTGGTTACCATGGTTTGCCTCCTATATTAGATGATGTGCTTCTCTTTGAACTTGCCTACAATGTAAGCAACTCCGTCTTCTGCTGAATCGGGAACAATCTTCTCACCTGCGCCCTTACGAACCTTGTCAGATGCCTTGGCAATCTTGGTAGGAGACCCCTTCAGACCTAAGTTGCTGTCATCAACATCCTTCAAATCAGCTCTGCCCCAGGTTGTAATCTCTGCCTGACAAGCATCGAAGATTCCGCCGGGAGTCATGTAACGAGGTGCATTCAACTCAGAAAGAGCGGTAATCAGGCAAGGCATCTGTGCCTCCACAATATGATATCTGTCATCATACTGTCTCTGAACGGTAACCTTGTTGCCTTCTACTTTAATGTCCTGTGCATAGGAAATAACAGGTATTCCAAGATGCTCGGCAATCTGAGGGCCAACCTGTGCGGTATCTCCGTCGATAGCCTGACGTCCTGTAATAATCAAATCATACTCAAGGTTTCTCAATGCACCGGCAATGGTGGTTGAGGTTGCCCAGGTATCTGCACCGCCCAGCACTCTGTCTGTCACGAGGATTCCCTTGTCAGCCCCCATAGCGATTGCCTCACGCAGTACATCTGCTGCCTTGGGAAGACCCATGGTAAGAACGGTAACCTCTGCACCGTACTGATCCTTCAGTCTCAGTGCAGCTTCCAGACCGGCTTTGTCATCAGGATTCATAATAGCAAGCATTGCGCCTCTGTCGAGCGTTCCGTCAGGATTGAATTTCACGCCGCCCTTTGTATCGGGCACCTGCTTAATACAAACAACAATCTTCATTGTATTTTCTCCTTCATTTTCTTTAATTTTTATCAGCCTTCACGGTTCATCCTGCAAGCAGGAAAACCGTTCAGCCGGTTGAATGGTTCCCAACTTACTTAAGCAGATCTGCGGAAATGACCATTCTCTGAACCTCGCTGGTTCCTTCATAAATCTCGGTAATCTTTGCATCACGCATCATACGCTCGATCTCGTACTCTCTGATGTAACCATAGCCACCATGGAGCTGAACAGCCTTTGTGGTAACCTCCATAGCAACTTCTGCAGCATACAGCTTCGCCTGAGCTGCTTCTACAGAGTAAGAAATCTTAGGATTGGTCTTGTACTCATCCTTCTTGCGTGCAGCCTTGTAAACCAACATCTTGGCAGCCTCAACCTTGGTTGCCATATCAGCCAACTGGAACTGAGTATTCTGGAAACCGGAAATGGATTTGCCGAACTGCTTTCTCTCCTTGGTATAAGCAATGGTTCGCTCAAGAGCGCCCTCTGCAATACCAAGAGCCTGGGAAGCGATTCCGATACGTCCACCATCCAGAGTATGCATAGCAATCTTGAAGCCTGCGCCCTGCTTACCAAGCAAAGCATCCTTAGGGATACGGCAATCAGTGAAGATCAACTCGTAGGTGGATGAGCCCCTGATACCCATCTTCTTTTCCTTGGTACCGAAAGTAAATCCGGGAGTACCCTTCTCAACGATAAAGGAAGAAATCTCCTTCATCTTTCTGCCCTTTTTCTCAACAATGCCGGTAACAGCAATAACAATATAAACGTCAGCCTCTTTACCGTTGGTGATGAAGCACTTGGAGCCGTTCAGAACCCACTCATCGCCATCCAGTACAGCCTTTGTCTGCTGTCCCTGTGCATCGGTACCTGCACCGGGCTCGGTCAGACCGAAAGCACCGATCTTACGTCCGCTTGCAAGATCAGGAACATACTTCTGCTTCTGCTCTTCTGTACCGAAGGTCAGAATAGGATCGATGCACAATGAGGTATGTGCAGATACGATAACGCCTGTGGTAGCACAAACCTTGGAAAGTTCCTCCACGCACATTGCATAGGTCAGGGTATCACAGCCCTGTCCGCCGTACTCCTTGGGAACGGGAATACCCATGAAGCCGTATTTTGCCATCTTTTCAACTGTCTCTCTGGGGAAGCGCTCTTCCTCGTCCACTTCCTGTGCAAGAGGCTTTACTTCATTCTCGGCGAAATCCTTAAACAGCTGTCTCGCCATCTCATGCTCTTTGGATAATGTAAAATCCATGATGTTAATCCTCCAATTTATCTATTTATTCTAATCAATTGCTCACCATTCGGCGTTCGCAATTACCTTTCGGTACCTTCTCAATTTGCTTCGCAAATTCAGAAGTAGCGACTAATTGCTCACCATTCGGCGTTCGCAATTAGTCTTCACTGTGCATCTACAGGAGTTTTGGTGCGGTCTGCATTGTAAACATAGAAGCCTCTGCCGCTCTTCACGCCAAGGTTGCCGCCGCGAACCATCTTACGAATCAAAGGACATGCACGATACTTGCTGTCGCCGGTCTCCTTGTAAAGAACATCCATGATAGCAAGGCAGATATCCAGGCCGATGAAATCACCCAGTTCAAGAGGTCCCATGGGATGATTAGCGCCGAGCTTCATAGCGGTATCGATACCGGCTACATCGGAAACACCTTCCATCTTGATGAAAGCAGCTTCGTTAATCATGGGAATCAGAATACGGTTTACAACAAAGCCAGCTGCTTCATTTACCTGTACGGGAGTCTTGCCGATTTCTTCAGAAATCTTCTTGATGGTATCCACAACCTCGACAGGAGTATTCACCCCTGCGATAACCTCAACCAGCTTCATGCGGTCTGCAGGATTGAAGAAATGCATACCGATCATAGGACGGGTCAGTCCGTTTCCGATCTCAGTGATGGAAAGACTGGATGTGTTGGAAGCGAAAATGCACTCGGGCTTGCAGATCTTGTCAAGTTCTCCGAAAGTGGTCTTCTTTACTTCCATATTCTCAAAAGCAGCCTCAACAATCAAATCGCAGTCTGCGCAAAGGTCTTCCTTCAGACCGGGAGTAATCTTTGCTACGATGGCATCAACTGTCTCCTGGGTCATCTTTCCTTTCTCAACCAGCTTTGCATAGCCTTTCTGAATCTTAGCCTTGCCGCCTTCAGCCCACTCCTGCTTGATATCGCAGAGAGCTACTTCATAACCTTCAACCTGAGCAAATGCCTTTGCAATGCCCTGTCCCATGGTTCCTGCACCAATAATACCTACTTTCATTGTATATCCTCCTTAAAATGTTTTGCTAATCTCGCTTCGCAGTCGCCTGCTCTGTTTACTATCTCCCGAAAATCTCTATGCTTCGCAGCCGCTTGATTTTTCAGATAACTACGCGTTCTTGAACGGCTCCTTCACCTTCTCCTTGTTCTTGTCAAGGAAGAAAGCCATGCCGTACTTCTGATCCTCTGTCTCGAAGCAGTCACCAAACAACTTCTCCTCGATGACGATTGCCTCATCCATATCCGCATCCAGACCTTCGTTGATTGCCTTCTTGCAGTTGCGGACAGCAATGGGAGCGTTCTTTGCGATACCTGCAGCCATCTTCTGAGCAGCCGCAAGCATTACTTCCTGTGCAGTCTTCACTACATTTCCTTCCGCGTCAACCTCTGCGGAGTAAACTTCATTTACAAGGCCGATTCTGTAAGCTTCCGCAGCCTTGATATTGCGTGCGGTGTAAATCATCTGCTTTGCCATACCTGCGCCGACCAGACGAGCCAGTCTCTGGGTTCCTCCGAAACCGGGAGTGATTCCCAAGCCAACCTCGGGCTGACCGAATACTGCATTATCGGAACAGATTCTGATATCACAGCTCATGGAAATCTCACATCCGCCGCCCAATGCAAAGCCGTTGACAGCTGCAATCACAGGGATAGGGAAAGTTTCCAGCTTGCGGAATACATCGTTGCCCTTCTTGCCGAAAGCCTCGCCTTCCGCTTTGGTCAGAGTACTCATCTCTCCGATGTCTGCGCCTGCCACAAAGGACTTCTGTCCCGCGCCGGTGAGAATCAGACAGCGAATCTCATTCAAATCAACTGCATCCAGGGTTGCATTCAGTTCGTCCAGCACCTGGGAATTCAAAGCATTCAGTGCTTTCTCGCGATTGATGGTAATGGTAGCCACATTACCGTTTACCTCATACAAAATGTAATCCATTTTTATACCTCCACGTCCGCATCAGCGGACATCCATTCAAAAGTTGAAAGGAACTTTCAACTTTGTACCTCATTTCAAAATAAATTGATTTGTAACAAAACTCTTAACAGTACTCTAAGGCGGCAGAAATTCCACCGCCTCAGAGCTATTTTCTTTCTTAATCTTCAATCTTTACGATTGTGGAGCAGCCCATGCCGCCGCCGATACACAGCGTAGCCAGACCGGTCTTTGCACCCTTTGCCTGCATCTCATGAAGCAGAGTAACCAGGATACGGCATCCGGAAGCACCTACGGGATGACCCAGAGCGATTGCACCACCGTTGGGATTCAGCTGCTTGTCAACATCGATGCCCAGCTCCTTGCCGACTGCAACGGACTGTGCAGCGAATGCCTCGTTTGCCTCGATGATGTCAAAGTCTTCAATCTTCATGCCGGTCTTTGCCATTACCTTCTTTGTGGAAGCAACAGGACCGATACCCATAACCTCAGGACGAACACCGGCAAGAGCACCTGCAACGAAAGTAGCCATAGGCTTAACACCCAGTTCCTTCGCTTTCTCCTCACTCATCACAACGATTGCTGCTGCACCGTCGTTGATACCGGAAGCGTTACCTGCGGTAACAAATCCGTCGGGGTTGATAGGACGAAGCTTCTGCAGTCCTTCGATGGTGGAGCCTGCACGAGGTCCTTCATCTACCTTGAACTCAATCATTTCCTTCTTTTTCTTTACCATAACAGGAACGATTTCCTTGTCAAATGCGCCGGACTTCTGAGCTGCCTCAGCCTTCTGCTGGCTCTTTAATGCAAACTCATCCAGCTCCTCGCGGGTAAGTCCCCACTCACGGCAGATATTATCCGCGGTGGTAATCATATGATAATCATTGAAAGCATCCCAAAGAGCATCCTTAATCATGGTGTCAACCAGTGTGCCGTTGTTCATTCTGTATCCGAAACGAGCCTGAGGAATTGCATAGGGAGCCATGGACATATTCTCCATACCACCTGCAACTACGATATCCGCATCGCCTGCCATAATCATCTGTGCAGCCTGATTTACGCAGTTCAGACCGGAACCACATACAACGTTCATGGTAACAGCGGGAACCTCGATGGGAAGTCCTGCCTTAATGGATGCCTGACGAGCCACATTCTGACCCTGGCCTGCCTGGATAACGCAGCCCATGTAAACCTGGTCAACCTGCTCGGGCTTAACACCTGCTCTGTTCAGAGCTTCCTTGATAACGATTGCGCCCAGTTCTGCAGCAGGGGTGGTGCTCAGTGTGCCGCCCATGGTACCGATTGCGGTACGGCATGCTCCGGCTAAAACTACTTTCTTTGCCATTTGATTTTCCTCCAATAATTTGTTGTTTTTTGATTGTTATTTTTTTATCATAGCCACTGTGAATAGTTTAACATAGACTAGACTCATTTGCAACGGCTTTTCACAAAATTTGTCAAAAAAATAACGATATTAGAACATCCGTTCTTTCTTATCTTGTAAATTTCAGCGTTCTGTGCTATTCTACACATAGAAATCAACGTCCCCGGGGAGGTATTCATGGACCAGCTTTCCTTATTTGATTCTCAAAATGAACATTCTCTTTCGCCTGCCATGGCACCACTTGCCGACAGGATGCGCCCTCAGACTCTGGAAGACTATATCGGTCAGAAGCATTTGCTGGGTGAGGGGAAACTGCTGCGCAGGATGCTGGAGCAGGACCAGATACCTTCCATGATTTTCTGGGGGCCGCCTGGTGTTGGGAAAACCACTCTGGCGAAAATGATTGCCAACCGGACAAAATCCGGCTTTGTCAATTTCAGTGCCGTAACAAGCGGCATTAAGGAAATCAAAGATATCATGAAGCAGGCGGAGGAGAACCGTGCCTACGGCGTGCGCACCCTCTGCTTTGTGGATGAAATACACCGTTTCAACAAAGCACAGCAGGATGCCTTTCTTCCTTATGTGGAAAAGGGAAGCATCACTCTGATTGGAGCCACCACCGAAAATCCTTCCTTTGAAATTAACGCCGCACTTCTGTCCCGCTGCAAGGTCTTCGTGCTGAAGGAACTGACAGCGGAAGATTTGACGGAAATGCTGTCCCGTGCCCTCTCCGACAAACGCGGTTTTGGCAGTATGGATATCCATATGGAGCCTTCGCTTCTTGCCACCATTGCCACCTTCGCAAACGGAGATGCTCGCACTGCCCTGAACACACTGGAAATGGCTGTCCTGAACGGCGACATTGCCCCGGACGGTTCCATCACCGTAAAAAAAGAGACACTGGAACAGTGCCTCGGCAAGAAAACTTTGCTATATGATAAGAAGGGAGAAGAACATTACAATCTGATTTCCGCCCTTCACAAATCCATGCGTAATTCCGATCCCGATGCCGCCGTCTACTGGCTGGCAAGAATGCTGGAAGCCGGAGAAGACCCGCTGTTCATTGCGCGCAGGCTCATCCGCTTTGCCAGCGAGGATATCGGGCTTGCGGACAATCAGGCGCTGCAGATTGCCGTTTCCGCATACCAGGCCTGTCATTTCAACGGTATGCCTGAATGCAATCTAAATCTGGCACAGGCAGTCATCTACTTGTCCCTGGCACCCCGTTCTAACGCCGTTTACCGCGCTTATGAAGCTGCAAAGGCAGATGCTTTAACTCAGCTGTCCGAGCCGGTTCCTCTCGTCATTCGAAATGCGCCCACGCAGCTTATGGATGAGCTGCACTATGGGGAAGGTTATGTCTACGCTCATGACACGGAAGAAAAAATTGCCCGCATAACCTGCCTTCCCGAGAGTCTGAAGGACCGGCAATATTATCAACCCGGTACCCAGGGTTCGGAAAACATCTATAAAGAGCGGTTACAAAAGAGCAGAGAGTTTCGTCTGGAGAAGGACAGCCCAACGTGACTCACTCTCCCTCCTGTCTTTTCTCCTGCGTGTCCTCTGCTTCTTTTCCGCACAGGTTATTTTCCTGTAGATACTGTTCTGCCGCCGGATCTCTGATGTCCGTCGTCCGTACCCATTCTTTTGTACCTTCTACTTTTGCCGCAGGCTGTGTATGCTTTGCCAAAAAGCGCGTCAGCGGATACACATCAATCCAGATTTCATTGTTTCCTTCCTTCTGGGACTCGTCGAAAATCAACTGCAGTCCCCAGTGAAGATGCGTCACTTCTATATTATTGATATTTTCCTTTGTGCTGTAACCGGTGTGTCCCATATAGCCGATGACATCTCCCGCCGTCACAACGCTTCCCTCTTCCAGCCCTTCCGCGTAAGGGTAGTTCTGCCTTAGATGCGCATAGTAATAATAACGCTTTTTGTCAAAGCTTCTGATACCGATTCTCCAGCCGCCGTACTGGTTCCACCCCAGAGCTTCCACCGTACCGGACTCCACTGCTACCACGGGTGTACCCACGAGACCCATCATGTCGTGTCCCAAATGTTTTCGCTGATAGCCATAGCTTCTGCCCGCACCGAAATCGTCATAGTGTGTGTAATCAAACCCTCTTGCCAGGGGGAAATATCCTTTCAGTCCGTAAACCGTCTCATACTGCTTCTGATTGGCAGCAATCTCCTGTCCTGCTGCGAGTTTCTGCCCTGTGATAAGTTCCTGTTCTGCAACGATATTAGCATCTGTCCTATTCAGAGTCTCCGTTTCCACCACTTCTCTCTCATACTCTCCCACCAGACCACCGATTGCCGCATCATAAGCTTCCTGATAATAAGCAAAATATTTCAGTTCTTCCGTCAGCTCCTCAAAGGTTTTTTCACCTGTCGAGACTGCTTTCGCTGCCTTTTCCATGGTTTTCAGGGTTTCCTTTCCAAACTGTCCTCCTGTTTTGGCTGCAGTATACGCCAGCAAATCCACCCAGCAGATTTCATGCTCCGTTCCGTGGGTCTCCACATCCCATTCATATGCCTTACATAGCGCTTCATAAGACACCGTAAAATCAACCCACTTGATATAATCCCCTTCCACCGCCAGTACCCGGTTTCCGGCACTTGATTCCTTTACCTCCGGTTCCTTCCTGCCGATGATAACGGCAGCGAGCAATGCTACCAGTATACATTCTGCCAGAATACCCTTTTTGATTATCTGGATGTATTTTGTCCTGCTCTCCCCATTCATTGCAGCTCCAGGTAGGTTTATCACTGGAAATATATGAAAAAAGCGGGAGATGTATTCATCTCCCGCCACATTGCTCTATTTAGTTTTCCGGTTCAATCAATCCGTAAGTATCGCCTTTTCTCTTGTATACAACATTGACCTGATCCGTTTCCGCATTGATAAATACGAAGAAGTTATGCCCCAAAAGTTCCATCTGAATGCAGGCATCTTCAGGATACATGGGCTTAATGTCAAACTTTTTGGTACGGACAATCTTGATTTCCTCATCGTCCATGTAATCGTTTTCCACATACATTTTACTGAAAGAGCTGGCTGCCTGCTGCTTGTCCACTATTTTATTTTTGTACTTTTTCAGCTGACGCTCGATAATTTCTTCTACCAGATCAATGGAAACATACATATCGTTGCTGACCTGCTCAGAACGAATGATATTTCCCTTCACAGGAATCGTAACCTCAATCTTCTGGCGTTCTTTCTCAACGCTCAGCGTAACATGCGCTTCCGTATCGGGATTAAAATACTTTTCCAGTTTGCCAATCTTCTCTTCTACCGCTGCTCTCAGTCCGGGTGTAACCTCAATGTTTCTGCCTACAATAATAAATTTCATATGAATCATCCCTTTCGGTTGTTTATTGTATACTCATTATAACATATTCGAGCAGGGTTTTGCAACAATTTAACATATTATTTACTTATTTTTGACATTATAGATGTCAACCCAAATTTTGATATTTTACGACATTTTTTTATTTTTATTAGAACTTCACAAAACAAGCGTTCCTTTTATTTGTCGAATTTTGTAGTGCAAAAATCTGTGGATAATGTGTATAACTTGGTGTATAAATCACTTTTGCCCATTTTCCCAGTATTATCCATGTGGATAACCCTTATCTTCTATGCGTTCTGATTTGTACGTTATATCGGTTTTCATATTTTTTTTGTGAATGTTGCACAGTACCGCAAAGTCAATAGTACTTTCTCACCAATTATAATTTTTTGACAACTTGTCAAATAAACATACACTGCTTAATAAGCAAAACAGCAGTTCCGACTGATGTCAAACTGTTGCAGACAAATAATCAGTCAAAACTGCTGTATTTCATTTAAATAAATTTTGATTAGAAAATTCTCCTGATTGCAAGAATCTTTCTGTAACTTGCATTGGAAACGATAATACCTGTCTTCTTGTTGGAAGCATGCACAATCTGTCCGTTTCCGATATACAGGGCAACATGACCGGAATAGCAGATTAAGTCGCCGGGCTGTGCATTGTCAAGGCTGTCTACCGCATAGCCCTGAGAACGGTCAGCTGCGGAAGAATGAGGCAGGCTGACTCCGAAGTTAGCATAAACACTCATAACAAAACCGGAACAGTCTGCACCGTTTGTCAGGCTGGTGCCGCCATATACATAAGGATTACCCACAAACTGCAATGCATATTCTGCCACAGCAACACCCATCTCGCTACCTTCTCCCACAGAGTAGTCAGCCGGTGCCTGTGTTGTTGTCTTAGACGCCTTAGCAGCTGCCGCTTCTCTTGCTTTTCTTCTCTCTTCTGCTTCTTTGGCAAGACGAGCCGCTTCTTCCTCCTTGGATTCTGCCTGGACAAATTCGCTGTGAAGTTTCACATAATCGGTAGACACCCATCCGGTACCTTCTTCGACATCAACTTTCACCCAGCCATCGGTTTCTTCCAGTACCAGAAGTTCTTCTGCCTCGGGAACCATACCCAGAACAGCCGATTCCGTCGTTGCTTCCGTGCGGACAAACAGGGTTTGTGTGGTAACTGTTGCAATTCGCTTTCCCACCTGTCTCGCAATATCCACTGCCTCTTCACCGGTTACACAGTACTCACCCTTTACATAACCTGTCACAGAACCGGAAGAAATCTGATACCATCCGTTCTCTTCAGAAATAAAAGTTCCCACAGAATTATTGTAAAGTTTTCCGATAATCTGTCCCTCTGTCTCACTGGGCAAATCTCTTACATTTACATAATCATTTACCTGTGCAATCACAAGATTGCGGAAGATATCTTCTTCCGTGGGTTCTGCGGAGGCAGCCTTTGCAACCCCCTCATCCTCAATATTGATCCATTCAATAATGGATTCAATCGAAATGGTTTTATCTGTGGCTATATTCTCAAGTTTATTTCCGTTGGCAAGTGCAATATCAACACCGCCGCTGAACAGCGGACCGGATCCGGTACCTGCCGCCTCTGCGGTAAGTCCCATCCCGGAAAAAGTTACGATTGCTGCCAATGCATAAGCTGTTGCTCTCAAACTTTTGCGATTCATTCAAAACTCCTTTGTCTTCCTCACTCCAAAATCCGCAACTGCGTTGCGTCGTGCTTCGCACTCTC
>CAMEDC010000036.1 GCA_945913255.1 uncultured Lachnospiraceae bacterium
GCCAACCCCGACGGCAGTAGGTGAAACCCGGCGACGTCCCTCGCGAGGTAAACTTTAATTTATGACGGCATGTATAAAGTATCTTTGATGGAGGCATTCTATTTGTTAGAAAACAAGAGGTTACGTATTTGAGCCAGAGTTTGCAGGAAACAGGTAAGATGCGGGAAAGGTATGGGAAACAGTATGGATAAGCAGAAACAGGAGCAGGTTCAGCAGCAGAAAAAACGGAATCAGTTTAACAGCATAACGCAGAAGACAACACCGGAAAACCAGAACCAGACACATAATGTGAGAAAAGAAGGCATTCAGCCTATCAATCAGAAGAAATAATTTCGAAATTCTGACCAGTATTTTGAATTTTGGAGAACTTACGTAAATTGGCTTTGGACATTTTTCTATAGGGCATTTTCCCATAGGTTGTTTTTGCTTGATTTTTTTCAAAACAGAAAATATACTGATGATATGATTCTTCAGAAAGCATGCTTATTGATTGATAGGGATTCAAAATGAAAGAAATGTGTGTAAATGATAAGTCATATGAAATCATAAAACTTTTAGGACATGGAAAGGGAGGGTATTCTTATCTTGTAACAGACGGAGTGAAGCAATATGTTTTGAAACAAATTCACCATGAACCATGTGATTATTATCAGTTTGGAAATAAAATGGAATCAGAAATAAATGACTACGGACGGCTTAAAAAAATTGGAATTCCCATGCCGGAATTGCTTGAAGCTGATATTGAGAATGAAAGAATTTTGAAAGAGTACATAGAGGGAGACACTATATTTGATTATGTTTTGCGAAATGAGGTAAAGCAGGTTTTTGGTGAGCAGATGAAGGAAATGTGTGCACGACTGTATGCCGAAAATACAAACATTGATTATTTCCCGACAAATTTTGTGGTACAGGAAGATAAGTTGTACTATATCGATTATGAGTGCAACGATTACATGGAAGAATGGAATTTTGAAAACTGGGGGATAAAGTACTGGTCTCAGACAAAGGAATTCCTGGATTATATTAAAACGAGGGAATAAATTTCTTCTATAAAGTCAGGGCAAAAGAATGTAATATGGTACTATACATAACAGATACATTAGGAAATGCCAGATGTGTGATGGGAAAATGTGCGACGAAAAATATGCAATGCAAAATGTGTGACGAAAAAGTGAGATGTGAGGAGTATGTAAATGGAATTCAGCAGAGAGAAATTACGCCAGATTAAAAAACTCATGGTTCTGGCGGCAGTTCTGATACTAGCAATCATATATAGTGAAAGAGTGCTTCAGGGGTTGGCGTTCCTGATTGGAATTGCACGACCGTTCCTCTATGGATGTGTGATTGCATTCGTGTTGAATATTCCCCTGCGTGCTTACGAAGAAAAACTGTTTCGGAGCTGGCACGGTAAGGCGGCTGAAAAGGCGAAGCGCCCGGTGTGTTTGATTCTGGCACTGGTGTCTGTGGTGTTGATCGTGGCAATTGTAATAGGAACGGTACTGCCGCAGGTAACCATCACGGTGGCGGAAGTTGGAAAGAAAATTCCCGCATTTACGGAGCGGGTGATAACAGAGCTGGACAATCTTTCGAAGAATTATCCGGAACTTGCCGAACAGATTGGAAAGCTGGAACAGATAGAAATTAATTGGGATTCTGTATTAGATAGTGTAATTGGATTTTTGAAAAATGGGATGGCGGATATGCTGTCTTCTACCTTCAGTGTAGCTTCCGGCATTATTTCCGGAATTGTCAATTCGGTGGTTGCTTTTATTTTTGCACTATATATCCTGCTGCAAAAAGAAAAGCTGGGAAATCAGGGCAAGCGTGTGATTGCCGCATATCTTCCGGAGAAGGCAGCCGCGAAGGTATTGGAAATCTGCAGTCTATTATACAAAAACTTCAGCAATTTTATTACGGGGCAATGTCTGGAGGCAGTTATTTTGGGAACGATGTTCGTCATAGCAATGAGCATTTTCCGGATGCATTATGCTTTTATGGTGGGAGTTTTAATTGCGTTTACTGCGTTGATTCCTATTGTGGGAGCGTTTATCGGTTGTGGAGTGGGAGCTTTTTTAATCTTGATAGACAATCCGGTACAGGCACTGTGGTTTGTGATTTTGTTTCTGGTATTACAGCAGATTGAGGGGAATCTGATTTATCCGAAGGTAGTGGGAAACAGTGTGGGCCTGCCGTCCATCTGGGTTTTGATGGCGGTTAGTCTGGGTGGTAGTTTGTTCGGAGTTGCCGGCATGCTTATTTTTATCCCTCTGATGTCTACAGGTTATACGCTGCTTCGGGAAAGCGTCAACAGCCGCAATGCAGCAAAGGGGTATGTGGTTGAGAGTAAATCCAAGAAGGAAAATAAAGGGAAATAGTGATACAAGCCTTTTCAGACAATAAAAAATGGAAGCAAGGGGGCTCGAACCCCTGACCTTTCGCGTGTGAGGCGAACGCTCATCCCGGCTGAGCTATGCTTCCATGTCTCTTATTGTAGCACCATCGGAGAAAAATGCAAGATATCAAATGCGAAATTCCCGGGCAAATTTCATGATAAATGTAATTTCAAGATGCACTTCTGCCGATATTATGGTATAATGTACGCGAGCAGAAAAACAAGAGACGCCGAAGGCGGCATTTGGTTTTCGCCGCGATAACGAGCAAATGTCCTGCGAAGTAGGACAAAAAGCGCGAGTGCGCGAATTTGCGAGTATGGGAAATGTACGCGAGTATAGTTGCAAACGGGCACGGATGCCCAATCGTTTTTTTTGACACGGAGGTGTAGGTATGAGTATAAACATTCAGGCAAAGTCAGATGTTTCCTATTTGTTTTCCAGTCTTGGCAGCGGAGCGGCAGGAGTAGCGGGCAGCAATTTACTGGCTGACTATGCCAGTATAAAAAATGGCAGCTATGCAAAGCTGATGAAGGCTTATTACAGCGAGAATGCGAGTGATACGGTAAAGTCTGTGGCAAAAAGCAGCAAGGATTCCGTTTCCGGGAATTACCTTTCAAAAGAAGAGTCCGGGAAGTATGCGCAGGTACAGACAACATCCGATGCTTTAAAGGAAGCGGCGGATGCGTTGCTGGACAAATCCCTGTTTGAACAGAAGGCCGTGACCGTAAAAAACGATGACGGAACGGAGACTGTATCCAAGGCATATGATACGGAGAAAATTTATAAGGCGGTAGACAGCTTTGTTTCTAATTACAATTCCGTGGTAAAGGCAGCGGCTGAGACGGAGGATGCTTCTATATCCAGACGCGCATCAAACATGGTAAATACATCGTTGAGCAACAGTAAGGCACTTTCTTCGCTGGGAATTACATTTGGTGAGGATGGGACACTGTCTCTGAATAAGGATACTTTTATGAAGGCTGATATGACGAAGGTAAAGAGTCTGTTTTACGAAAACGGTTCTTATGGATATCAGGTTTCTGCACAGGCGTCGCTGATAAACTATGCAGCGGACAATGTGATCAATAAGGGGAATACTTACACCGTCAACGGTTCCTACACTGCAAATTTCAGCAACGGAAATCTGTTTAGTACTTACTTTTAAAACATTTTGAAAAATTTGAAAAATTCTATTGACATTTAAAGGCGAATCGTATAGAATATGATTTGTTCGCAGGAATGGCGGAATTGGCAGACGCGCACGGTTCAGGTCCGTGTGGTAGCAATACCATGAGAGTTCAAGTCTCTTTTCCTGCATCTTAAGAGGTGTTAAGTGATTACTTAGCACCTCTTTTTTTCTCTGGAAGAAAGAAGGATGGTGTAACCTATGGAGAAAAAGGAAAGCAAAAACAGGGGCGCAAGAAAGGACTGGTACAAACTGGACTTATCTGCCATCGTGTATCCCACATTGCAGAGAAGGGATTTCTCATCCGTGTACCGCCTGTCTGTGTTGTTAAAAGAAGAGATTCAGCCGGATACTCTGCAAAAGGCACTGGATATGACACTTCCCAGGTTCCCCACCTATAAGGCAGCCATCAGAAAGGGGCTGTTCTGGCGGTATCTGGAGCCGAATAATCGCCCCGGGCCATTCGTGCAGGAGGATGTGAAAAACCCTTGTCAGCCTATGCACTTTAAGGCAAACAACCGTTACCTTGTGAGAGTTTACTATTTTCGCAACCGTATCTCGCTTGAGGCTCATCACAGTCTGGGAGACGGTACAGGCGGCATGTGTCTGCTGCAGACTTTAACGGCGACCTACCTGCGTCTTCTGGGACATGAGGAAATCAAAAATAGCGGTTTTGTGCTGGATATTCAGGAAGAGCCTTCGGAAGGTGAACTTGAGGATGCTTATATGCGTTATGCCAATGCCAAGGTATGTCCTCCAAGGCTCCAGGAGAAGGCATATCGGGTTCGTGGGACGGCAGAACCCTTCTATACGCTGAATATCATAGACGGTATTCTGTCGGTCTCAGAGGTTATGGCAGTGGCGAAGAAATACAATGCCACGATTACAGAATATTTGAATGCAGTCCTTTTGTATGCATTATTGCAAAAACAGGAAAAGGACAGAAGAGTGCGCTTAAGACCGGTCAAGATTGCGATGCCTGTAAATCTGAGGCGCTTTTTTCCATCGGAGACGTTGCGGAATTTTATTACCATGATTTATCCGGGTGTTGACCCCAGGCTTGGTGAGTATACTTTTGAAGAGATTGTTGTACAGGTACACAATTATATGCGGTATTATCTGAATGAAAAACTGCTACGGGGAGATATTACCACCAACGCGGCAACGCAGCGCAATCCGTTTATCCGTGTGGTTCCGCTTTTCCTGAAGGACCTGGTTGTGAGAACCTTCTACACAAAAATACAGGACAGGAATTCTTCGGCTGGTTTGACCAATATGGGCGCTTTGAAGGTTTCTGACGGGATGAAGCCCTATATTGAAAGATTTGATATTTATATGGGGCAGCCGTTTTCAAGAAGAACCAATTGTGCCATCATCAGTTTTGAAGATACATTGACCATCAATTTCGCCAGCAGTATCATCGAGGCGGATGTGGAGCGGTATTTTTTTCGAAAACTGGTGCAGGATGGAATCCATGTGAAAATAGAGAGCAACCGTGGTATGGATTGAGGAGGTAGTAATATGTCATATTGTGTAAATTGTGGTGTGGAACTGGATGCGTCTGCAAAGGTCTGCCCGTTGTGCAATACACCGGTGATCAATCCCAAGGCACTGGAACAGATGGCTTCGGCACAGCCTCCTTTCCCGGAGGAGAAGGGGCAGGTGGAAGCGGTAAAACGGAAAGACCTTGGTATTCTGGTTTCCATGGTGGTGCTTGCCACAGCGGTTACCTGTGGGATTCTGAATGCGCTTGTGTTCAAGGAGACTCCCTGGTCACTGGCAGTGATTGGCGTATGTGCGATTCTGTGGGTTATGCTGATTCCTGCGGTGATTTATGCAAAGCAGCCGGTATATGTTTCTTTGCTGTTTGATGGGGCAGTGGTGATTCTCTACCTCTACATGCTGACTTTCCTGACAGGCAGCAGAGAATGGTTCCTGGGGCTTGGGGTACCTATTACAGTTCTGGTAACAGTATTGGCGGAAATTTTTACCCTTTGTGTGAGAAAGCTGCCCCGTTCTTTTTTGACAGTGGGACTGTATTGTTTTACAGCCGTTGGTCTGCTCTGCATGGGTCTGGAAATGCTGATTGACCGCTATATTGCGGGGAAAATAGCGCTGAGCTGGTCTGCGGTGGTGATGACAGTATGCGCCATTCTGGATATTGCGGTAATCACCATGCTTTCGAGAAGAAGACTCCGCAATGAAGTCCGCAGAAGATTACACTTCTAAGTGAGGAAGAATAATATGGAAGAAAAATCAAGCAAAAGAAACCAGAACCTGATGCAGCTCATCAGGCGCGTCCACGGGCTGGTGGAGAATCCGGATCTGGAAAAACACAGACAGTCCCAGAATCATCTGGGAAGCATTCTGGGAAATACGAGAGATATCAATTACCGTGAAATTGATATTGACGGAACCTATGCCGAATGGGTCAGTGTCAATCGGGTTCACATGAAAAAATACGTGATCCTGCATTGCCATGGGGGCGGCTACTCCACAGGAAGCAGTCTGTATGCCAGAACACTGACTTCCAAGCTGGCAGCGTCCACTTCCATGGATGTGCTGTGCTTTGATTATCGTCTGGCGCCGGAGCATCCCTATCCTGCTGCAACTGAGGATGCCATGAAGGTGTGGAATTATCTGATGCTTCTGGGATACGGCGCAAGAGATATCATTCTGACGGGAGACTCCGCAGGCGGAAATCTGGCTTTGGCTTTGACACTGAAGCTGAAAGAGGAAGGAAGGCTGCTTCCAAGGGGAATCGTACTGATGTCTCCGTGGACAGATTTGACAAGTTCGGGTGAGTCCTTTACGGAAAAAGCGGAGGTGGATCCTGTCCTGAACAGTGATTATATAAACAGAATGATTCAGGCCTATGCGGATGGACAAGACCTGAAAAATCCCATGATTTCCCCGCTGTTCGGTGATTTCAGGGGATTCCCGCCCGTTTACATTCAGGTAGGGGAGAATGAGATTCTGTTAAGTGATTCCCTGCGGCTGCACAGAGCCTTTGTGAAAGCCAATGTGTCCGTAAAATTGGATACTTACAGGGGGATGTGGCATGTGTTTCAGATGTCGCCTGTGAAGGCAGCCAGAGAAGCAATGGATAAGAACGCAGAGTTTATCTATGACATTTGCAGATAACAATGCTATCATGGATAGCATATAAAAGTGGTAACTATTCAGAGCCCATTCGCAATAATTGTTACAAAAATTTACGGAATAAAAAAGGAAACGGAGAGCAGACGCAGAATATTACCAATAGGAGAATGGTTTCGCTTATGACTTATCAGTCAGAAAAGAGGCAAACATGACAATCAGAGAAAGCTTAGAGCAGAGAGAGAAGGAGTACTTAAGCCAGTATGCTTCTCTCAGTATGAATACGAAAGGCAGATTGACGCCCGAAGTAGAGTGTGATATTCGTCCGGCGTTTCAGAGGGACAGAGATAAAATTCTGCATTGTAAGGCATTTCGCAGATTGAAGGATAAAACGCAGGTTTTTCTGTCTCCCGAGGGTGACCATTATCGAACCAGACTGACTCACACGTTGGAAGTTTCTCAGAATGCCCGTACCATTGCAAAAGCGCTGAAACTGAATGAGGATTTGGTGGAAGCGATTGCACTCGGACATGATTTGGGACACACCCCTTTTGGACATGCGGGTGAGAGAGCCCTGAACCGTGTGTGCCCAATCGGATTTGAGCACAGTCAGCAGAGCGTGCGGACAGTTGATAGATTGGAGCGTGGCGGCCAGGGGCTGAATTTGACCTTTGAGGTAAGGGACGGTATTTTAAATCATCAGACAATCGGCAAGCCCCACACGCTGGAGGGAAAGGTGGTTCGTCTCTCCGACAAAATTTCCTACATTCATCATGATATGGATGATGCTGTACGTGCGGGAATTCTGAAGGAAAGTGATGTACCAAAGGAGATAAGGGATGTCATTGGCTGTACGCCCAGCGAGCGTCTGGATCATTTCGTACACGACATTGTCACAAACAGTATGGGAAAGAATGATATCTGCATGTCAGAGCCCATTGAAAAAGCCATGAAAGCCATGCGTCAGTTCATGTTTGAAAATGTCTACCAGAATCCTGTGGCAAAAAGTGAAGAAGGAAAAGCGGAATCGCTGATGGAGACATTGTATCAGCATTTCATGAAAAATATTGATGATTTACCGGAAGAATTTTTGAACCTTCTTTCTGAGGGAGAACCCAGGGAGCAGGTGATTTGCGATTATGTGGGAGCCATGACGGATCGGTATGCCATTTCCATGTATGAGAGGATATACATACCGAAATCATGGATTCTGTAAAACAGTGAGGTTATGAATGTACTACCCGGAAGAACTGGTTGAAGAAGTCAGAGCAAAAAATGATATTGTAGATGTTGTGTCGGGGTATGTGAAACTGCAGAAAAAGGGCGGAAATTACTGGGCCTGCTGTCCGTTTCACAATGAGAACACACCGTCTTTCTCCGTGTCCGGCAATAAGCAGATGTATCACTGCTTTGGCTGCGGTGTCAGCGGGAATGTGTTTACATTTGTCATGAAATACGAGAATTACTCCTTCCCCGAAGCGGTCAGGATGCTTGCGGACAGGGCGGGGGTACAGCTTCCGAAGGTGGAGTATTCGGAAGAACAGAAGGCAAGAGAAAATAAGCGTGCAAGGCTCCTGGAGGTCAACAAGGAAGCCGCTAAGTTCTTTTACTATCAGTTGAGACAGCCGCACGGTGCTGTCGGTTACCAATATCTTAAGAAAAGAGAATTATCCGATGAGACCATGCATCGGTTCGGCCTCGGCTATGCCGGGAAGAACGGTGCGGAACTGGTACAGTATCTGCGGAACAAAGGATTTGAGGACGAGCTGATAAAAGAAGCCGGACTTGCCAAT
This sequence comes from uncultured Lachnospiraceae bacterium, assembly GCA_945913255.1. GTDB lineage: Bacteria > Bacillota > Clostridia > Lachnospirales > Lachnospiraceae > Acetatifactor. The sequence continues at coordinate 8,472 of CAMEDC010000036.1, forward strand.
TATTCCGAGAAGCATGGTCTGATGAGTCAGTTCTGGAACAGGGTCATGTATCCGATTCAGGATATCAACCATCGTGTCATCGGTTTCGGCGGACGTGTGATGGGTGACGGAGAGCCAAAATATCTGAACTCCCCGGAAACGCCGGTGTTTGATAAGAGAAGAAATCTGTATGGTCTGAATTTTGCAAGGACAGCCAGAAGCGGGAATATTATTCTCTGTGAAGGGTACATGGATGTCATCGCCATGCATCAGGCGGGTTTCACCCAGGCGGTGGCTTCGCTGGGGACAGCTTTTACCCCGGAACAGGCGAATCTTCTCAGAAGATATACGGATAATGTGCTTCTTGCCTATGACAGTGACGGGGCAGGTGTGAAAGCGGCACTCCGCGGTATCGGCATCCTGCGCGATGCGGGACTGACAGGGAAAGTAATCAATATGCGTCCCTATAAGGATCCGGACGAATTTATGAAAGCACTCGGGAAAGAGGCTTTTCAGGAGAGAATCGATCAGGCGGAGAACAGCTTTTTCTTTGAAATCAGGATTCTGGAAGGGCAGTTTGACATGAATGATCCGGAGTCCAAAACAAAGTTTCACCGTGAGATTGCCAAAAAACTCTGTGAATTCAGTGAAGAGATAGAGCGCGACAACTATCTGCAGGCAATTGCAGAAAAATACTTTATCGGCGTGGACAACCTGCGGAAGCTGGTGGCAGGCTATGCGGCGCAGACGGGACTTGCAAAACCGGTTGAGAGACCGAAATCCGGTATACAGGCAAAAAACACACCGGAGGAGAATGCAAAAAGGTCCCAGAGACTTCTGATTACCTGGATTACGGACGAGCCTGCCGTCTATGGAAAAATAAAAAAATATGTTTCGGCAGATGATTTTACGGAAGATTTGTATAAAAAGGTGGCAGAGCGCCTTTTTTCCGACCTGGATGAGGGACGTTTCAATCCGGCGGGCATTATCAGTACCTTTGAGGATGAGGAAGAACAGCGTCAGGCGGCGGAACTCTTTAACACCAATCTGCCCCGGCTGGAGACGGGTCAGGAACGGGAGAAGGCATTTCATGATATCCTGCTGGCAGTCAAAAAGAACAGCTACGAGTATTATACTTCAAAGCTGGGAACGGATGTGAACGCCCTGAATCAGGTAATTGCGGGCAAGAAAGCGTTGGAAGAACTGGCAAAGACGCATATTTCGTTGGAATAAGGTTATTTTAATATCAGTATGAACGGGAACAGATTCCCAAGGAAGGATGGAACTCTACAATGGATGAAAACACACAGGCAAAGTTTGACGAGAAAGTCAAGGAGCTGTTAAGCACCGCCAAAAAGAAGAAAAATGTACTGGAATATCAGGAAATCAGTGAATTCTTTGCGGACATGCCTTTGGAAGAGGAACAGTTCGAGAAAATTCTTGAAGTTCTGGATCAGAATAATGTGGATGTACTCCGCATTACGGAAGAAGATGATGTGGACGATGAGGAAATCATTCTCACAGACGAGGATGAAGTGGATGTGGAAAACCTCGATCTGTCCATCCCGGACGGCATCAGTATCGAAGATCCGGTGCGTATGTATCTGAAGGAAATCGGTAAGGTTCCTCTGCTTTCCGCGGAGGAGGAAATCGAACTGGCAAAGAGAATGGAATTGGGAGACCAGGAGGCAAAGAAGCGTCTTGCGGAGGCAAACCTTCGTCTCGTTGTCAGCATTGCCAAGAGATATGTGGGGCGCGGAATGCTGTTTCTGGATTTGATTCAGGAGGGGAATTTAGGTCTGATTAAAGCGGTTGAGAAATTTGATTATCGCAAGGGTTATAAGTTTTCCACCTATGCAACATGGTGGATTCGGCAGGCAATTACCAGGGCAATTGCTGACCAGGCGAGAACCATCCGTATTCCGGTGCATATGGTTGAAACCATTAATAAGCTGATTCGCGTCAGCAGGCAGCTGTTGCAGGAGCTGGGGCGTGAGCCGAGTCCTGAGGAGATTGCAGAAGAGATGAATATGCCCGTGGATCGTGTGCGGGAAATCCTGAAAATCAGTCAGGAGCCGGTGTCGCTGGAGACACCAATCGGTGAGGAGGAGGACAGCCATCTGGGAGACTTTATCCAGGATGACAATGTACCCGTACCCGCAGATGCGGCGGCATTTACTCTGTTAAAGGAGCAGCTTGTCGAAGTATTGGGGACTTTGACAGAGAGAGAGCAGAAGGTGCTCCGATTGAGATTCGGTCTGGACGATGGTCGTGCCCGTACACTGGAAGAGGTTGGCAAAGAGTTTAATGTCACACGTGAGCGTATCCGTCAGATTGAGGCAAAGGCGCTCCGTAAGCTGCGCCATCCCAGCCGTAGCAGAAAGCTGAAGGATTATCTGGATTGATGAGCGAAAAACGAATCCTGTTGTCCGAGAGACTTCAAATGCTTGCTTCCATGGTGACACCGGGAAACAGGGTTGCGGATGTGGGCTGCGACCATGGATTCCTGCCTGTCTGGCTGGTACAGAACGGGATGGTTCCCGGTGCGCTGGCAATGGATGTCCGGAAAGGACCTCTGGAAGCTGCCAGAGAACATATTGCCGAGTGCGGACTGGGGGAGTACATAAGCACAAGAATCTCGGATGGCTTGAAGGAATACCATATAGGAGAAGCCGAAACAATCGTCTGTGCCGGAATGGGTGGCAGGCTTATGGAAAAAATTTTGACTGAGAGTATGGAGAAGGCGAAATCAGTGAAGGAACTGATATTACAGCCACAGTCGGAACTTTGTGAATTCAGAAGATTTCTGCGAAGTGCAGGTTTTCGGGTTTTGGGAGAAGATGCGGTTTTCGAGGACGGCAAGTACTATTTTGCTTTGAAAGCTGTCCCTGGAAGCGCGGGGAAGACATTTGCGGCAGAGCCGATTGCAGCTACAGGAAACATAGCGCGGATGGAAAAGAAGCCAGTTGCTGATGCAGGAACCGGAACGCAGGAGGAACTCCTTCTGCAGGATATGTATGGCAAATTCCTTCTTGCGGAGAGGCATCCCGTTTTACAGCAATATCTGTTTTACCATCGGAATATTTTGCACCGACTGGAAGAAACGGTATCCGGCGGGACGGAGCGGACGCAGGCGCGGCTGAGAGAAATCAAAGAAGAACTTGCAATGGTGGAAAAGGCGTTAAGCTATTTTGGGTAAATGGAAAGGGAAGGGTGAAATATGGTTACGGTTACGATACATGGGGAGAAAAAACAGGTTGCTCAGGGCACTTCTTTCGGGGAAATTGCTGCAGAGTATCAGAAGGATTATGACGGCATGATAGCCGTAGCAACCATGAATGGAAAAATTCGGGAATTGTTTAAGAAAGTGACAAAGGATTGCGTAGTAGATTTTTTCACTTTGAAGGATGCGGTGGGGTACAAGACTTATGTGCGCACAGCGACAATGCTGTTTTTGAAGTGCGTCCATGATTTGTTTGGTGAGGATGCAGCCTGCAGGTCCTGTGTGGAATTCTCAATTGGACATGGGTATTATGTGAATGCGTTAGGCACTGTGGAACCTACCAGGGAGAATGCGGAAAAGATTAAGGCGAGGATGCAGGAACTGGTTGCGCGGGAGATTCCTTTCATGAAAAGAGCATATCCGCTGGAAGATGCTATAGAACTGTTCAGAGAACATGGTATGGAGGATAAAGTAAAGCTGTTCCGTTATCGGATGAGTTCTACTGTTAATGTTTACGAACTGGACGGATATTATGATTACTATTACGGATATATGCTGCCGCATACGGGATATGTGAAATGGTTTGATGTGATTCCGTATGAAGAAGGATTTATGCTGTTGCTTCCGACAGCGAAGAATCCGACAGAGGTAAAACCTTTTGATGAGAGACGTAAGCTTTTCGATACGATGGAGGCCTCCCAGGACTGGGGCAGAAAGGCATGCATCGAGACAGTAGGCGACTTAAACGACCAGATATGTTCCGGCTCTATGAGTGAGCTGATTCTTGTGCAGGAGGCGGAGCAGGAGAGAAAAATCGGTGAAATTGCAAAGGATATTGTGGACAGGGGAAATGTGAAATTTGTCATGATTGCAGGCCCGTCTTCGTCGGGAAAGACCAGTTTTTCTCACAGACTGTCCATTCAGCTGAGAACCCTGGGCAAGGTGCCGCATCCTATTGCACTGGACGATTATTTTGTTGACAGAGAACTGACCCCCAGGGATGAGAACGGCGATTATAATTTTGAGTGTCTGGAGGCAATCGACGTAAAACAGTTTAACGAGGATATGACACGTCTTCTGGCCGGAGAGAGAATTGAACTTCCGACTTTCAACTTCAAAATCGGCAAACGGGAATACCGGGGAAATTATAAGCAGCTTGGTGCAGATGATATCCTTGTTATAGAAGGAATTCACGGGCTGAATGAAAAGACCTCCTATGCTTTGCCAAATGAGAGCAAATACAAAATTTATATCAGTGCACTGACGACCTTAAATGTTGACGGGCATAACCGGATTCCAACGACTGACGGCAGATTGTTGCGCAGAATGGTCAGGGATGCCCGTACAAGAGGAGCCAGTGCCCAGAGAACGATACAGATGTGGCCTTCTGTCCGCAGAGGAGAGGAAGAAAATATTTTCCCTTTCCAGGAGGAAGCGGATGCCATGTTTAATTCAGCAACACTATATGAACTGGCTGTTTTAAAGCCTTTTGCGGAGCCTCTGCTTTTCCAGATACCCAAGGAGGCGCCGGAGTACTATGAGGCAAAACGACTGCTGAAATTTTTGAATTATTTTTTAAGTGTGCCCAGCGAGAGTCTTCCGAATAACTCTATTTGCAGAGAATTCGTAGGCGGAAGCTGCTTTAATGTATAAGAGTCATTAAAATATACAGAAGAGGAGACGGGCTGTGGCAAAGGTGACTAAGGCATTATATGGGGAAAATGGCTGGAGAGAAAAGTTTTATAGACTGGCCAATCTTGTAGTAAAAATCAGCGGGTGTGCAATCTGCATCGGCCTTGTATGGTATGCCATGCGGTATACACAGTTTATCCTTCCTTACGGGGATGAAATCTCTTTGGAAACAAAGGATTCCATGTGGAAAAATATTGTATGCTTTCTGGTAGCAGGTGCATTTGGTACCGGGCTTTTCTGGCTGGAAAAGAAATTGGATTTTCTGATAAAGTATCGCATTTCCATGTCGGCACTTTTGATTGCCATGGCCTGGGTCGGAATATGGAGTTTCTGGTGGATTTTATCGGCTGACAGAGTACCTGTGGGAGATCAGGCATATGTCTATGGTGCAGCTTCCTATTTTCAGGAAGGAAACTACTATTTCTTTGGAAAAGGCGGGTACCTTGGAATGTTCCCATATCAGATGGGGCTTGTACTGCTGATGGAGTTATTGTTTCTATTTGTGGGACCTTACAATTATTTTGCCTTTGAAGTTATCTGCGCACTGATGGCGGTCGGCATTGTTTACCTGGGATACAGAGTGGTCAGTGCGGTTGCAGAGAGCATGACAGCAAAGGTGCTCTATTGTGTTTTTATGATGGGATGTCTTCCGATGGTATTTTACACAAGCTGGGTTTACGGAGATTTGCCGAGTATCTTTTTTGCATTGCTGGCTTTTGATGCGCTTTTAAAATATGAGAAAGACAAGAAAAAGCGCTGGCTTGTACTTTTGGCTACTGCCGTTATTCTTGCGATGTTGGTGAGACAACATTCCTGGATTTTTGTACTGGCACTTATACTGGCAGGTGGAATTCATGCAGTAAAGAAGAAGGACATCTGCCTTGGAATGGTGTTACTTTCCTTGCTGCTTCTTCCGCAGCTTGTTTATGCAGGAATTTATGAGATGTATGAAATCCGCTCCGGAGAGGAAAAATGCGAAGGGATTCCTTATGTGGCAACGATAGCAATGGGGCTGCAGGAAAGCAGAAGGGGAAACGGGTGGTATAATAACTATCATAAGGACATTTACGGGCAGGCGGAGTTTGACCTGGAACTTACATCTGATATAGCAAAACAGGAAATCCGTAATCGTCTGAAGGTTTTCAGAAACAATCCTTCCTATGCGGTCTGGTTCTTTAAGAGCAAGGTTTTGTCTCAGTGGAATCAGCCTTTATGTCAGTCTGTATATTTCAATACCAATTATGATGTGCCGTCCACACCTCCTGCAGTCGGAACATTTGCAGACAGCATTTCTTCCGGGAATTTCAGTAAGGTGCTTGCTCTTGCTGACAGAATGCAGTTTATTATTTATGTGGGAATGCTGGCATATTTTATATTTTGTTTAAAAAGAGACAGCAATTTGTTGCATCATGTGTTGGTAATCACAATGATTGGCGGTTTCCTGTTCAGCATTATCTGGGAATCCAAGGCAAGGTACATATTTCCGTATTATGTGCTCATGTTTTCCGGTGCGGCAATCGGCTATCTGGGGATGATACAAAAAATAGCTGAGACAATCGGAAAAATCAGAAAACCGAGACAGGAAGACAATGTGATTGAGTTCAGGAAGATTGCGTAAAATTGGACAATCCGGTATAGAAGGCGAAAATCACTGTTTGGTAGGAAGCAAGATGTGTAAAAGAAAATTTAGTATCCTATATCTTATCCTGGCTGTTTTATCAGTTTTATCCGGCATTCAACGGGACGTTTTATAAATTCAGGAAGAGTTATCAGATTACTTCCTGCTTTTTTCTTTATCACTTTTCTTTTGGCAGGGGCCGGAAAAGCATTTTTGGGGGCTGAGGAAATTATACTCTATCCACCCTGCCGTGTCATATTAATCATGAATTATATTCACAGACTGGACGGAAAAAAACGAAGCTGACAGGATTTTGTTCTTATGCCTATGGTATCTGATGAATGATACATAGGCTTATTTGCGTACGCAAAAATAAGGTAGAGGCAAAATAGATTGTGTCAGAAAATAGGAGGAGCATATGAGAAAAACAAAAGTCATTTGTACAATCGGTCCGGCTTGTGAGGATGAAGAAATATTGCGTGAGATGTGTCTTGCGGGAATGAATGTTGCAAGATTGAATTTTTCACACGGAACACATGAGGAACATCAGAAAAAAATCAATCTGATTAGAAAGACACGTGAAAGACTGAATCTGCCCGTGGCGATTATGCTTGATACAAAGGGACCGGAATACCGGATTAAAACATTTGAAGAAGGAAGTGCCACTTTAAAAGAGGGGGATATGTTTACCTTTACAACGGATGATATTGTAGGAAACAAGGAAAGAGTGGCAGTAAATTTTGACCGCCTGATGGAGAATCTGGAGGTAGGAGATATGATTCTGGTTAATAACGGTCTGGTCATTTTTAAAGTGCTGGAGTTGGATGAAAAAAATGCCAGATGTGAGGTAATAACAGGTGGTGAGTTGTCGAATCGTAAAAGTATGAACTTTCCGGGAAAGGTCATGAAACATTGTTTCCTGAGCGAACAGGATAAAGAAGATTTGTTGTTCGGCATTCAAAATGAGGTGGATTTTGTGGCGGCATCTTTTGTGTCGGGGAAACAGGATATCGCGGATATGCGCAGGTTTCTGGATGAAAACGGCGGAAAAGATATTGATATTATTGCGAAGATAGAAAACCGTTCCGGAGTGGAGAATATTGAGGAAATCTGCGAAATTGCGGATGGCATCATGATTGCGAGAGGGGACCTGGGAGTGGAAATCCCTGCGATGGAAGTGCCGTCTGTGCAGAAATATCTGATCAGCAAATGCAGGCTGCTGGGGAAACGGGTAATTACAGCGACAGAGATGCTGGAATCTATGATTCATAATCCCAGACCGACGAGAGCGGAATTATCTGATGTTGCCAATGCGGTATATGACGGGACATCAGCTGTTATGCTGTCCGGAGAAACCGCCTCCGGAAAGTATCCTGTTGCTGCGGTAAAAAACATGGTGGAGACTGTGGAATTCACAGAACAGAATATTAATTATGCGAAAAAGTTCAATACGACGGAATTTACAATTAAGAATAATCTGGATGCAGTTTCTCATTCCGCCTGTGCAATGGCAATTGATGTAAATGCAAAATGTATTGTTGTCAATTCTCTTACAGGACATACGGCAAGAATGGTGAGCAGATTCCGATGTCCGGTGGATATTATCGGAATGACCACCTCTGAAAAAGGCTGGAGAAAATTGAACTTAAGCTGGGGGGTTACGCCGGTTTTGTGCGACAGATATAATTCTATGGAAGCAATGTTTGGCAATGATCTGGAACAGGCAAGGGATGTGTTTCATCTGGAAAAAGGAGATAATGTAGTTCTGACAGGTGGGCTGTTGGATGGAAACACAGGGAATACCAATATGATAAAGGTGGAGAGGATATAACTGCGTTGCCGCCGTGCTGCGCACTCACTGATTCTTTCGTTATCATTTCAAGGAAAAACAAATGCTCGCACAGCTCGCGCTTGTTTTTCTTCCTGAAATGGTATATACTAAATGGCGGTAAGTAGGACAGACGATCGCGGCTGCGGGATGCATTGCAGTTCCGCAGGTGAGGAAAGTCCGGGCTTCACAGGGCAGGATGCCGGATAACGTCCGGTGGAGGCAACTCCAAGGCCAGTGCAACAGAAATATACCGCCACACTTTTAAAGTGTGGTAAGGGTGGAAAGGCAGCTTAAGAGACTACCGTCCGGTTGGTAACAGCCGGAGCCATGTAAACCCCATCCGAAGCAAGACCAAACAGAAAGCGACAGGCTTGCCCGGCCTGCTTTCAGGTGGGTCGCTTGATGCGGCTGGCGACAGCCGTACTAGATAGATGATCGTCCAACGACATAACCCGGCTTATCGTCTTGCTTACCGATTATTTTGTTAAATAAAAAAGAGCAGCTTTGGCTGTTCTTTTTTCACTTAGTACGGAAGTGATGTTCGTTGAAGGGGACAGGAAGGTGAAAAAATACAGTATTATGGAAGTGATGAAAGGATATGATTAGTCGTACAGGAAGAATACGTCAAAGAAAAGTGAATAGAAGGTATTTGAGTTTTCTGACATTATTGATTATTACCGCTTTTTTAATTGGAGGTTGCGGAAAAGAACCGGAGCCGCCTTCGGAAGAAAGCGCTGTAATATCGCCGGAAAAGTCGGTTGTGCAGGTGAAAGCCGGAAATGCAGTTGGAAGCGCAGTATTGAGAGGTGTGAACGCAGAAGGAAATAAAATAATTCTTCTGACAGCGGGACATGTTCTTGACAACCTGAGCACAGGAGAATACCCGGTAGTGGTTTTTGACGATGGAACCGAAGTGCCTTGTGACAGCTATGAATCATCCGAGTCAGCAGATGCGGCGATTCTAACGATTGAAGATATCGAGCTGGCAGAAAAACTGCAACGGGAGAATTGCTTTGTAAAGGAGAACAGAGAGCGCTTTGACAGTATGCAGGACGGTGATCCCTGTATTGCCATCGGCGGAGGTTTCGACGGGGAAAAATCCGTATGTACGGGAGAAATTCTGGATAATTGGATTTATATGGAGGATTATGCGCAATACATGATCTGGGCGGAAGTCGAAATACATCCGGGAATGTCGGGCGGAGGACTGTTTGACAGTGAAGGGTATTTTCTCGGGATTTTGTCTGGAGGCAGCGAGGACGGGCAGCTTGCGGCGGTCCCTTTCAGCCTGATTTTATCAGAATTTCATAATTCATTGGATTGACAACTGTTAAAATATGTTAGACAATAGAAATGTTTGGAATCGGAAGGATTCCGGAAAAAGATGGACAAACCATGGAAAGGTGGCGTAAGAATGACAAAAATAGATGTTTTTTCAGGCTTTCTGGGAGCAGGAAAGACGACTTTAATCAAGAAGCTTTTGAAGGAGGCGCTGGACGGAAGTAAGACTGTGCTGATTGAAAATGAATTCGGTGAGATTGGCATAGACGGAGGATTTCTGAAGGAAGCGGGAATTGAAATCAAGGAGATGAATTCCGGATGTATCTGCTGTTCATTGGTAGGGGATTTCGGCACTTCCCTGAAAGAAGTAATTGAAACCTATGCACCTGAGCGTATTTTAATTGAGCCGTCAGGTGTTGGTAAACTGTCAGATGTTTTAAAAGCGGTAGAAAATGTTGCTGCTGATCTGGATGTAAAGGTAAACAGCGCAGTTGCTGTAGTGGATGCGTCCAAGGCAAAAATGTATATCAAAAATTTTGGAGAATTCTTTATCAACCAGATAGAGTATGCGGGAACCATTATCTTAAGCCGTACCGATAAAGTGAATGCAGCAAAGCTGGAGGAATGTGTTGCTCTGATTCGTGAGCACAATGACAAGGCAACCATCATCACAACTCCTCTGGAACAGCTGGATGGTAAGTCTGTTTTGGAAACGATTGAGGGTGCGGATACATTGGACGAAATGATGAAGGAAATGCTGGAGCATGCCCACGAGGAACATGAGCACCATCACGAGCACCACCATGATCACGACGAAGATGAGGAGTGCTGCTGCGGACATGACCATCACCATCACGACGATGACGAGGAAGAGCACGAGCACGAGCACCATCACGAGCACCACCATGATCACGACGAAGATGAGGAGTGCTGCTGTGGACATGAGCACCACGACCATGACCACCATCATCACCATCATCATGCAGATGAGGTATTTACAAGCTGGGGCAAGGAAACACCTGCGAAATTTACAAAAGAGAGAATTGAAAGCATCCTGACTGCTCTTGACAGCGGTGAGTACGGTTCCATTCTGCGTGCGAAGGGGATGGTTCCGGCCGAGGACGGCACCTGGATTTATTATGACTATGTTCCCGAAGAGCATGATATCAGAAGCGGAAAACCGGAGGTAACAGGTAAAATCTGTGTAATCGGTGCCGATTTGAAAGAGGACAAGCTGGAAGAACTGTTCCGCTGATTTGACAGTGAGATAGAAAGGCGGTAAGAAATTAATGAAACCCGTATATGTAATCAATGGTTTTCTGGAAAGCGGAAAGACGGAATTTATCAGCTTTACTCTGGCACAGCCATATTTCCAGATAAAAGGAAAAACTCTCCTGATTCTGTGTGAAGAGGGAGAGAATGAATATGATGAGGCACTGTTGAAGAAAAGCCGTACGGAAGTGGAACTGATTGAAGAGGAAGCGGATTTCAATCCGGAGAATCTGACGAATCTTGAGAAAAAGCACAGGCCGGAGCGCATCATCATTGAGTTTAACGGCATGTGGAATTATAAGAATGCAAAACTGCCCTGGTACTGGAAAATTGAGCAGCAGATTACGACGATTGACGGCTCTACTTTTCCCATGTACTATACCAATATGCGCTCGCTGCTTGCGGAGATGATTCGTAAGTCGGAGATGATCATTTTTAATCGTTGCGATACGGTCAGGGATCAGCTGAATACTTATAAGAGGAATATCAAGGCGGTAAATGCTGCGGCAGATGTGATTTTTGAGGATTCCAACGGCGAAATTGATGAGATTTTTGAGGAAGATCTGCCATATGACCTGAATCAGGAGACGATTGTACTGGACAATGAAGGCTACGGTATATGGTATCTGGATGCCATGGACCATCTGGAGCGGTACATTGGCAAAAAATTGCAGTTTGTTGCCATGGTTTTAAAGCCTGAGAATTTCCCGGACAATTATTTTGTGCCCGGGAGAATGGCAATGACCTGCTGCGCAGAGGACATGGCATTTCTGGGATATGCCTGTGAGTTTGCGGGTGCAGGCGCTTTAAAGCAGAAAGAGTGGGTGAAGGTGACAGCCACCGTTTCCAAGGAGTACTGGGAAGACTATAAGGGTGAGGGCCCGATTCTTCATGCTGTCAGTGTGGAAAAGACAAAGGCTCCCAAGGAAGAAGTAATCAGTTTCACATAAGGTTGGAAATATGGCACAGGACAATGAAAAAGAAATTCAGCAGCTGAAAAACCGCTTTCACGATCTGGCGGATAAGGCATATCAGCAGGGAATCTTTACATTTACTGGTTTCCTTGGCTTAAGTGAACAGGATATTTTCTGGCGGGAGGAAGCGGCTCTGAAATATGCGGGATTCTGCATGAGTGGGGGTTGTGAAGGGTCTGACAGAGTGGTGGTGAGATTTGGAAACGCAGAAGAACTGGGATATGAAATTCCCTTTCCGATTGTCTGTATCCACATTGAGCCGCTTACGGTTAAGTTTGCAGAACAGCTTTCCCACAGGGATTTTCTGGGAGCACTGATGAATCTGGGAATTGACAGGAGTACATTGGGCGATATTAAGGTAGGAGAGAAGCAAGCCTACCTTTTTTGCCTTGATTCCATCGCAGATTTTATCTGCAGCAATTTGGAACAGATTAAGCATACACATGTGCGCTGCACGGTGACGGAGAGTTTTGAGGATGCGCCGCAGGAGGAACCGGAGCATATCAATATTCAGGCACAGTCGTTGCGCGTTGACGCGGTGCTGGCGAAAGTTTATAATATGTCAAGAGAGAAGAGTCTCGAACTGTTCCGCGCGGGAAAAGTTTATGTGAACGGCAGACTTTGCGAAAATAACTCGCGTGTATTAAAGGGTGAGGAAACGGTAAATGCCAGGGGATACGGAAAATTTCAGATAGCAGGGGAACCCAGAGAGACAAGGAAAGGAAAGCTTGCAGTTGAGGTTTTAGTGTACAGGTGAGGTGCGGCAATGTATCATTACACAGTGGTTCAGTGGTTATTTTTCTTTTATTTCTATTGCTTTTTCGGATGGTGCTTTGAATCCACATATGTGTCCATCAAGTCAAGAAAGCTGACGAACAGAGGCTTTATGAGAGGTCCGTTTCTGCCGATTTACGGCAGCGGTGCCATTATGATGCTTGTGGTATCCATGCCTTTTCATGATAATATTGTTTTAACCTACATAGCAGGCTGCATCGGAGCCACAGCACTGGAATATGTGACAGGAGTTACCATGGAGGCACTGTTTAAAGTGCGTTATTGGGACTATTCCAAGAACAAATTTAACTTCCAGGGTCACATCTGTCTGGGGTCTACGCTGGCTTGGGGAGTGCTCACCATTGTGATGACGGAATTTGTGCACGTTCCGGTTGAGAAATTTGTTCTTTCCATTCCGTCACAGGTGTTGACGATTGTTACGCTTGTTCTGACGGTGTGCATTGTTGCAGACTTTGCGCTTTCCTTCAAGGCAGCAATCGATCTGAGAAATGTACTGGTGAAAATGGAGCAGGCCAAGGAGGAACTGGTTCGTATTCAGAAGCGGCTTGATGTGATCATTGCCTTGACAAATGAAGGCGTGGAAAACCGGAAGGAAGAGTTTACGGAAAATGTGGCTGAATTAAAGGGCAGTATCGAGAATAAGCTGGAGAGCTTAAGGCATGCCATCCAGACAAGACCGTCCGAGTATCTGGAGAGTGCAAAAGAAGAATTGCTGGAGTTAAAGACAAAGTATGCAGTCAATTTGGAGAAGCGAAACAACTTAAGCACAATAAAGGATTTTTTCCAGAGAGATATGCTTCGCTCCAATCCGCTGACCTCTGTGAAATTTAAAGAGGCACTGGAGGAATTGAAGCAGAAGGCTTCCGCAAGAAAAGAAAAATAATGGCAACTAAAGCCTCGTCGTAAGACGGGGCTTTTTTGGCCTTAAAGAAATCTTAATTTAATCGGCAGTTTGAAAAATCCAGTAAACACGCTGAAAGTGGCGTATTTACTGGGGAAAACGGTATTTTTACAGACATGCTGGAACATGGAAAAACAGGGTAAAAAATACACGGTTAGTGACAAATTAGCAACAAATTGGAAGCTTGATTTTTTCAACTTCAGTGCGGAGCTGCTCAAGGGTTCGATGAGCGTATTTTTTACTTTCCACATCACCGGGGAGGGCGTGTCCCATGAGGAGATGCTTGCTGATATCGTCAACTCCGTAAGTATCGCATAACCAGGAGAAGGTATGTCGGCAATCATGAGGAGTATGCTTTTCACCGGTGGATGCAAATGCGATACCGAGAGATTCCAAAGCGGGATAGAAATGTTCCGTTCGGAATTTATCTGCATTGTTGGGGAAGAAGCTTAATATATCTATATAAGGCAATATACCAGGATGGATTGGAACGATTCTGTTTTTCCCGGCAGTAGTTTTGACGCCACCCATTAGATATCTTTCTTTTTTATTGATTTGTATTGTTTTGTATGCAGCAACACGGAAGCCGCTGTATATCATAATAAGTATCATGCAGACATCAGGATTATCAGTATGATTCCACAGGAGCTTGATATCGGCTTCGGTGAAAGGAACCCCCTGTTCGTCATCGTCAGGAATATTGATTTTAACATACTGTGCATAATTTTTATCACAGATATCATTCTGTATAGCATAAGCGTACATCTGATTAAACAAAGAGACAATCAGTTCAAGACTGGAATGTTTTAGTGTACAGCCATCAACAACGGATTGCAAATCTTTTGTGACAAGAGAGCAGAAAAGACGATCATGTAAAGCTGTGGAATTTTTATAGGCAGCCTTTGTGGAATGCTTTGATGCTTCGGAAAGCTGTTTCTTTCCGGGAAGAATTTTATATTTATCCTCAAAAAATAAATCGTATACCTGCGAAAAGGTCAAGTTGCTCTTATAGTTAGCAATTGGTAAGGAAGGAGACAGTACAGAGGTATCATTAACTCTGTGCCATTCCACAAGAGCGGCATATGCCAGATGCCAGGTCTTACAATATGCAATAGCAGGAAGAGTAACAGGGGAACCGTTATCCTTGTAATCGGTGGTCGGTGGATATGCGGCATAGGGATTGGAACGCCGGCCGGAAAGCCTTTTGATGGATCCGTATCCATTCGGGAGCTTTGGATGTTTCTTGTTAAGTTGACGTCTTATTTGCTTATGTTGCACCGGTGCAACAGGATATCCGCAGCAAGGACAGGCAAGAGCCTTGTCAGATACATTATGATTACATTCTGGACATGTGATTAGCGCCATGGTCTTCCTCCTTTCCTGGAAAATGGGCATAATAATGCCCGGAGACTTGATTTTTGCGCCCCGGGATGATACTATCTATTTGAACGTATAGCAGTATCCTTCGGGACTGTTATCTATTGAACCGCTTCCTGTTGGCGCAGGGGGCGGTTTTTGTTTTAGTTTATATTGTTAGATACAAATCAATTGAGAAATCGTCTTCCGTTTTAAAAACATCGTTGTTTGTGTGATATTTATAATCTCCACCATGAATTTCTGCAGTAACAGATTTTATTTTGGGTAATACATTTTTTACATCTATGCATTGATCTGCTGGAATGTAACCGACATGCACATTATCTACTAATACCATTATCGCGTTTTTATCATGCTGGTTTGAGGGCTCTGGAACAAGAGCTGCCTCAGCTTCCCTATACTTAAACCTATAAATACGTTTTCTTGATTCTACTCTACGAATAAATTCATCGTCTGGAAGGGAATAGAATCTGTTTCCAGACATGATGGAAGCAATTTCGTTTTTATAAAACTTCTCTCCAACAACATTTATACTTAATGGGAGATTCTTGTTTGCGTTTTTTGGATTTTTCGAAAAAAAATTATGGAAAGCTATTACAATATCAACAATCCACCCTATTCCGAACAATCCGCAAGTGAAAAGATAAAGAAACCCCATACCAGTTTTCTTTTGCAGAAATTTGTGAACACCAAGAGGACCAAGAAAAATTGTTACAATAAGATTAACCATACGAATGCTCCTTTGTATAAATTTTATATCAATTCCAGCACGGTAAGAGTTGGCTGGAAATAGATAACATAATTGTCAATAACAGCATGGTCTCCATACTTATCTGAGTAGTAGTCAAGAGCCTCCTGCAGGAAGTCCTCAGTCACATCAAGCAGTTCAGCCATTTCATACCGGTTCCGGCAGCAGGACTGGTAACAGCGGACGATTCCGCAGAGACCTATCATTCTATCATAAGCCCAGGCGCGGGCATGTAGTTCCTGCTTCTGGTTTTCGTCTGAAAAAGGAGCGATTATGTCTCCGCTGGTAGTATGATAGTGGCCAAGTTCTTCGGCAAGGACGCAGGCACGTTTCCTAGATGAGCGCACATTTCGGTTAATACCGATTACACTTCCATTTATAAGCCCTTCAGACTTAGATTTAAAATAAGCATTTTCAATCACATACACATCATTCTGATATGCTTCTTCTAATAAATGTTCATATTCCATTAGCATCACCATAAACAATCTTATTAGGGAAAGAGTCCGTTATTCCGGTCTCTTTAATGATGATAGGTCTTCATATGTTTTTTCAATTTCGCCGGGCTCATTAATATAGTTATTTCTGGCAGCCTTGGGAGAAGCAGAATAGGAAACAACATTGTCACAAACCGCGGTAGAACGTTCCCATTCCTTCTGCAGAGTAAAATCCACCATTTCTTTTCCGTGATCGTCGAGGTCACGGTATTTTTTTATTATTTCATATTCAGCAATAGTAACATCATTCTTCTGAGACTTAATTTTCACAACATCTTGAAAAAGATAATTGGCATCACAATCGAGGATTTCAATTATTTTAAAAAGGATTGGCTCTTTAGGTGAACTTACATCATTTTCATAATTGGAAACTGCGCCAATAGTAACACCTATCATAGAAGCAAAATCGTTTCTGGAAATATTTTTACTTTCGCGAAGTTCTCTAATCCTACTACCAATACTCATGCAGTCACCAACTTTCTTATTTATTGTAAATACATGGTATAACAAAAATCTTGATACGTCAATATTGAATGATAAGAAATTTATAAAAACATATTGACAGAACAAGAAACTTGTTATATTATGCTAAATAACAAGAAACTTATTTATGAAAGGAGGTAAACAAGATGCTTGATATTGCAACGTCAAACAGTGTTGTTGCAACTAACATTAAGCGGATTATTGAGGAAAGGGGTCTTAAGCAATCATCTATAGCTAAAAAAGCAGGATTTTCTACGCAAGGACTAAATGACATGTTGAACGGGAGAAGACTTATGAGAGCGGCAGAAATAGCAGCAGTAATAGATGTGCTTGATGTTGATGCAAATGAGCTGTTTAAGAGCCTGCCGGATAAACAGGCAGAGAGTGTATAGGAAGGAGGAAAATAATGACGGGGACGGAGAGAGTAACCGTATTGCAGGCAGCGAAAGAACTCGGGGTAGCACCGCAGGCGGTGCGGATACAAATGCAGAGAGGAAAACTGGATATCGGAATGGTAATGCCGAGCATCCAGGGAAAAGGACTACGGTACTGGATATACAGGAACAAACTGGACAAGGTGCTTGGTAAGGAGGTGTGAGATGTTTAGTGCGGAAGATATCAATTATTTTGCCAGACAGGTTATAGCGGATAAAAACTCACCGACTTTATTTGCAAATTGTGACCTGGCTCCGGTAGTGTACACCAAAATAAGGGAGCGGTATCCTCAGGCGGTGATGTACGAGGATGGATGCAGTGCATATATCTGTATGACGGAGAGGGCAAAAAAGAAGCTGGTGAAATCCTATGAGAGCAGAAAGAAAGAACTGGAGAAGAGCCTGGACAGGACAGAACAGATGGTAAAGATGATAAAGGGGGATATATCATGAAGAATGTGATGATATCCATCCTGGCGGCGCTGCTGTCGGTGGAAAAAGTGCCATGGTACTCAGCATGCACAATCATGGAAAAAATAGGGATTTTTACAGGGATTTTCATACCCCTTATTATTTTTTGCTTTTTTTGCGAGGAAATGGCGGAAAAATGGCGGAAATACAGGAAAAGAGTGCAGGCAGTGAGAAGAGAGGTGACAAGGTTACGCCATGAAAGAAGAGAAATTGCAGGAAATTTTAAACCGGCTGGAAGAAAGCCCGGACATGCCTCTGATGATGTTAATAGACAACGAGGCGCTGGATGCGATAGAGCATGTGGTTAGGGTGCATCCGGGAGCACATCTGGTAATGCTTCGGGGCATTCGGTACATAACCATAACGGATGCAGCGCTTGAGGTGATAATGGACAGGCTGGAGCGGGAGAGACTGCAGTTTGTCAATGTGGTTGCAAATTATGATGAGGAAATAAAGGGCATCCGGGAGCTGATGGGGAGCGGCAAGAAATATTATTGGTCGCCGGCCTGCACGGTACCGGAGCCGGCACTGAGAGAAAAAGGGGAAAAATGAAAAGAACCGTCTGCAAACGGTTCCATTCGGGATTTCGATATAGCTATTCTGCAAATAAATTATAGCATACCGAAATCCTGAAAGCAAGATTTTTCCAGAGTGGGAGAGAGGTTTTTCTACCACAATCAGAATATTAAACTTAGGGGATTTGGTAAGAGGAATGCATAAAGCATATTACATAAAATTGACCTGCATGATAAATGACAGACAGGAAGTAGAAAAGCATTACGATTTACGGTACGGGGCTCCGGGGATGCCGAGGGAAAAGAGGCACAAAAAAACGCCGGAGGAGATGGCAAAGCAGAATCTCTGGAGGAAGCAGAGGGACTTAAGAAGACTCATAGAGTTAAACTTCGGACCGGGGGACTGGCATGTGGTACTGACATGCCGGAAAGAGGAGAGACCGTCAAAGGAAGACGCGCCGAAGGTGATTCGGGATTTCTGGGGGAATCTGAGAGCAGCATACAAAAGGCGGGGATGGGAACTAAAAACCATCATCACCTGCGAAACCGGGGAGAGGGGAGCCGTACACTGGCACATGATAGTCAATGATATGCACGACGGAAAGGATTCCACGGCATCACTGATCAGGAAGCTGTGGGCGAGAGGCAGACCGTACTTCTCCCCGATGGATGAGTCCGGGGATTATAAAACACTGGCGGAGTACATCGTAAAAGAGACCGCGGACAGAATCAAAAAAGAGGAAACAGTGGAAAAGCTCAGCTATATGTGCAGCAGGAATCTGGTGAGACCGGTGGTGGACAAAGAGAAGGTAGAAGCAAAGTCCTGGAGAAAGGAGCCGAAGCCGCCGGAAGGATGGGAACTGGTAAAAGGGACACTGGTAAACGGACTGAATAAATTTAACGGTCTGCCATACCAGTACTACACATTACGGAGATTAGGGAAGGAGGAGAAGAATGCAGACAGTAGAAATCTTCATAGGCACAAGCCTAAGAGGACCGGCAAAGGGAGTAGGAAGAGTAATGTACCTGATGCGGACAAAGTTAAAAAGCGGAGCAGACAAAGAAAGCGCCCCGGAGATAGCTGAGTATGATAATGCCACGGAGAGTAGGCTTGTACTGTACGCCATCCGGGATGCCATCGGGAGACTGAAATATGCCTGCAAGGTGGTGATACATACAGAATGCGAATATGTGGCAGCAGCCATTGAGCAGCACTGGCCGGAGGCGTGGCAGGAGAATGCCTGGAAATCCAGCAAGGGGAAAGAGGTAAAGGATGCGGTATTGTGGAGCATGATACTTCAGGACCTGGAGGAATCCGGGCACGAACTGAAAGCGGAGCGGGGAAAGCATGAGTGGAGCCAGTGGATGCAGTGGAATATGCCAATCACGAAAGCATATAAGGACACTTTTTACAAAGTGGAAAAAGAATGACTTTACTCTGGAACTTCCAGAGTAAAGAGGGCATTTTGAAAAGTGCAAGAGAGGACAGTTTGAGGGGAAAAAAAGGGAAGTTGCACCGGTGCAACAGAAAGGAGACAGGATGGAACGTAAATTTGGAGTATTTAACACGGTAGAAGAGTTGAACAGGGCAGCAGCCGCCCAGAAAGCGGAGGGAGATCTGGAAGCGCTGATTGGACTGGCTATGGAAAATGGTCTGGATAGAGAGGACGCGGAAGATTACATGGACTTTGACATGGACAGACTCTGCACACCGTATCAGGCGGCAGTGGGAAAGTTAAATCTGGAAGAGCAGGAACTGAAGCTGGAAAGCCAGATGAAGGACTGGAAGGACTATATTGTCCAAATTGCAATGGAATACGAGGGGGACGAACTGAGCAACAGCATCTTCCTGCCGGACAAGCATCTGGAGGATGTTCTGGCAGCAGGACTGAAGCTGGCATCAAAAAATAGGGTAAAGGTGAATGAAAAGATTGCAAAGGCAGCAGGATTACCGAGTGGGAATATCTATATCGGCATGTGCGGCCGGAACGAACTGAGGAAGATTGTGCTGGAATATTATCTGGGAGAAAAGAAATGAAGGTATACAAGGCAACAGACAGTGACATGAGTTGTCACATGGGGCATGGAATTTTCCGGTATCAGCTGGGTGTACTGGCTACGGCGCAGGCGTCACAGTGCGGTTCAACAGGACTGCATGCCTGTGAGTATGTGCTGGACTGCGCAACCTATTACGGCATAGACGGGAAGCATAGGTTTTTTGAAGCAGAAGCATCCGGGGACATTGCGGAGGACGGCGTGAATACAAGGATTTCTTGTACAGAGCTGACGCTTACAAGAGAACTTTGTAATAAGGACATTGCCAGAGAGGTAATGAGATTTATCATAAAGCACCCGAAAAGGGATGGATGGCAGCATAACAGGGGAATGGCGGTTGTTGCGGAGGAAAGTGCTTCCATTGGTGTTAAGGACGGGATAGCCATTGCACGGGGAGAAAATCCGAAAGTAAAGGGATGCTCAGGAGCACATATCGGATGGATCCGCGAGACGGATGACGGAATAAAGGATGCAAGACTGATGACAGTATCCGGAGCCATCAGACCGGATACCTGGTACACCATCGAGGAAGCAGAGGAAGCCATAAGGAGGGCAGGAAGTGAAACAGAAACAGATTCTTAAGGTGCCGGTGAAAGCTCCGGCCAAAAAGAAAGGGAAACAGATAACGGCGCAGGTTGCGGGACAGTATCTGATTTTGGATATCTGGAAAGATAAAGAGTATCTGAAGCGCCATGCAATGGATACGGAGACAGGAGAATACGGTACCTATGATGGAAAACTGAAGGAGTGGTCGGGAGACAATTTGCTAAATGCGACAGAAGAAGGCGGCTCCTATTGGTACAGTGGACTGACAGAAAAAATGTGCTCACTGAGTAAGATTGACAAAGAAATTATCATGAGTGCAACAAAAAAATCATGGACGAATAATCCATATGACAGGATTCAGCATATGGAACATGAGTATAGCAGCAGTCTGGCAGAGAAAAAGCGGGAGAGCAAAATCCGGAGAATCAATGAATTGATGAGCATTTGTCCGACACCGGGAAGAGCAGTAAAAGACTGGATTGCCAAGACAGCAACGAAGG
>CAMEDC010000037.1 GCA_945913255.1 uncultured Lachnospiraceae bacterium
CAGAATCCGGTGGCAGAGGCTATATCCTCTTGCAGAAGACCTCGTGATTCACGAATTGTTTTCAGGTTATTAACGACCGCCATGGCAAACACCTTCCTTCATACATATCTTATATTACAGATGATACAGAAAGTACTGTCCAAAAAGAAGGACTTGATTATTGTAAGTATTCTTTGATTTCGTCTGGATGATTCTTTCCAACTACTTTTCCAAGTATATCAAAACGGTCATGCTCTCTGACCGGAATTGGAGGGTATTTCTCGTTTAGGGAAATAAGGAAAACTCCATTTTGGTCATCATGTAATTTCTTAATATAAGCTTCTCCGTTCAGAGAGAAGATTCCGATTTCTCCATTTTCAACCATATCCTGCTTTAATACCCATGCAATCTGCCCATCTTCAAATTCGGGTTCCATACTGTCACCACTGATTTTTACACCGAAGCTTGCGGATTCCGGTATGATATCTTTCGTAAGTTGAATCGTTTCTTTTGGTCCATCCACAAGGAAGTTTCCTGTTCCGGCAGAAACAGCGTTTTCATAGACATCAATAAATCTGCTAAACGGGATAATTTTGCAGGATTTCTTTGTATACTTGTCGCTAAAATGCAACAAATCAATATAGTCTAAAGCCTTTTCTTTTCCTATTTCATTAAGAGTAGAAAGCGGATCGGATGGATTCTCCCCGAAATATGCTTCATATATATTTGTAATGTTCAGCACTTTGCAAACGGTCATGAAAGTAGCAATACTTGGTTCAGTGGCATTTGTCTCCCATTTGGAGATTGCCTTTGCTGAGAGGTTGATGCCTTCTTCCTGTAATAGTTCAGCTAACATTGGCTGTGACAGTTTCATTTTCTTTCTGTTGGAAGAAATGATTTCACCGATATTTCTCATAAATTCGCCTCGTTTCTAAGATGATTTAGTGTCTCGATTTCCCCTATAGTATATATCAGAAAAAAGTTTTTTTCAAGCATAAAATCGCCAAATAAGAGAAAAGGGACACATGTGTCCGTTGACAATCGCTCGATAAGAGAGTTATACTTGAGCCTGTAAGAAGTGATAGAAAGCTTCTTTCAATATACCAGACTGGAGGTGAATGAGAAATGGAGCGAACCATATTGCATAGTGATATCAACTGCTGTTATGCAGCGATTGAGCATTTGCATCACCCGGAACTAGCCGGAAAGCCATTGGCGGTAGGAGGGGACCCGGAGTCAAGACATGGAATTGTACTGACTGCTGACTACATTGCCAAAAAACACGGTGTGAAAACAGGAATGGCTCTCTGGCAGGCGAAACAGGTTTGCCCTGACATTACATTTATTTCCCCCAGAATGGACTTGTATCTGCGTTTTTCCCGCATGGCGCATGAGATTTATTCGGAATACACCGATCTGCAGGAACCATATGGAATTGATGAAAGCTGGCTGGATGTATCAGCAAGCAGCAGTATCAAGGGTGATGGTTATAAGATTGCGGAGGAAATCAGTAACCGGATGAAGAGTGAGCTTGGTATAACCGTCAGCATAGGAGTATCCTTTGACAAGATTTATGCAAAGCTCGGTTCAGATTATAAGAAGCCGGATGCGATTACTACCATGTATAAGGACGAGTTTCGTCAGAAGGCATGGAAGCTCCCGGCATCAGATTTACTCTATGTGGGACGAAGCACTAACCAGAAGTTATTGAAAATAGGTATAAAGACAATCGGTGATCTTGCAAGGATGGATGAACATATTCTTGTAAATCATCTTGGTAAAATGGGAAGTGTGCTGTGGGCATTTGCTAATGGATATGATGAATCACCGGTCAGGCTGGAGGATACCCATGCTCCAATTAAATCAGTTGGTAACAGTACGACCACACCGAGAGATTTAGAAAATGACGAGGATGTGAAAATTGTTCTTTATATTCTTGCGGAGAGTGTGGCTGCAAGGCTTCGGGAAAATGGATTCCGGTGCCGGGTGGTTGAAATCAGTATCAGGGATAATGAATTGTTCTCTTTTACCCGTCAGAAAAAGATAGACCATGCCACTAACATTACAAGTGAGATAGCTGCGTATGCCTACCAGATTTTTAAAGCAAGTTATGATTGGAGAAAGCCAATCAGAAGTGTAGGTGTAAGAGGTGCAGACCTTGTAACGGATAATTATTGGGAGCAGATTGATTTATTCTCCAGTGTTGAATTTCGGGAAAAGCAGATGAAAGTGGATGCAGCAGTTGATGATATTCGCAGACGGTTTGGTTTTTACAGTATTCAGAGAGGGCTCATGTATCGGGATAAACTATTATCCGCAGTAAATGCCCGTGAGGACCATGTAGTACATCCACATGGTTACTTTAATCAGTGAGGAGTTGAACGGAATGACTAATAGAGCGGAACTGACAGAAAGACAGAAACTTGTGTATGACAGCATCGTTGATTATCAAATGCAGCATGGTTACGCACCTTCCATCAGGGAGTTATGCGTTATCTGTAATTTGGCATCAACTTCAAGTGTCTATGCACATTTGAAAAAACTTGAAGAGTTAGGATATATCAGACGGCGGGAAGATGCTCCGAGAGCAATCGCCATAGTGTAAACAGGAGGTAGACATGGAAAGCAGTAAAGTATATGTTGATGTGACTGCCGAGTTTTCAAAGGAAGGGGTACTTACCCCGAAGAGTTTCCGATGGACAGATGGCAGTGTCTATGAGATACAGCGGGTTAAGGATATCAGAAGAGCTGCAAGCCTGAAGGCTGGCGGTGTGGGTATGAGATATACCTGTATTGTGAATGGTAGAGAGAGTTATCTGTATTATGAAGATAACAATATGTGGTTTATGGAGAGAGCCGGAGCATAACTGATTTGTCACAGGTGACAATCAGTTGCTTCCGATAGATCAGCACAGTGGTGCAGGTGACACAGGGCAGTTGTCACATCGGAACTCTGCACCCGGAAGACTTGCAAAGGTGATTTCCCTTTCCTATGCGAGTACAAAGTTAAGTATTGATTTTGTATAGCAAAGGAGCAGACTGAATTGAATAAAAAGATTGAGATTAGATGTAGAAATGGTCATTGTAACAGGCTTTTTATGAATTATTATGTTACAGGTAACAATGTAGATTTGAATCTGGGAGGATTTGAACTTAAGTGTGAGAAGTGTAAAAGGGTTCTTCGATTGAAGCATTACACGGAGCAGATGTTAATTGAACACTCTGAAAACGGAGTATTCAGAGTATAGATACAAATAACAATTAAATGATGGCACCACCTGATAAGGGCGGCACTATTGTGTGACAGCACCACGGACGCAGGGGAAAGATAACCAGTTTTGGACTGGCTTTCCTTTGCGTTCTTTTTGATTGTAAAGACTGCGGTGGTAAAAAAATATTCGTCCTCAAACATTCTTGTAACTGGTTATCGCCGGAAACAAGAAAGGATGGATTGATTATGTATTACGATTTAGTTGAAAGTGGAAAGAGAATTAAAAATTTGAGAAAGGAAAAAGGTTGGACACAGGAACTTCTTGCAGAAAAGATTGGAGTAACGAGAGAATACCTAGGAAAGATAGAGAAAGGGGATAGAGGAGCTTCAATTGATTTATTGATTGAATTATGCAAGTGTTTTAATACTTCGTTAGACTATTTGGTTTTAGGAAAAGTAGATAATATTCAGATTGATAATAAGAAAAAAGAAGTGCAGGAAATAATAGATCGATTAGAAAAATTGTTTTAATTCGCTATTACGATATTGACAGATATAAAAATATGGGATATCCTAGAACAGTAAATATAATCTGCGAGTTGTAGATTAAAACCGAGCAAATGTTGGGGTAACAAAATTAGAGTACTGTGATTCTATCATTGTATTTTTTTAGTGTATTCAACCTTACCAGTTCGGTAAGGTTTTTTTGTTTCCACAACGAGAAATGGAGGAAAACAAAATGAAAAAGAAACTTGTAATTGCACTTATGGGATTAAGCAAGGGAGGTAAAACATCATTCATTAATTCGCTTTCGCATAATCCAAAAGAAATGTTAGCTGTTCATGCAAAAAATGAAGCCAGAACCAAGGTAACAGTTAATTATGAATTAGTGTCCTATGGAGAAATAACAGAAGCTGCTGTGATAAACATAGGATGGAATAAGGCTCGTATTGCTTGCGGGGGTGACTATAAGAATTTTGATTCTTATAACAAGGCTTGTGATGAAGACGGGATATATAAGGAGTTAGGACTTCAGAAAATATCTGGATGTGAAAATATGTATAGTGAACTGAATAAACAGATTACTCAAATCGAGCAGTCTATGACAGTTGAAAAGGTAATGACACTTATTAATATTGAGAGAATGGATGAGTACATTACAACAATCACTATTCAGGTTCCGGCGAATGAATACTTGACGAAAGTATTGACTCAAAATGGTATGACATTGGTTCTCAGAGATACAAGAGGACTTTTGGACTTAATGATTGAGGAAGGCAAGAATAATACTAAAACAGTATATATGAAGCCGCTAGCAGAACTGGGATTAGATGGAATAAATGGAATCATTTTTATGAGTGAAGGTACATTTCAAGACAGTATTGCAAAAATGTATCGGAGAATGCTTAAAACTGTAATGAATGCAGTTCCTGTGTTCTTGGCATATAGAGATAAAACAATTTGTGAAGAATTCATTGTAGATGTACCTTCTGCCAAGAATGTAATTGATGGCAAGAAAAAGAATTTAGATATGTTTGAAGACAGATTCTACGAAGCATTAAATTTCTTGAAAAATGTAGGAATTGTTAATGAAATAGACGGAGACTTTGAATTTGCTACATTTAACTATTTCAAGAAATTGGATGTAGAATACCTGTTTCCGGAATGTATGTATCTTTCAAGAATTAAGCGTGGGAGACCTACAAAAGAGAATCCGTTAGAAGATGAAACATTCGTAAACTATACTCTTTACACAACTTATATTATGAGCGATGTAATTAGCAAGCTGTTGGGATATTATGATGATATTTTTAGTGTGTTTAGAGGGAATACATTATCCAATGTTTTAAGAAAGCATCGCTATGAATTTCAGGAAGATGTGGAAAGAGACTTCAAAGAGTACGGATATAAGTATCATACGGAATATGCACGTCCACAAGTGGATTATGAGAATGCAGATAGCATTTCGGATAAAATGTGTGATGTGGGTGTTGATATCCTAGGTCCGAGGGATGGTATTACTTCTATGACTGGAAGAAAAATGAGATATGTTGCGTCGGGGGTATCTGGTGTGACAATAGAGAGGGCATTAAGAAAATGGATTAACAAACAAACATTTTATAATGAAATAAATATGGAATCCGCTTTGGATGATAATAAAAAAGCTGATGTCATAAAAAAAGCATTGTCATATGTGCTACAGAAGCGTTTTGTGGATTATTATGCAACTATTCAGGGATATATTTGTATGAATAGATATATCATCAAGGACAATATAGAGGCAATACGTGAAAAAAATGTATGTGAATCAAAGGCTATGTATGAGTATGCTGGTTTTGTGCTAGACGCCTTTTGTAATGAGCTTGAGCAGGTTGGTAATGAAGCTGTTTGGGAATTGATAGTAGATTGTGGGAAGAATTCTGAAATCAAGTATTAGGGGGCGTAAGCATATGATGAAAGCAGTAAAGTGTAGAAATTGTGGTAAACGATTATTTGACATTGAAGCTGTAGGAAAGATAGAGACAAAGTGTTCAAAATGTGGAAGAATTGTAACGATTGATATTTCATTAGACAGTAGTGGTAAAATCAAGATGATTCAGAAAATTGCATAAGTGCTACCTAGCAATGGCAACAAACTGATTGACCGAATGGCAGGAGTTACTTGGATATAGAAAACTATATCTGAGTAGCTCCTTTTTTATTTTGGAGGTTTGGTAAATGAAGATTTATAAAATTGAAGATAGCGGACATCGTATAAAGTCGTATAGAAAGAAAATGCAAATGACGCAAGAAGAACTAGCAGACAAACTTGGGATTTCAAGGGAATATTTAGGAAGAATTGAAAGGGGGCAAAATGGAATATCAATTGATTTAGCAATTATAATGAGTGACGTATTTCAGGTTAGTGTGGAAGAGGTTTTGGCTATAGATACTGGGAAGAGTAAATTAGTAAATGAACTGTCAGATGCAATTATAAAAGTACTTGATGAGAACAATTTGTTCACAAAATGTAGCGAAATGGGAACACATAGTTCCTAAAAAGAAAAAGTAAATAGAGATAGAATTAGTACATGGTCAACAGCAACTGAACGCAAATAGTTCTCGACTATGTATGACATAGCGGAAAAGACTTGAGCATTGCTTGAGGAGAAGCGGGATGTGTT
Source organism: uncultured Lachnospiraceae bacterium (assembly GCA_945913255.1). GTDB lineage: Bacteria > Bacillota > Clostridia > Lachnospirales > Lachnospiraceae > Acetatifactor. The sequence continues at coordinate 6,355 of CAMEDC010000037.1, forward strand.
GTGGATTTGATATTTGACAACTGAATAGGACACGCATATCCCGCGATTTTCTATTTCGCCTTATTTCTATTTAAAATGGAAGCAGGGTGGCAGAACCCCATTTCGTGCGACGATGTACCTGATACTTTGATGATTATGAGAAACATGAAGTATTCGCCTGTGAAGGTGCCGAGCAGAGGGTTGTGCCTACTGGTGTAGCAGCCAGAGATAATGAGATAGATGGCGCACCTGCCTTTCAGCAAAAGCATTGGCAGAGAGTGGCTACTTTCGCAAGTCCTGGATGGGCATGGATACTACGAAGTGATTGCAGCTAGCATAGGATATGTTACCCGGCTGGGGGATTGCCGAGAGGCAGGTCGAAAGACCGGGGAAGATTCTTGTCTTCCCACACAAGTGGATTTATTGCAGAGTCTGTAATCATCAATTTTTGAAGTATTAGGAACCGTACAGTAACTTCTGGATAAGTCCCCTTATGTGAGAAGACAAGCGCTTGGCATACGACGGTATGCCGTTCTCAAATTCATTATTAAAGGAGAATTTCAATGAAAAGAGAAGAAATCAAAGCAAGAGTAGCTGTAGTTGTGACAACGGAGATTCCGAATGAGGTGGATGCAGAATCTGCAAACGAACTTATTGATTTTTGTGAGGAGGAAGGGTTACTTCCTATCGTATTCCTTCAGGAAGAAACAAGAAGTGGTTCGCTTGGCAGTAAAGGATATCAGGCAGTAAGCCAGTTGATTGAAAAGGATATGATTGACGGAGTAATTACTTTGTCTAAGGCAATGCTTGATAGCAAATTTGGCAATGCTCTGGTGGCTGATTCCAAGAGAAATGGATTCTTTGTTGTGACATATGAGGATATCCTCAAATTCTGTGATGAACAGATGTGCAGTGAATGTGCCGATGCTGATTTTCTTACTATTATGATGATGTAGTTTTGATGCCGGCTGGGCAACCAGTCGGCAGATTGGAGGTAGCATGAATATTAGCGAATATGCAAACAGAGAAAATGATGAGCCCTTAGTCGGGCTTATTTTTGTTGGAAACAGTAACAGCAAGATTGCGGACGAGTTAGAGGCTGATGCCTTGAGATTTGGCTTTGAGATTACGGACACTATCATGGATGAAACACATCCTATTGATATGTTGAAGTGGTACATGAAAAATACTTCAATCATGGCAGTACTTGTCAGGGATATATTGGATATTTCCTCAGACAAGGAAGTATTATTGGATGTACTGAATGAAGCGGAGCGTCAGGGTGTAAGAATACACTCCAAAGTAATAGGCTGGAATGCTGTAAAAACAGTTCCGTGGGATGGTGGTAATGGTTGCTAAGTATACGTGTGGCGATTTTACCATTTGGAGCAGCAATTATAAAAGAACGTAGGATTATTATGGAGTTTCCTACAGAAAAAGAAGCATATGAGTATGCGAAAGAATTGGAGGAACAAGACATTGAGAATAGGACAGAGCCGAAATTCGGCTGTAACAGTGATGAATAATAGAAATACAAATATCTGCCGGGGTTATGAGAACCGATATCCCAAGAGAAATTTGGAACATCAGACCGGACAGATGCCTTATAGAAGGCGTTTAAGTGACACAGAGGCAGCAGAGGGATACTTACCGGAAAATATTCAGAGGGCAATGATGGTAGAAGCTCCGGAGAGAGGTGCGATTTACCTTGTTGATTTTGGTGAGGATAAATCATGTTGCCTTACAGCTGGTATACGACCAGCGGTTTGTATAAGCGGAGATTTATATAATGAAGGAAGTCCAATCCTTCGTGTTGTGCCTATGACAAAAAGATTTAAGTACATTGATGCAAAATATCATGTATTTGTTAATCGGGACAAATGTGATGGGCTCAGAGAGTCTGGTATGGCTATGGGAGAACAGACAAGACCCATTGACCGTACTAGAATCGTTAAAAAGATTGGTGCTATATCAGATGAAGCTTTGTTTGATGAGATAGTCAGAGCTTCAGAAGCAATTATTACAGATTACAAGTAAGAAAAAGGGGATGTCAGAGTAAAGCTGTGGCATCCCCGATTGTCTGTTAACGAAAGTGTATCAGTAAGACTGGTGCTTTTTCTTTACCAGATAATGGAATAATTATCAGAAAGGTGGGGATGCTTATATGGAAAGCAGTTTTAGTGAACTGGAGGAAGTGGAGATTATGCGAATGAAGCTTATGGAAGCGGATAAAGCGTCTTTACCTGTAATGGAGGATCTGAATATCAGTCCGAAGGAGCGAAGGAATGATAAACTTAAGAAGATAGCGAAGCATTCATCCGGTTCTTCAATATGGAACATTTGTGATACTGTTGTTATGGTCAATTTTGTTGGCGATACGTCAACTGATGAGATTATGGATGAATATATTCAGTCCTATACCAGAGTAAGCTACTGATGGAAATTCCAAAAAGTGGCAAAAAGAATCAATAGACAAATCGAGAAACGTATGATAAATTAAAGTCAGGACAATTAGCCGGAACTTTGTTTAGAAGTGAGCGTAGGACCTCTTTTCTAACCAATAGGACCAAATAGCTGAAGCTCCTGGCTTTTTTGATGAGAACATCGTTTCTGACCAATAAAGGTTAAGGAGATTAAGCAGATGAATAAGACGATGATTTACGATACCGCAGCCTACATTCGTCTGTCAAAAGACGATTTGGATATTGATGGTATTTTGAAGTCAGAGAGTAACAGTGTCAGCAATCAGCGAGAGATTCTGAGAGAGTATATCAGAAGCCAATCAGATTTGCAGCTGTATGACATGTATATTGATGATGGCTTTTCCGGCAAAGATTTTGAACGTCCTGAATTTAAGAGAATGATGGAAGATATTAATGCGGGAAAGGTCAAGTGTGTAGTATGCAAAGACCTTTCCCGTTTTTCTCGTGATTCAATGGAGGCGGGAGAGTATCAGAAACGAATTTTTCCTAAAATGAATATTCGTTTCATTGCAATAGGAGACAATTTTGATAGCCTGACAGCAACTTCTGTGGAGAGGAATCTTGTTTTACCTGTCAAAAATATGGTAAATGAAGAATATCTGACCAGTACATCAAAGAAGATTAGAATGAGTCAGGAAGCAAAGATGAAGGCAGGAGCTTTTATTGGAAGTTTCGCAGCTTATGGATATAAGAAGAGTGATGCCGATAACAATCTGCTGGTAATTGACGAGTACCCTGCTGGTATTGTAAGAGAGATATTTGATTCTAAAATCTGTGGTATGAGCATGGAAGGTATAGCTAATATGCTCAACGATAGAGGTGTCCTTTCGCCGATGGCATATAAGCTGGAGAGTGGTGAAAAATACACGACCGGATTTACGGTAGGTGAAAGACCACAGTGGTCAGCGCAGGCAGTGCGTAGAATTTTGATGAATGAGGTGTACACGGGAACCTTGGTTCAGGGTAAAAGTGTAACTGTAGGTTTCAAGTCTACTAAGCGCAAGAAGAACGAGGATGGCACAGATTATTGTGTACGGGTAGAAAATACACATGAAGCTATTATTTCCAAAAGCGATTTTGATACAGTCCAGAGGCTACTCAAGTATGAGGGCAGATGGAAGGATGGCGGAGATGTTAGTATTTTCAATGGTGTTTTGATTTGTGGAGACTGTAATACTCCGATGATCAGAAGAACTTACAAGAATAAAGGTGGAGAAAAACGCATTTATATGTGTAAGACGAAGAATGTCGGGAAAGGCTGTACCCGTCATGCGATTGAAGAAGATAAGCTTTGCGAAATCGTATTGCAGGCATTGAAAGTTTATGTAAGTGGATGTATAGATTATGCAAAGCTTGTTGATAAGGTGAGAAAGTATCAGCTTTCTTTTGACCATATCAGAGATTATGACGAGAATATGAAACGTCTTAGGGAGGAATATAATCTAGTTACTGCTGACCTAGTAGGATTTCAAGCAGACTTAGCAGCAGGGATAATCAATCAGGAACAGTATGAGACATACACAAAAAAGTTTCAGAAGAAAGCAGCGGAGATTTCGCAGGCACTGGAAGAGAACGAGAGACTTGTGAAGAGTATTCTGACAGATGGTGTGGCAGCGGGAACCCGTTTGGAAGAACTGAAACGCTCCATGAGAATCAAGGAATTGGACAGAAGAACTTTACTTAAGTTTGTTGAATGCATCTGGGTATACGAAGATTCTGAGGTACGTTTGAAGATTGACTTTAAGTTCAGAAATGAAATACCTGTGCTGGAGTCAATGAAAAAATGCTATGAAGAAGCAGAGTTTCAACGCAGATGTGAAGAATGGGAGGTGGTTTAAATGCCTAAGAAGTCTAGGAGATTTGAAACCACTGTCCCAGAAGCGGATATTTCTATTCCAGTTTTTGAAACCGGAGGTTATGTCAGATTATCAGTAGATAAGGACGACAGGAAATCGGAATCTATTGAGAATCAGAAACAGGTAATAGAAGATTATATACAAAAGCATAATGACAATCCGGATAGGAAGTTTATTATCAAGTTGGCTGGATTCTACGAGGATAAGGGGTTAAGCGGTACTGACTTTGACAGAGCGGCATTTGAAGAGTTAATGCATGATGCAAGGTCTGGTAAAATCAACTGTATTATCGTAAAAGATTTTTCAAGATTTGGTCGTGATTTCCTGGATGGATGTAATTATATAGAAAATATCCTTCCTTTCTTGGATATACGATTTATTGCAATTTCAGATAATTATGATTCTATGGCACACGATGCTGCCAGTAGAAAGTTTGAGGTGCGTCTGAAAAACCTGACAAATGAGATGTATGCATTAGAAAGCTCAGAAAAGGTTACAGCAGTAAAGACAATTAGCCAGAAGAAAGGTTCCTTTGTTGGAAGCAGGTGTCCGTATGGGTATAAAGCGGAATGGATTAATGGTATTAGAACGCTGGTTCCGGCAGGAGATGCCGCATATGAAGTGCAACAGATGTTCGCAAAATATCTGGCAGGTGCATCCATCAATGACCTTATGGATTATTTGTATGAGAACAGAGTGAATCGTCCCAAGGAATGGTTAGAGACCGGAAAGACCTATGCAGAGGCGGAAGAGCCGATTTATAGGTGGAGAAGGGGAAGCGTGCAGGATATATTGAGAAATGTTGTTTATGCCGGTGATATGGCACAAGGCAAATATCAATGTAGACTGTATGAAAACCAGAAGGAACGGATTGCTGTTCCGAAGGAAGAATGGATTGTTGTAGAGAATGCCCATGAGCCGCTTGTGAGTAAAGAAGATTTTGAGCAAGCGAGCAACAGAGTGAATGAAGAACTAAATGTTCAGATTTCACAAGCCGGAAGCAAACAAAAGCGAATTCGTAAGAATGCGATATATGAAAACATCTTCGGTGATGTAGTATATTGCGGTGATTGCGGAAAGCGATTGGGTGCGATGTACTATCAAGGCAGGGTACAAGATATAAGACGATATCGCTATTATTGCCGTGGTGCTTATGTGAAAGATCATAGGCAGTGTGTGTACAAGTCAATCTCTGAGGAAAAGTTGTTAGAGATTTTTCAGTGTATAATAAGGGAAACACTGAAAAGTTATGGAATCAGAGGTAAGGATTTAACACAGGCAAATAATAAGGCTGCACAGCAGGTAATTGAAGATATCCAGAGGCAGCAACAAAAGCTTCTCAAGCAGAAGAAAGCTCTTGATGATATGATTCAAGAAACGTATTTTGCAATGAAGCGTGGGACAAAGACACTTGAAGACTATAATAGGATTCGACATGAGGCACTGGCTAAATCCAAGGAATATACGGATGAGATTGAAGCTTTAGATAAGAAGCTTATGCATTTTAACAGAGATGTTGAAAGACAGAATAAGTTTCTAAGAAGCCTGTTAAAGGCTAACACTTCAAGAAAACTTGATAAGGTGTTGGTTAATGAGATAGTTGATTCTATTTATCTGTATGAGGATGAGCGTGTTGTCATCAATCTGAAAATAAAAGGAGGGGAAGCTTATGCAGTATGATAAGTATGTAGTGGGTTATGAACGCCTCTCCAAGGATGATCCGGATAGTATCGAGAGTAGTAGTATTCTTTATCAGAAGATGATAATTGCTGACTATGTAAAAAATCATCCGGAGCTTTCGGATTATGAGTATACAGAGCGGTGGGATGATGGTTACTCCGGAACAAATCTGGAACGACCGGGTATTCAGGAAGTTCTTCGCCTAGTTAAGGAAAACAAAGTGTATTGTATTGTGGTAAAAGACCTTTCCAGATTTTCGAGAGATTATATTGATATCCAGAAGTATTTGGAAAGGATCTTTCCAACACTTGATGTTAGATTTATTTCAATTGCGGATAAGTTTGACAGTAATGAATACATTGGAAATCCTTTAGAAATGGCGATGAAATTTAAGAGTATCCTTGCCGATTATTATTGTAAGGATACGTCTGATAAGATTATCAACCAGTTATCAGCCAAGAAGTCTCAGGGGAAATTTATTGCAGGAAGTGCTCCTTTTGGCTATAGTAAATCCAAAGAGGATAAGTACAAACTTGTGATAGAACCCAGAGAGGCAGAAGTGGTTAGAAGAATATTCGATTTAGCCTTGAATGGATTAAATATTAATCAGATTGCGAGACAACTGAACGATGAGGGTGTTCCTACACCACGAGAATTTGAACAGATGAAACGCAAGATTAATCGTGAAGCTCCGGGTGGAAGAGCATTTTGGTATGCAAGGAGTGTACATTCAATATTAACGAATGAAGCATATATTGGTACGATGACCTATAATAAGTATAGGCAGCGTTCGGTTGGTAGTAAGCGAAAGGTACTTATTCCTTCTTCAGAGTGGGAAAGGATTTATAATAATCATGAACCCATTATAAGTAAGGAAGATTTCGAGGAAGTTCAAAAACGCTATACGAACAATACAAAAACAGTGTCGAAAGGTAGCCGGGATAAGAATAAAGAGAGTTATCCTTTGATAGGTAAGTTGTATTGTGGTGGTTGTAAAAGAGCTTTGAGTAGAAATCGGTTCGTTCCGGATGATATGCCATTAGTATGTAATACACGTAGCGTGACTGATCAATTCGATTGCTATGAAGGTGACTCGACCATGCGAGAGATTGAAGAGGTAGTGTTGTATCAGATTAGAAAGCATATCAAGGAAGTATTAGCCTTGGATTTATTGACAGGTCAGGAGATGATGAATTATTCTGATCAGATAAACCGTGATAAGGAAAAAATATCCGAGGCACAGGAGCATTTGGCGTCTTGCGATGAAAGATTGCAGGAACTTCTGGTGTTGAAGCATAGAGACAGAGTAACAACGGTGGATTTTTTGGAAAGAAAGACACTTTTGGATGTGGAAAGAAAATCCTTGTTGGATTTAATCCATGAAAAGGAGCAGGAAATCCATGAACTGAAACAGGCATTGAGTAATGCATACAATAAGGAACAGGAAATTGCTTCTTATGGAGATTTGGAGAGCTTATCGCCTGTGCTCGTGAATAGCTTAATTGATAAGATTTATTTGTACTCAGGGATGAAGATGAATATTATTTGGAAAAATAATTGACATCAGTATCACTTGAACAATAAAATCAAATATGACATCACAGTGACATGAGCAGTAAATGATATTCAGTATTTGATGCTGAAACGGTTGCAAAAAAAGTTCATAATTTTTTGCAAAAAGTGCTTGACATTAGCAGGTATTGTCAGACGTATAGATGATCTCGGCAGAATTGTAATCCCGAAGGAAATCAGAAGAACACTTCATATCAGAGAGTCGGATCCCCTTGAAATTTATACCGACAGGGAAGGACAGATTATTCTGAAAAAGTATTCGCCTATCGGTGAAATGACAACCTTTGCGAAACAGTATGCGGAGAGCCTGGCTCAAGTGTCGGGACATGCGGCACTGATTGCGGACAGGGATCAGTTTATTGCAGCAGCAGGCGGTTATAAACAACTGTGCGGTAAGCCGGTCAGCAGGCAGCTGGACGAAAGGGTAAATAACAGGGAAACCACTCTGGCATCCAGAGGAGACAGAAATTTCGTCTCCGTTTGTGAGGAAGGCGGAGACGAATATCAACACGAGGCAATTGCTCCGATTCTTTGCGCGGGAGATATTATCGGCAGTGTTGTCCTGCTGCAAAATGACAACAAGCAGCGGATGGGAGAGGTGGAACAGAAACTGCTGTTATCTGCTGCGGGATTTTTGGGAAGACAGATGGAACAGTGAATTATTCCTCGCTTAACTTAATTACTACAGTATCTCCGGACCAGATTATGCTGTCCGGGGAGGGATAACCGGGAACGCTGTCCATAAGGGAGGCAGCTTGTTCAATCTGTTCGGCTGTGGGCTTGAGATAGGAAGACCCCAGGCTGTTTAAGAAGTCGACAATCCGGTTGGAACTGTAGTAATAATGCGGTTCTGCATCCACATCCCAGTCAAAGAAGGATTGTCCCATAATATCGCCCTGAATACAGGATGGATTTGTGACAGCTTGGCGTCTGCCCCAGAAGATGACAGTACCGCTGTAATCACTTTCGCCGGTAAAGGCGTCAATATCCTGCTGAAGGCTCAGTGCAAGAGAGAAATCGCCCTGTTTCCGGATTGTGTCGGTATAGTAAAGTCTGGATGTTACAGAGGCTTCCTGATAAACCGTGTCGAGGCAGAGCAAAATCAGCAGAAAACCTGCTATATTTCGACATACCTTACGGGAAGCAAACGGCTTCCAATGCAAAAAGAGATATCCGCATAAAAAAGCGGTACCGGCAGTGCTGAAAGGAAGGACCAGCTGTGCACGAATTACCGGCCTGGAACCCAGCAAAACGGACAAATAAAAAGGCGAAGCAAACCATGCAAGGAGCAGGAACAGCTGCCACAAGGCGGTTCCCGCTTTTTTTTCGGAGAGACAGTGCCATAGCACAATAATCAGCAAAACAATGCAAAGAAGGAGAAATTCAATGAAGTAGTAGGTTCCATTCCCGATGAAAATATCCCGGATATGAGACAGTATTTTCAGACATCCGCCGGAAAAGCCAAATTCAGTCCAGGAGAATTGTTCTCCCAGATAGGTGGAATCCATGAAAAAGAAACGGGATATCATCTGATTCAGCAAAAAGCTGCATAGAAAGGCGAGAATAAAACGCCCTACATAGCGAAGCTGTTCGCGGATGGCTTTTGGGCAAAAGAGACTTTGCAGAAAGACCATGCCGACGGCACCTGTAATGAAAAGCGGAACAAAAGCCTGATAGGTGGAAAAAGGAATCTGGAGCACAAGGATAGTGGAAAGCAGCCAGAACGGATTCCGGGAAACACTCCAGAAATGGGTGCCTGCAAGACATAATTCCAAAAGCAGAAGGGAAAAAATCACTTCTGTACTTTGCAGGGTAAAGTATAGCTGTTCTGTCAGGACAGGATGGCTGACAGCAAGGGCGCCAAAGAGAAAGACCAGCCAGGATTCCCCCGGATAGCCTTCCGTATTTCCGCTTGCGAGGCTGCCCAGAAAAGGCGCAATAAGACAGACCGGTATCAGCAGAAGCAAAGAGAGCATCGCTGCAAAATCCGGATTATAGAGGGAGTTACCGGAGAGCAGCTTAATAAGACAAAGTCCTTGCCTGCCAATGCCCAGCCAGCTGTCATACATGGCTTTGGGACTGCTGATTAGATGTTCCGTATCAATTCCGGGAATCATGGTATCAAACAGGTGGAAATGCAGCACAAAAATATACGCGAACAGAGCGATGACCACATACCGGACACGCCGGATATAGGACAGGAACGCCGTTCCCAATTCCTGAATCGTTAAGTGTAATTGTTTCATTTGGTTCCGGATATCCTTTCCAGAAGACTGAGTTTCATTTCATATAATCGTGTGGACAAATCTACATATACCTCATGAGGATTGACGAGACGTTTGGTCTCATCCCAGAGAGTATCCAGTTCCTTCTTGCAGATGGCCTGGATTTCCATAACCTTCGGGGAGGTATAGCAGCACTCTCCGTTTTTGAAAATCTGTTGCAGGAGAGGGCGCAGAACATAGGTGCCGCCAGGAAGCTTTGTCTTTTTCCAGGGCTCCTGCGGATCAAAGAGAACAAGATCGTCCTCCTCGTTGTAAATTTCATCTTCCAGACAAATCAGGTCGGCTTTGAGCTTGCCGCTTTCTTTCTCATAAATTCGGTAGATTTTTTTGTTGCCCGGATTGGTAACCTTTTCCGTGTTTTCAGAAATCTTGATTTTGGGAATAAAGCTGCCGTCATCGCCCTGAACGGCTGCCAGCTTGTACACACCGCCGAAAGAAGGATTGTCCTTGGAAGTAATCAGGTTCGTACCGACTCCCCAGGAAGTGATGGCTGCCCCCTGTGTCTTCAAGCTGTCAATCAGGTATTCGTCAAGGTCATTTGAAGCGGAGATCACAGCATCCTTGAAACCTGCCTCATCCAACATTTTTCTTGCCTTCTTGGAAAGGTATGCCAGGTCGCCGCTGTCCAGACGGATTCCGTAGAAGGAAAGCGGAATGCCGGCTTCGCGCATTTCAGTAAAGACGCGGATGGCGTTGGGAACGCCGGATTTTAAGGTGTCGTAGGTGTCTACAAGAAGGATGCAGGCAGAAGGATACATATCGGCATAGGCCTTGAAAGCGGTGTATTCATCGGGAAAACTCATAATCCAGCTGTGTGCATGCGTACCCTTTACGGGTACATCAAAAAGCTGCCCGCAAAGAACGTTGCTGGTGCCGATACAGCCGCCGATGACAGCCGCCCTTGCTCCGTAGGTTCCGGCATCGGGTCCCTGCGCGCGGCGCAGACCGAATTCCATAATGCCGTCACCTCTCGCCGCATAACAGACCCGTGCTGCCTTGGTGGCAATCAGACTCTGATGATTGATAATGTTCAGAATGGCAGTTTCCATCAGCTGGGCTTCCATAATGGGAGCGATGACCTTGACAACAGGTTCTCTGGGAAACATGACGGTTCCTTCGGGAATGGCATAGATATCTCCGGAAAAACGGAAATCTCTTAAGTATTCCAGAAAATCTTCCTCAAATATGCCGAGCGAAGCCAGATAACGGATATCTTCCGGTTCAAAATGAAGCTCCTTCACATATTGAATCACCTGTTCCAGACCTGCTGATATAGCATATCCGCCGCTACAGGGATTATTCCGGTAAAAGGCATCAAAGATAACAGTTCGGTTGCGATCCTTGTTTTTAAAATATCCCTGCATCATGGTAAGTTCATAAAGGTCAGTCAGTAGTGTTAAGTTTTGGCGATCCATGTTTCCTCGCATTCTGCCGTTTTGAGCGGCTTATAAATTTTGATTTCTGTCTAGCGGATAATACGGTTCCTGCCGGTTGTTTTTCCCTCGTACAGTTTTTCATCGGCAATGCGCAGAAGCTGTGTTACATCGGGAGTATATCCCGGCGTAATGCCGAAGGTCATGGTGACTTTTATAATCTGACCATCATAGACGGTTTCCATATTGCGGATATCCTCCAGCAGCGATTCCAGTATGCTGCCGGCCCTGTCCGGCCCGGTGTTCTCAAACACCAGCAAAAATTCTTCGCCGCCCCAGCGCGCTGCAAATCCGTTGCCATGCATGTGAAGCCGCAGCCGGGCTGCTACATTTTTCAGTACCAGGTCACCGCACTCATGCCCATAGGTATCATTTACCTTTTTAAAGAAATCTATGTCTCCGATGGCAACGCAGAAAGGAATTCCCTTGGCGTGTGAAGCGGTCACAAGTTTGCGGAGCTGTTTGTCGCCGGAACGTCTGTTGGCAAGTGTGGTCAGGGCGTCCTGCTCCACGAGAACGCGGAGTGAGTGCTGCATGGTCAGAGCGGACTGCGCCGTTTCACCGAGCTCATCCCTGCGGTTAAGAACGGAAGACGGCATCCGGGCATTCAAATCTCCGGTGGCTACTTTTTTCAGAAAGCTGTGAATCTGCAGCAGCGAGGATGCAAAATTCCTGGTGTAGAGAAAAGTAAAAAAGGAGACAAGCACTACCAGTAGGAAGTCCGCTGCCATCAGGGGACGGATGGATTTCTGAATGGAGGCATCCACCTCTTTGCTGGTTTTGCTGACACAGAGCATACCCGTTACGGTCCCGTCCTGTGCAAAAAGCGGTTCATAATAAGAGAAATAACTTGTACCATAGATGATGGTTTTGCTGTAAAAATGGGGTTCTCCTGTCAGAAGAACATCTGTTGAGACAATTTCCGGGGCACCGGACCCAACGATACGTACGCCGTCTGAGCCGGTAATGGTCGTGAGAATCCGTGTATCCTGATAGAAAAGAGTAATTTCCAGACCGGTCTCCTCTTTTACGTGGTCAATAAGAGAGAAGTCATTGGTAAGATTACGCTCCCCCTTATAAAGCTGATATGACAAATCGCCTTCCAGGTGGTAATCACCGGGATAGAGGGCATCAAACATGGTGATGAGACTGGCTGATACATTGGACAGTTCGTTTTTTACTTCAGCATACATGGATCGGGTGAACCAGTGTGTGCCCAGCAGCAGGATGATGATTCCAAAAAAAAGAAGAGGAATGATATTTATGGATTGCAGCGCATATGATATTTTTCCTTTGTTATTGGCTTCCATGGGTTCCTCCGATGCTGAGAGAGTCGTTTCGGGACTGCATAAGTAAGTATACTAATTTCGCAGAGAGAAAGCAACAGTCCTTTACTTTTAAATGTATATTTGATAATATAATTCTATAGACCTACAAATGATATGACAATCTTACAAACGGAGTATGAAGAATTGGAAAAAACAGGAATGCAGAAAGTATACCCTGCAGGCAGATTTGATCAGCAGCTGATGGCCGCAGAGTGTAACGAACCGATGTATAAACTGATAGGTGACAATGTATATTCTTCTTTGTATAAATCGATAGTAAAGGAGGATATTCCACGTGTCGAAAAAGCATTGGAAAAATGCAGAATGGCACTGGATATTCCGGTGGAGGAATGTGTACATATATTAAGTTCAGGTAAGTGCGAGACTTATATCATGTCTGTCAGGGGCTGTAATGATGCCGACAGATATTATATCGAACTGCAGAATCAGACACTAAGTGCTGAACTGCTGGAGAAATCTGAGAAGGAAAAGAATCTTTTGAAGGATTTTCTGACACTTGCAGGATGCATTTTCTTCACTTACAGGCCTTCGGATGACTTATTTCACATGTTCTGGATGGATTATGAGCAGAAAGTGCAGATTTATGATATGCCTTTTGCACAGTGGGAAGGAAAGATGCTCAGGGAGGGATTGGTAGTCGGAAAGGATGCCGCCGTCTTCCGGACTTTCTGCAAGTCTGTTCGGAGAGCTTCCGGGGAGCAGGCTTATCTCTTCCACGGAAGGATTCTGTCAAAAGGGAAAAGTCAGGAGGCCTACCGGATAAAATTTGCAACGAGAAGGTATGAGGATGAACCTTTGGTAGAGGGCATATGGATGTGCATTAACGAGCAGACGGGTGACCTTATGGATGATTATGTAAGCGGAGTGAATCTTGATTCGCTGACAAGGGTTTTGAACAAAAAGGCAATCGACAGCTATGCAGAGGATTCCGTGCAAAGAGGAGAAGAACCTGCCATTGTCATGATTGACATTGATAATTTCAAGAGTGTCAATGACACCTACGGCCATCCCTTCGGTGATCAGGTCGTGGTAGCGGTCGCGGATATCATCAAAAGGGTATTGGGAGATCATGGTGTGGCGGGACGTGTCGGCGGCGATGAATTCATGATCGTCCTGAAAAACTACGGAGACGAACTGGGGCTGAGAAACTATCTCAGAGGCATCAGGACCAATGTATCGGCACTGTTCCAGGAAAAGGTGGGTGACAACAAGATTACCTGCTCCATCGGTGCGGCAAGAGGTGGATTGGATGCCAAAGAGTTCCGGGATCTTTACCGGATTGCAGACCGGGCACTTTATATTGCAAAACAAAAGGGAAGAAACAGATATATTATCTATAAGCCTGAGCTTCACGGCAGATTCAATACCTCCAGCGATGTTCTGGATATGAAGGAAATCAGAGGCAGTTTTTATTCGGAAGGAGACTTGAACCGGTATAACATCTGCCTGTCAGAGCTTGTCCTGCATGGCAGTGAAAAGCTTCCGGAGCTGCTGGCTCAGGTGGCAAATCTTCTGGCGGTTGACCGGATTTACGTGTTATGGGGTGAGAAGAGGCAGGCAGCAGGTGTCTGGCCGCCGACGCTTGTCTGCAATGTGGATATGCGGGAGATGTTTGAATCTCCGGAATATATAAATATGTTCCAGAATGACATGCTTCAGATATCCAATACCAATATGCTGGAATTCAGTATGGAGAAGTTGTATGCTCTGTATCGTGAGACTGATACGCGCAGCCTGATGCAGCATTTCCTGCGGGGGGCGGACGGTGAAATTTACGGGTTTGTCTCTGTGGAGGAGTGCAGTACGATGCGCGGCTTCCCCAAACTGGCGATGCAGCTCTTCAAGAGCATGTGCCGGGTGATAAATGCGGTATTGTTAAGAGAAAAACAGATGCAAGAAAATCTTGACAACTAAAATGGCATGGCGCTATAATGACATATTATCAGAAAAAAGAAGTAAATGCAGTGACGAAGAGAGTAGTTGTCTCGGGAACGTATCAGCGAGCCGGTGAGGGTGCAAGACCGGTGCAAGTAGCGGGACAGTGAAAATCACTTCTGAGCAGTCAGGACAAAAGGCAGGCAGGTAAGGTCTGGGACCCGGTAGCCCTGAACGGTTTTCCCCCGTTATGGGAAGCCATATAATTCCGTCGGTGAGATGTCGGAACGTATGAGAGTAACAGGTGGTAGCGCAGGTAAATCAGACCTCGTCCTTTTACGGGACGGGGTCTTTTTTTAGGAAAGGGAGAGAAAAAATGTACAAACAGGTTGATAAAAATCTGAATTTTGTGGATCGTGAAAAAGCGGTTGAAAAATTCTGGAAGGACAATGATATCTTTCAGAAAAGTATCGACAGCAGAAAGAAAGGTCCTGTATACACCTTTTATGACGGCCCGCCGACTGCAAACGGAAAGCCTCATATCGGTCATGTGGAGACCCGTACCATCAAGGATATGATTCCCAGATACCGCACCATGAAGGGATATATGGTGCCCAGAAAGGCAGGCTGGGATACACACGGATTGCCTGTAGAGCTGGAGGTTGAGAAACAGCTGGGGCTGGACGGTAAGGAGCAGATTGAAGAATACGGTCTGGCACCTTTTATTGACAAGTGTAAGGAGAGCGTCTGGAAATATAAGGGGATGTGGGAAGATTTTTCCGGCACTGTCGGCTTCTGGGCTGATATGGATGACCCTTATGTTACCTATGATGACAATTTTATTGAGTCTGAGTGGTGGGCACTGAAAACAATCTGGGATAAAGGGCTTTTGTATAAGGGCTTCAAGATTGTTCCCTATTGCCCCCGCTGTGGAACCCCTCTTTCCAGTCATGAGGTTGCACAGGGCTATAAGTCCGTGAAGGAGCGTTCTGCTATCGTGCGTTTTAAATGTGTGGGTGAAGATGCCTATTTCCTGGCATGGACCACAACCCCCTGGACTCTGCCTTCCAACGTGGCGCTTTGTGTCAACCCGGAGGAAACCTACTGCAAGGTGAAGGCAGCGGACGGGCGCACCTACTATATGGCGCAGGCATTGCTTGACACCGTGTTGAGCGGTCTTGCTGAGGAAGGGAAGCCCGCTTACGAAGTGCTGGAAACCTTTGCCGGAAAAGAACTGGAATACAGAGAGTATGAGCCGCTGTTTGCGTGTGCCGGCGAGGCTGCTGCAAAACAGAAAAAGAAGGCCCATTTTGTGACCTGTGATACCTATGTTACCATGTCAGACGGTACCGGTATCGTACACATTGCCCCCGCTTTCGGTGAGGATGACTCCCGTATCGGAAGAAACTATGATCTGCCCTTTGTTCAGTTTGTGGATGGAAAGGGTGACATGACGAAGGAAACACCTTATGCAGGAAAATTTGTCAAGGACGCAGACCCGGAGGTACTGAAGGATTTGGATGCGGAAGGAAAACTGTTTGGCGCGCCGAAATTTGAGCACGACTATCCCTTCTGCTGGAGATGTGATACGCCGTTAATCTATTATGCAAGAGAATCCTGGTTTATCAAGATGACAGCTGTCAGAGATGATCTGGTACGCAACAATAAGACCATCAACTGGATTCCCGCTTCCATCGGTGAGGGACGTTTCGGAAACTGGCTGGAGAACATTCAGGACTGGGGTGTTTCCCGTAACCGTTACTGGGGTACTCCCTTAAATATCTGGGAGTGCGAGTGCGGACATATGCTTTCCGTGGGCAGCCGTGAGGAATTGTATACTTTAAGCGGCAATGAAGAGGCAAAGACAGTGGAATTCCACAGACCTTACATCGATGCCATCACAATCCCCTGTCCGAAATGCGGAAAAACCATGCACCGTGTCCCCGAGGTAATTGACTGCTGGTTTGACTCCGGCGCAATGCCTTTTGCACAGCATCATTATCCTTTTGAAAACAAGGAAGTGTTCGAGGAGCAGTTCCCCGCGAAATTTATCTCCGAGGCGGTGGACCAGACACGCGGCTGGTTCTATTCCCTGCTGGCAGAATCCACGCTGCTGTTCAATAAGGCACCTTATGAGAATGTTATTGTTCTGGGACATGTACAGGACGAAAACGGACAGAAGATGAGTAAGTCCAAGGGAAATGCGGTAGATCCTTTTGATGCACTGCAGGAGTTCGGCGCAGATGCCATCAGATGGTATTTCTATACAAGCTCTGCTCCCTGGCTGCCGAAGCGTTTCTCCGGCAAGGCCGTGATGGAAGGGCAGCGTAAATTCATGGGAACCCTGTGGAATACCTATGCGTTCTTTGTGCTGTATGCGAATATTGACGGGTTTGACGCAACAAAATATAAACTGGAATATGATAAATTGCCGGTTATGGATAAGTGGCTTTTGTCCAGGCTGAATACCGTTGTGGGAGAGGTTGACGAAAATCTTGACAAGTACCGTATTCCCGAAGCTGCCAAGGCATTGCAGGATTTTGTGGATGAGATGAGTAACTGGTATGTTCGACGCAGCCGTGAGCGTTTCTGGGCAAAGGGAATGGAGCAGGATAAGATTAATGCTTACATGACCCTGTACACTGCACTGGTAACAATCTGCAAGGCAGCTGCACCCATGATTCCTTTTATGACAGAGGATATTTATCAGAATCTGGTGCGTAGCATCGATTCCTCCGCGCCTGAAAGCATTCATCTCTGTGACTTCCCTGTTGTGGAAGAAAGCTTTATTGACAAGGCACTGGAGGAGTCCATGGAGGATGTGCTGGATGCGGTTGTCATGGGCCGTGCCTGCCGTAATGATGCGGCAATCAAGAACCGTCAGCCCATCAGCAGAATGTATATCAAGGCTGACTTCAAGCTGGGAGAATTTTATACCGACATTATCAAGGATGAGTTGAATGTGAAGGAAGTGGCGTTTACGGATGATGTGAGAGACTTCACCTCCTATACCTTTAAGCCGCAGCTGCGCACCGTCGGACCGAAATACGGCAAACAGCTGGGCGGTATCCAGAAGACGCTGGCTTCTCTGGACGGCAATGCTGCCATGGATGATTTGAATGAGAAGGGAAGCCTTACCTTTGAAGTGAACGGCGTGAGCGTGGAGCTGACAAAGGATGACCTGCTCATTGATATGGCACAGAAGGAAGGATATGTGTCTCAGGAGGATAACCGGATGACCGTTGTCCTGGATACAAACCTGACGGACGAATTGATTGAAGAAGGTTTTGTTTACGAAATCATCAGTAAAATCCAGACCATGCGAAAGGATGCCGGTTTTGAGGTGATGGATCACATCAAAGTGTCTCTGAATGAAAATGAAAAGCTGGCGGCAGTTGCGCAGAAGAACAGAGATGCTATTTGCGGCAAGGTACTGGCGGATGTGTTTACGGCAGGAGAGACTTATACGGTATCAAAGGAATGGGATGTAAACGGCGAGAAGGTTGTTATTTCCGTTGAAAAAATTTGAGAGAAGGAGGCCGTTGTATGAAGGGCATTACACCAAAGAAAAGCGAGAATAAAGCGGACGGCAGACTGAAATTTGACAAAGAGCTTTTTAAGAGAAGTGTTGTTTACAACGTAAAGACGCTGTATCGTAAGGATATGGAAGAGGCAACGGCACAGCAGGTTTTCCAGGCGGTATCCCTTGCACTTAAGGATCAGATTATGGACAACTGGATTGATACCCAGAAGGCGTATGAGAAACAGGATCCCAAAATGGTATACTATATGTCCATGGAATTTCTGATGGGGCGTGCCCTTGGTAATAATATCATTAATCTGCGGGCATCCGTTCCCGTAAGAGAGGCACTGGAGGAACTTGGGTTTGATTTGAATCTGATAGAAGATCAGGAACCGGATGCGGCGCTTGGAAACGGAGGCCTGGGACGTCTGGCCGCATGCTTTCTGGATTCCCTTGCAACTCTGGGGTATCCCGCATACGGATGCGGAATCCGTTACCGCTATGGGATGTTCAAGCAGCAGATCAAGGACGGTTATCAGGTAGAAGTGCCGGATAACTGGCTGGAAAACGGAAATCCCTTTGAACTGCGCAGACCGGAATATGCAAAGATTGTCAAATTCGGCGGACATGTTTCCATGTATCAGGACGAGAATGGCAGAAGCAAATTCGTGCAGGAAGATTATCAGGCGGTAAGAGCTATCCCCTTTGACTTCCCCATTGTGGGCTATGGAAACGGGATTGTAAACACCCTGCGTATCTGGGATGCGGAGCCGATTGAGGGATTCCAGCTGGATTCCTTTGACAAAGGTGATTACCGCAAGGCAGTGGAGCAGGAGAACCTGGCCAGAAATATCGTGGAGGTGCTCTACCCCAATGATAACCATTATGCAGGTAAAGAGCTGCGTTTAAAACAGCAGTATTTCTTCATTTCCGCATCCGTGCAGGAGGCAGTGGAGAAATTTATGAGAAAGCACGATGACATTCATCGTTTCCCGGAGAAAGTGACCTTCCAGCTCAACGACACACATCCCACCGTGGCAGTTCCCGAACTGATGAGAATTCTTCTGGATGATTATAATCTTGGCTGGGATGAGGCCTGGGACATCACCACACGCACCTGTGCCTACACCAATCATACCATCATGGCAGAAGCATTGGAAAAGTGGCCCATCGATCTGTTCTCCAGGCTGCTTCCCAGAATTTATCAGATTGTGGAGGAGATTAACCGCCGTTTTGTGCAGCAGATTGAGCAGAAATATGCGGGCGTTTACGGTGTCGATGTGCAGGAAAAGATTCGGAAGATGGCAATTCTGTATGACGGACAGGTGAAGATGGCACATATGGCAATTGTTGCCGGTTACTCTGTAAACGGTGTTGCAAGACTGCACACGGAGATTTTGAAAAAACAGGAGCTGCGTGATTTTTACGAGATATTCCCGGAGCGCTTCAACAACAAGACAAACGGTATTACACAGAGACGTTTCCTGCTGCATGGGAATCCGCTTCTGGCAGACTGGGTTACTTCAAAGGTGGGCAACGGATGGATTACCGACCTTCCTAAGATTGCCGGCATCAAAGAACTGGCAGAGGATGCGAAGGCACAGAAGGAATTCATGGACATCAAGTTTAAAAACAAGGAGCGCCTTGCAAAGTATATCCTGGAGCATAATGGTGTGGTTGTTGATCCCAGTTCCATTTTTGATGTACAGGTAAAACGTCTTCATGAATACAAGAGACAGCTTCTGAATATTCTGCATGTGATGTATCTGTACAATGAACTGAAGGCAAATCCGCAGATGGAGTTCTATCCCAGAACCTTCATCTTTGGCGCAAAGGCGGCAGCAGGCTACCGCAACGCAAAGCTGACCATCAAACTGATTAACTCGGTGGCGGACGTTGTCAATAACGATGTTTCTCTCGGCGGAAAGCTGAAAGTGGTCTTCATTGAAAACTACAATGTTTCCAATGCGGAGATTATCTTCGCAGCGGCTGATGTGTCCGAGCAGATTTCCACTGCCAGCAAGGAAGCTTCTGGTACGGGCAACATGAAGTTCATGCTAAACGGTGCGCTGACCCTGGGAACCATGGATGGTGCAAACGTGGAAATTGTGGAGGAAGTCGGTGCGGAAAACGCGTTTATCTTCGGCCTGTCCTCCGATGAGGTAATAAACTATGAGAACCATGGCGGCTACAATCCCATGGACATTTACAACAGTGATGCGGATATACGCAGAGTGGTGAATCAGCTGGTTGACGGAACTTATGCTTCCGACAAAGAGCTGTTCCGCCCTTTGTACAACTCCCTGCTGAATACTTTGAGCACGTCGAAGGCAGATACGTATTTTATCCTGAAGGATTTCAAGTCTTATGCGGAAGCACAAAAGAAAGTGGAAGCTGCTTACAGAGATAAGAAGAACTGGGCGAAGAGCGCGATTCTGAATGTGGCTTGTTCCGGTAAGTTCACCTCCGACAGAACCATTCAGGAGTATGTGGATGAAATCTGGCATCTGGATAAGGTGACATTATCGTGAATGTGAAGCACCGGTTGCTGAACAGTCAGGAAAACAGTTTAAATAGCTTAAATAATGGAAGGTGCAGTTGCCTGATTCAACTGCACCTTTTTTGTTTTACCTTTTATACCTATATACCTTTAATCTCCGGAAAACGGTTGACAAACGGACGTAAAACGGAGTAATATATGGATACAAAAAGGACACATAACGGATGAAAAAAGAGCGCGAAACGGATATGCAGAGATTCAGAAGGGAGGAGATAGTATGACGCTGGAAGAGATGAAGAAAATGAAGCAGGAAAAAGGTTACAGCCTGGCACAATTGTCGGATTACAGCGGGGTACCGCTGGGAACACTTCAGAAGATATTTTCCGGTGAGACGGAACATCCCAGATATGCCACGAAGCAGGCACTGGAGAAGGCACTGTCCTACGGTGCATATCACGAGGATAAGAAGACAAAAGGTGTTGCGGAGAGCACTGTCTATACCGCTGATCGTCCTAAAAAGCAGGGGGAATATACTCTGGAGGATTATTATACTCTTCCGGATGACAGGAGAGTGGAACTGATTGACGGCGTCATCTATGATATGAGTGCTCCCACCTTTGTGCATCAGCATATATTGGGGGATATCTTCAATACGATAAAAAACTTTATCAAAGATAAAAATGGAACTTGTATGCCCATGCTGGCTCCTGTGGATGTTCGGCTTGACTGTGATGACAGAACCATGGTACAACCGGACATCCTGATTCTTTGCGATAAGAGCAAGATTTGCAAATGGGGGATTATGGGGGCGCCGGATTTCTGTCTGGAGATTATTTCAGAATCCACCAGGCGGAAGGATTACATCAAGAAGCTGCAGAAATATACGGACGCGGGGGTGAAGGAGTACTGGATTATTGACCCTTTCCGCAAGGTTCTGGTTACCTATTGCTGGAAGGATGACTATGCACCCCATATTCAGCCGCTTGAGGGTAAGGCGGGACTGGCTCTTTATAACGGGGAGTTACAGATTGATTTGGAAGAAATTGCATCGCTGATACAGGATTATCCGGAGGGCGGACGCGAATAAAATGTCTTTTTCCATTGCATATGCGGATAGATTCCTTTATAATAAATCTTTGAACGATTTAAAAACAGTGTAACTGATTGTGATGAAATAATGGGAGGAAACGGTATGATAGAACTTTTGCAGGGCGGAGCCTATCTGGTAAACGGTGCGGAGATTATTTCCGATGCCCCGGATGCGGCAGCTGCAATCGAAAGTAAGACAGGAAAATGCGTTACAAAAGAGGAAGCGGCGAAGAATACCATTGCCTATGGCATACTGCAGAGCCACAATACCTCTGACAATATGGACAAGCTGAAAATCAGATTTGACAAGCTTACAAGCCATGACATTACCTTCGTGGGTATCATCCAGACTGCAAGAGCGTCGGGATTGCAGAAATTCCCCATGCCCTATGTACTGACGAACTGTCACAATTCTCTCTGCGCAGTGGGCGGTACCATTAACGAGGATGACCACATGTTTGGTCTGACCTGTGCGAAAAAGTACGGCGGTGTCT
>CAMEDC010000038.1 GCA_945913255.1 uncultured Lachnospiraceae bacterium
CCTACTTCGCTATGGAATCTTCAGGGTTGCATTACTGTTTATTTGTCAAGGTACATCCTCTTGCTTTTGCAAGAGTTCATGTCGTTGTCTTCTCAGCGGCAACTTTGATATCATATCACAGCCAGCTCACTTTGTCAACAACTTTTTTAATCTTTTTTCCAGCCGGAAAACTCTAAGTTTTTCGCGGTGGATTTTCACTATATCACATTTCGCAATAGCTTGTCAACATATTCTCTAAAAATATCTTTTAAAGTCGCGATGTGTTATCCAATAGGCTTTCAATTTCATGAAAAAGCGCAAAAAAAGAAATCTCAATCTCTTAAGATTCTTTTTCATCACCTATTGGTAGTGAAACGGAGAAAGAGGGATTTGAACCCTCGCGCCGGTTGCCCGACCTACACCCTTAGCAGGGGCGCCTCTTCGGCCTCTTGAGTATTTCTCCTTAATCCGAACTACGTCTCTACCAATATCTTATTTTGCATCCACAATCTGTGACGCAAAAGTTATTATACATAAGGTACGTTGCTTTGTCAATCGCTTTTTTTATTTATTTTCATACTCTGAAATCGCAGCCTCAATCCTTTGTTTTACCATATCCGCAATCTCCGGTGTCTTCATGGATGCGTACTCATCATAATAAATAGGTGGAAGGTATATCAGCTTGACTGTCACCGGCGCAATGGAGTTTTCATCAAAGGGTTTAAAAGAATCAATCAGTGCACAAGGCACGATAGGGCACTTAGCTTTCACAGCACTTTTAAAGGTTCCTCCTTTAAAAGGTAAAAGCCTGTTCCCCATTTTGCTTCTGGTTCCTTCTGCAAATATCAGGAAATTTCTTCCCTTCTCAACTTCTTCCGCCATCTGGTTGATGACCTCCAGCGACTGTCTGATGTCTTCCCTGTCAATTACAATGGACTTTAATGCGGCAATCACCTGCTTTAACAGAATAACATTGCTTGCCTCCTTCTTTATCACGAAAGAAAAAGGTACCGGACAGGACTCCAGAAATACCAGGACATCAAACATGCCCTGATGATTTGGAAAAAATATAAATCCGTTCTCTTTCGGAATATTCTCCAAACCATGGGATTCTATTGTGACTCTTCCCGCACGGTTTGCTGCTTTTGTTACTTTCTTTACAAAGGCATAAGATTTTTCCAGATTATAATCCTTCCTTTTTCCGCACCACCAAATTCCAAGCAAATAATAAGGTACTTTCAAAATAAGTCTCAGCACCATTAAAACGATTCTTTTCATACTGAAAAACCTTCCCTGTTATTCTGTACAGTAATCCTGTATCGCTGTCTCGTATAAATTATTGCCTTCTGAATCAATTACAACAATCACCGGAAAATCCTTTACTTCAAGCCTGCGAATTGCTTCTGTTCCCAAGTCATCATATGCGATAACCTCTGACGAAACAATTGAACGGGAAAGAAGAGCGCCTGCCCCTCCTACTGCTGCAAAGTATACGGCTCCATTTCTGACAATGGCGTCTATCACCGCCTGATTTCTTTTCCCCTTGCCAATCATCCCCATCAAACCAAGGTCAAGCAATGAAGGAGCGTATTTGTCCATTCTGCTCGCCGTGGTTGGGCCGGCAGATCCAATCGTCTTGCCCGGTCTTGCCGGAGAAGGTCCCATATAATAAATAACATTATTCTTAATATCCAACGGCAGCTTCTCGCCTCTGTCAAGCGCTTCCTGCATTCTCTTATGAGCTGCATCACGCGCTGTGTAGATGGTTCCCGTCAAATATACATAATCACCGGCATGAAGAGAATCCGCCGTTTCTTTCTCCAAAGGTACACTTATATGTCTGTCCATCTTATCACCCTCTCCAATACACTGCCATACGGCATAAATACCTCATAAATAATATCATCCAAGCACATTCCTGCATTACAGGACTTTTACTGCATGTCGATTTACATGACAACATATATTGACTGCCACCGGAAGTCCGGCAATGTGAGTCGGATAAGTTATGATATTAACCGCCAGAGCTGTTGTCGTCCCACCCAGCCCTCCGGGGCCAATACCGGAGCAATTTATTTTTTCCAAAAGTTCTTTCTCCAGTTCACACACATAAGGGATTTCGGAATGTTGATTCACCGGTCTGGTTAATGCCCTTTTTGCCATGAGCGCACATTTTTCAAATGTACCTCCGATTCCCACGCCCACAACCATTGGAGGACACGCATTTGGCCCCGCATCCTTCACAGCCGTCAGAATTGCATTTTTTACGCCCTCTATTCCATCAGCAGGTTTCAGCATGAAAACACGGCTCATGTTTTCGCTGCCAAACCCCTTGGGCGCAACTGTAATCTTCACTTCTTCTCCGGGAACTATCTCATAATGAATGACTGCCGGTGTGTTATCCTTTGTGTTTTCTCTGTAGATTGGGTCTTTCACAACTGATTTTCGCAAAAATCCTTCTGTGTATCCCCGGCGCACTCCCTCCTGGACTGCCTCTTCCAGATTTCCACCTGTAAAGTGTACTTCCTGCCCGATTTCCATAAAAATAACAGCCATGCCTGTGTCCTGACAGATTGGAATCATTTCCTCTCCGGCTATTTTCATGTTTTCCTGAAGCTGTTCGAGAATCTGCTTTCCAAGAGGTGCTTTTTCCGTTTCTGCCGCAGTATCAAGAGCGCACTTCATATCCTCTGTCAGAAAATGATTTGCCTCTATACACATTTCCTTAATGCTATCGGTAATTACCGATACATCTATTGTTTTCATAAATCATCCTCTACTCTACGATTTCTTTTCTTACCGCTTCCAATTCTTCCTGTGACGGTTCTCCCGGCACCCAGTTGATTCTCTGACCGTCATTCACATATCTGGGAATCAGGTGGAGGTGAAAATGACGTACCGTCTGTCCGGCAACTTCACCATTATTCTGAACCAGATTCAAGCCATCACACTTCAGCCTTTCTCTCATGACAGACGCCATCTTCTTTGCCAATATCAAAACTTTTCCGGCTGTTTCATCCGGTAGTTCATATAAGTCTGCAGCATGCTCTCTGGGAAGGATCAGCGCATGTCCCTTTGTGGCCGGACCCAAATCAAGAATAACGCGAAAATCTTCATCCTCATATAAAGTCTTTGCGGGGATTTCCCCGTTTGCAATCTTACAAAAAATACAATCTGCCTGTTTCATATTTCGCCTCCGCTACAGTCTTTTATTCAAACGGGAATAACTGATCCAAAGCTCTAAGCACTCTGAAATCCCCTTTTGTTTTCATTGCTCCCGACATAAATGCTCTTTGAAATGTCATCCTGCCATTCACAATATCCTCCATTGTTGCTTTTCCAAGTTGAACCTCTACATCCGGCTGCTCACACGTTCCGTAACAGCACTCCAGCTTCGGCCCATCCACAGAAAGAATCAGTTTTTTCTTCTTTTCTTCTATAATAATTGAGTACTCTGCCGAAAACCCTGCCTGAGGTTTGAAATGCTTTCGAAAACTTCCAAAATATTCCTCTGCATCTTCGGTTTCCTCACTCATCATATCCCGGAACAGACTTGCAAGCTCCTGAATATCTTCTTTCTGACGCTGTACATAACTGTCATCTGAGACATATTGAGACAGCTGCTCTGATTCCTGAGGCGTAAGGTTCGTTGTCTTCGGAACCGCAATTCTCTGCTTTACAGCCTGATTGCTCGCCGGAAAGCTTGCCATATGCTGATTGATGCTGCGATACATATTCTCAGCTTTCTTCTCAATAATTCTGGCATACTCTTCGTTCATTTCCAACACTACCGTATTCTCAATGTAGCCGCAAATCCCGCTGCAGGGTAATCCGCCCAGAATCTCCCACGCCGTTGAAAGATTCAGCTTTCCTTCGCGCTCTCCATATGTAGTGGACATTACAACGGGGCACATATATATCTTTGCAATTCTTTCCTTATCGCCAAAAAGCCAGCAGGCATCCAGGAATTGCTGCATATAGCCGCCTATACCGTACCATTCCACAGTAGTCGCAAGAATAATGCCATCCGCGTCTTTCAGCGTCTGTGGCAGCGTCGGGATGGTATTCTTCAATTCATACAGGTTATATCGGGTGACATTGACACGAAGTTCTTCCAGTATTTCCTGCATCTTGTTAATCACAAACAGAGTCGGATCATCAATGATTCCTCTTCCGCCATAATAAATGTTAATATTCATACGTCCTTCTGTCCTTTCGATTCTGCACTATGCACATAATACCACCTAACAAAAATCCGCAAATCAATCCTCCTACATGAGCCGCATTATCTACATTTCCACCTGTGAACCCACTGTAGAGCGACAGAACAATCATGAGAATCACTCTCACCGGCGTTACACTCTCCATTCTTCTGTTCGAAAGTATCACGATTGCAAGAAGTACACCATCCAGTCCGAAAACCGCTCCGCTTGCCCCGAGAGAACCCGCCGGGTCATTATGTACTACCTTCATAATCAAAGAAAGAATGTTTCCTCCAATACCGGAAAAGAAATACAATACACCGAACCAGATATGCCCTATTTCTTTTTCCAGCATCGCACCGAGAAAAAACAGAATCAGCATATTATTAAAGAGATGGCTTGTATCCGCGTGAAAAAACATCGCCCATAAAATCCGGCCATACTCTTTTCCATAAATAACACTCTCTGCATCCAGTATCCCTTCTTCATACAGCATGCCCCTCGTAACGACACACAATATATATATGATTACATTCATGCAGACCAGAGTCACACTGACTAGCGGTGCCTGTTTCAATCGCTTCAACCTGTTTGTCTCCTTCTTCTATATTACTTCAAAGGTCTCCACTTCATCCATTCCGGTAAAAATTCCAACAATATCTTCTCTGCTGAAGCCGGAAGGAATAAACACCTGACATCTCAGTTGAAAAGTATTGTTGTTCTTTCTTTCCCACTTGAATTGAGACATTGTGATATGATATTTTTCCAGTTCATTGGACACCTTCTCATACGCCTGCCTGTCGTTGTTCAAACGAAAACTGACTTGTGCTCTGGTAGGTTGCTTTACAATCCAAAGGTTTTTATGTAACAGCCACTGCGTAATCAGCATAATCAGGGTTGTTCCTATTCCCAGTACATACATTCCCGCGCCCAGTGCCATACCGATTCCGATTGTCGCCCAGATACCGACTGCCGTAGTAATTCCGCTTACATATCCCTGTTTCCCGGTAATGATAATGCCGCCACCAAGGATACCGATTCCCGATATGATTCCGGCTGCCACACGTGATACATCCCAACTGGTTCCCGGTATGCCTGCCGTATCCATAAATCCGTATTTGGATATAATCATCATCAATGCCGTTGCCAGCGCAATCACCATATGTGTGCGCGTACCGGCAACCTTGGTCCTTTGCTGCCGTTCAATTCCAATCACTCCGCCGCAGATACAGGCTAAAATAATTCTGACAAGATAAGTAGCCTGCTCTCTCCAAAAATCAGCATCCATTTTTGCCTCCCCTGTCCGCCAAAGGTCTGACAGACCTACCCCTATTTAACTTATTGAAACATTAACCTTATTCCGTGGATTATAACATAATTTTCTATGTATTTCAATCAAAACGGACACCCTCTAACGGAAAACGGACACCCTCTAACGGAAAACAAACAATACCCTTCCGCATCGGATATCGTCCCCCTCCTCAAGGCGGCGTTTTTCATATGGATGCAGGCGGAGTCCGTTTTTGAAAGTACCGTTGGTAGAGTTTAAATCTTCAAGATAGTAATACTCTTTTTCCTTAATAATTCTTGCGTGGATTCTGCTGACGGAAGCATTCTCCAGAACCACATCCGATTCCTCCTTTTTCTTGCCAATCGTAGTAACCGGTTTATCCAGACTGCACATTAGGTTCCCGTCCGGAGAATAAATTCCCCTGATTTTTATCTGCTCGTCCTCATTAATTTCTTCATACACAGTCTGCCCATATTCGGTTTCCTCATAAGTCGTCTCTTCCGCCACAATATACCCTTCCATAGCCCGATGCAAACTCCGATTGTAATTTTCACGCTGCTCCCTGTTTTTCTTCTTCCGCCCTTCAAAAATACTGAATATTCCCTTTTTGCTCTCTATAGTCTCCTGATTTACTTCCGTTTTGTCATTTGAACACCACTCCTCCGGCACATCACTTATTATCCGGCTATTTCCTGTCATATTGCTCTCTGCTTCATTTCCTGTCTCATTCAGCCTCTTCGCATCCTCAAAAATCTGTGCCTGCAAATACACTTCTCCGTTCCTCTCGTATTGTTCATGCATGTGATAAACACACTCTACCAGGACTTCGTCATTATAATCGATATGCTCTACCAAAAAATCCAGAAAAGCACCAAAACTGTTTTCACCCTCATAATAAGGAATATACAAAAAGGCAAATGTATTACTTTCCAATTCCTGAAAAACCTGTTCGGGGTACCAGATAACATTGCGAATATCCAACAAAAATCGTTCCAGCTCCTGCCCAATCTGTTTCATCCCCCATAAAAAATCTTTCATCCACTCACGCCCGATGCTTCTGATGTTAAAAAGCTGCGACGCATTCTGCCTGGATGAAATATCGTAATACAGATAAGCCAGTCCATTGATGTACCGAAGACTGCATGGCAGCAATCCCCTTATGCCTCCCCTGTTCAAAATACAATACTGATATTTTTTCTCCTCCGGCTTGTGATCAAGCAAAATTCTTTCATAATTACAATTTAAACTTCTGATATATTCTGTCTGAAGCATCATTCTTCTCCCTTCCCTTTTCTACATTGTCGAATCCATATCACCGGATGCAGTTTTTTACTTTTATAAGTAACCCCTGTCTCCCGGAAATCTGTTTTCTCCCAGATTCCCCAGCCGATTCCGGGAAACAGCAGTCTGCCGTTTCCCTCTACACAGATATTGTCCCCCGCTAATTCCATTGTCAGGAAATCCATATTCCATGCTGCATACTTCTCTTTCGAAAGTTCTCCCGTACATTGCCTTAAATATTCTGCCAACTCGTTTTTCTCTTTCTCATCCGCACTGCATCCCAGCACTGTCAGACGGGCAGCATCCTGATTCAGCAAACATCTGTCATATTGAAACAAAAGCAGATAAACAATCAATATCTGCACTGACAAAACAACAGGAAACACCATTGCGGCTTCCACAGTAAGATAGCCGTTTTCTCTTTTTTTCTTTTTCATAACAAAATCCTCTCTGCCAGACATGCCGTCAGCAAAAAAGGCAGATAGGGAATTTTTGTGCTTTTCCCCACCCTACGAAACATAAGAAGAATCAATGCTGTCAAGGACATCAAAAGAAAACTCAGGAAAAATATTTTCATATTATTATTTTTCCCTTCCAGCAGTCCCAGGAGTGTCACAACAAGTCCGTCTCCGTATCCAGCCTTCTCAGTAACTGACAAAAGAAGCAACAGAGCACCCGGAATCATGGATTGTACAAGTTCTGCCCTTTGCCAATTACCACTGTTCCACTCAAGTGCCACCGAAATGACGGCCACCGGAACCCCTGCCCCAATCATCCAAAGAGGAATTCTCCTGAAACGGATATCCGAAATACTCATGGCAAACAGCCAAATACCCTCAAAAAATATCTTCCACATTTTATTCTTCCTTTCTTACATCAAAAGTATTTTTATCCGCAGCGGCTGCAACACCGATAATATTCTTTTGCTTCCTCAAGCCGAATCGCCCGCACTGTCCTCTTTAAACCTGCACATTCTGTATAATAGTGATAGCACTCGCCTTCCTTCGTAATATATACCTCCCGCGGTTTCTCTCCACGAGCACACTTTGCGCAAGGACCATATATTCTTCCCCATTGATTTCTCAATTTCTCTATACTCTCTGTCCTAACCTTCTCAACTGACAGCAGCAGATGTGTACAGTTTCTGTCTTTGTGATAAACTTCTCCATTTTCCGTCACATAAACTACCTCATTTTCCATCTCTGCTTCCGGAATTTCATATCCGTTCCACAGATGTGCATAATAACTATTCTTCATTTCAAAGGAGGGGAACCCGGCAAACGCACTCAGCGGAGCCACACGATAGCAGATTGTTACATCAAGAATACCCTCAGCCGAATCCATCGGATTTGTCAGCACCTTCAGTTCCGAAATG
Organism: uncultured Lachnospiraceae bacterium; assembly: GCA_945913255.1. Taxonomy (GTDB): domain Bacteria; phylum Bacillota; class Clostridia; order Lachnospirales; family Lachnospiraceae; genus Acetatifactor. Next base: position 8,129 of record CAMEDC010000038.1, read on the forward strand.
CCATTTTCCAAAGGTGAATTTTCCAGAAATTCCTTTCCCAGTTTCTCAATAATCTGATTCCGTATGTATAAAATCGAGAGAAATTTGTCTGCCGTTTCATTTTCCACTGCACATCCGTAAAGCGCTGCCTCATTTGCCGCGCTCCATAATGCAAACTGCAAATTCCCGTGTAGTCTCACCGCTTCCATCAGGCTGGCAAGATTCAGAAAAAAAAGCAAAAATAACGGAAGTACCGCAGCTGCTTCCACTGTCATTCCTGCTTTCAGATTTTTTTCAGGGAGACGAAGCAGTGATGACCCCTTTATGGCACATAGGAGGTTTTGGGCAATTTTTTTGATATACTTCATGTTTGTCGGAGAAGGATTTCCTGATTGGTTGTTTACTTGTTCATTCTTTTTACTGCTTTTATCACATCTACTTCTTTTCTTGCACCATAAAGGAGCCATCACTGCTCACCTCCTCTCATTCTTATTCATAAGTCTTTTCACGAATCAACTCAAAAGCATAATCGTACCGACTAGCTATATTGATTTTTGCCTGTATTTTGTCATAACACCCATCCATGCGAAAGTATTTGTTTCCCGGAGTATTCCTGATATCTGCCTCCACCATATCCATTGCTCTCATCGTCAAAGTATCGGTATCCGTCAGCATCATAAAAATCCGCAGATAATCCTCATATGTCAGACCCTCTTCCTCTTCCCCGCTTCCGGAAAAATCTCCGTCCAAAGCTGCGGACAGTCCAAGATGCCAACTGTTTTTATCCTTCAATAACGAAATTTTTTTGCCGGATAACAGCATCTCTACATCATACAAGCTTTCTGCATATGCCCAGCCCAGAAGAATGGATGCCTGCAATACCGGTGTCAGTTCCGGCACCAGCAATGCTGAACATATTGTTGCTGCCAGCACTTCTGCTTCTCCCCTTTTTTCCATATCCGAAAACAGATAGACCGCATTCGCTGCTTCCCGCAGGGCACAGAGCCGTCCGGCAACTCCCCGAAGATTGTCCACATCATAGTCCTCTCCCATTATCAGGTATTCCAGCTGATAGCCAAGGGCGCCCTCCGATTTCTCGTTTGTATAACACCCCATATACCTTATGAGATACTCCTGAAAAAGGAAGCGCTCTGCTATCGTCTCATCACTACTGTCATTCTCCATGTTTCCGTGATTTACCTTTCCCTGCTTCATCCTGCTGCCAATCAGCGCATCTGCCGAAACTGCTTTCTCCGACAACGGTGTTCCTTCCGGCAAAACAAGCTTCAAAATACCCTTTCCACGCATTTCATTCAACTGTCCCGTCGGATTCTCCAGCTTCTTTACCGTTCCGTCTTCTTCTATAAACTCATATTCCTCAATCTCTTTGTCCAAAAGTTCCTTTTCCTGCCGCGGTTTTGTTTCCTCCAGAGCATTTATCTCCACAATTCTCATCCACTCACGCAGCTGTTCCAGAGCTTCCAGTCCCATATCATCGCGGATAGCTTCCACTGCACGTTGCCGAAAAACCTGCCCATTCCCATCTGTCAAAATTGATACTCCCGTCAATTCTGCACCATTTGGATAAAGTGCAAAAAAATCCCTCTCCCCGAACCGCAAATTCTTTTCCAGATATTGATACAAATGAGACTCCGTATTTCTTTTCACACAGGAAGAAGTTCCATAGGAAACGTCAATGGCAAAAAGATTATATTGCTTCATCAATTCCCGATGATATTCTGCCATGATGCTCTGCATTCCCACATCCGCCGCACACGTTGCTTCCAGAACTGCACCATTTCTCCTGACTCCTTCAATCAACAGCAGACATAAGGTCAGCAAAACCGTAAGAGAAAGTGTGAGATACACAGTCAGATAAGCATTTTCTCTTTTTTTCATGATTGTTCCTCAATCAGATTTTTCCGGTCTGTGAAGTAATTCTGTCAAAGAGATTATTGACAATTTTCGTAATCTGATCTTTAAAAATAACAACCAGTCCAACCAAAACCACAATTATTAATATAACTTCGACAGTACCCATCCCTTCCTCTTCTACAAGGAACTGTCGCACTCCCTTTAACTCAGGTCTCTCTTTTCTAACTTCTGTCATTTTCTTTCCTCCATTTTCTTCCGAGATTCTGATTCCGTACCTCTACCATCACTTCTTTTTCATTTCTGTCGTAATCCAGTTTTATATGCCATGGAAAGCAGGTATCATAATCAAAAGCATTACAACAGCCAGCATCATTACCATCGGCATCAATAGTTTGGTTCCCGCTTCCTCTCCCCGTTTCCGGCACTGCTGCAGTTTTTCTTCTCCCGCTCTATATGCTTCCTCCCGCAATCGTTCCGGAAGAGCTGCGTTACCGCGCTTCAAATTTTGCATTAACAGTCCGCTTAATCGTATGTACTGCTGTACTCCCGTTCTTCTTCCAAACTGTTCATATGCAACCCCCTCCGACACACCCGACTGCATTTCCCTGCACATGTATAAGATATCCTCATAAGCCGGTAAATATCTCTTGTCTGTGTACTTCTTTTCTTCGTAATCATCTGCCATTTTCCGGAAAGCTCCCCGCATTGTCATACCTGCTCCCATCAGGAGCACCAATTCATGCACCACATCCGGATATTCCTCTGCAAGTGCTTTTCTTCTCTTCTCCAATCTGGCATGTAAATCTCTGTCCGAAAAACAATACACCAAAATCGCCGCAAGCAGAGAACCTGTCCAAAGTAGCAGTGCCTTATGCTCCTTTTTTTGATTCCAGTCAATTGCCTTACCGTTCCATATTTTCGGAAGTTGCAGGTTTTCCTCCTCTCTTGTTTCCTTTTCAAAATTCACCAGATACTCTTTCAATTCCCTGTACTGCTTCTCTTCTTCAGAAAGTATCTCCGGAAGTATGGTAACTTCCAGCGTTCTCTCCTGTATGTATTCTCCGCATGCCAGAACCGCCTTCAAAGTAATATCCGCTCTTTCTCCGACAGGTTGTATCCTTCCCGACTCGTCCAAAATATCGGGCCGACTGCTCTCCCATTGTACTGTCACCGGATACTCGCCGTACCGCTCACGTAGTATTAGGTCTGAAACTACATTTTCAAGGCTCTCATTCTCTCCCAAAATAACCCGGGGCAGTGCTTTCATCAGTTCCGACATCCATTCTCCTGCTTCCTCTTCTCTCATCTGTCTTGCCGCAAGCTGAATCTGAAAATCATATGTTTCTTCTCCATATTCGGCTCTGACAGTAACCTGTGTGCCTTCTTCTCCCGGACTGCCCCTCTGCAGAATACCTCCCTCCCGAAGCGCTGCATTCATCTCTTCATTTATTTTCGCAGCTGCCGCAAACAATGTTCCCAACATTACAATCATCAAAAAAAGCGCCAGTTTTCTGACATAGTATTCTGTTTTGATCCATTCCGGATTCTCACCCGGACAGAGCCGTATCAAGTCTGCTTCCACCTGTCTTCCGCTGAAAAAAGGCAGCTTTCTGATACAGGATTTTTTATACAATGCCATGGCAAACCGATAAAAGATACTTTCTCTCCTGTTTTTTCTGCTTTTTTTCTTTTCTCTCATTGCCTCATGTCATCTCCTCCCAAAGCCTGTTCATAACATGTTCTCCCAGCACATACGCTGCCAGATACAGAAAAAGACAGCCCGTCATCACAAGGGCTCCTGCCAAATTGTGATATAATATTTGAAAATAGCCCGGATTCCCCAGTTCGACATAAATCAGAATTCCAAAAGGCATAATCTGCATAATGGTAAGCTCCATCTTTTTTCCGCTTATCAGTGTCTGGATTTCCTGCCGAAGTTCAATTTTTTTCCCAATCAGTTCCGCAGAGCTTCTGATTATTTCTGACATATTTCCGCCGTTTCTCTTTGCCAGGCCAAAAATACGGGCAAACTGTAAAATATCTTCACATTCTGTTCTTTTTGCCATATCCGTCAACAATTCCTCCAGAGAAATATTGATATTCAGTCCTCTCTGAATCTTTCTGAGTTCCTTACAAATGCATGCCTTTTCTCCAAAAAGCAGCACCATATCCCGTCTGCACTCCAAAAAAGCATTTTCCGCAGAATAGCCCGCCCGAAGCAATGTTGCCACTGCAAGAATACATTCCCTGAACTGTGCACACAATTCCTGCTTTTTGATACGACGGTCTCTCTTTACTAGATTTTTGTAACAGATAACTCCCACAAAACTCAATGGAACTGCAGCCCATAAGCTTCTGTAAAAGAAAAAAGCGAGAAAAAAAACGACTGCCGCAGATAGGCTGATCATTCCTGTCCGAGCGCTGTACTTATGCCATTCCCGCCGCTTTAAGTTTGTTCTCATGTAGAAGCACTCCCTTCTTCTGCAGCCTGCCGATGACATTTCCCCTGCTGTCCTCTCCTGCTTCCTCAAAAACATACAGCGGGTTCAGCTTAATTTCATTATTTTCGCAACCGACAATTTCCGTAATTTCCAGTACTCTCCTTGACTTGTCACGCAGTCTGCCCAAGTGCACAATAATATCAATACCGGAGGCAATCTGCTGCCGGATTGCTCCCAGCGGCAGCTCCATTCCCATGAGCACCATATTTTCCAATCTGGACAGCATATCTCTGCCGCTGTTGGCATGTCCCGTAGACATGCTTCCGTCATGCCCGGTATTCAGACATTGCAACATATCCACTGCCTCTGCACCACGTACTTCACCCACAATAATACGATTGGGACGCATTCTTAAGGAAGATCGTATCAATTCCCTTATGGTTATTTCCCTACAGCCCTCCACGTTGCTGTTCCTTGTCTCCAGACGCACCAGATTGGATAATCCCTGAAGCTGAAGTTCCGCACTATCCTCGATGGTAATCACCCTCTCTTCCGACGGAATATAATTGGATAGGACATTCAAAAAAGTAGTTTTACCGCTTCCGGTTCCACCGCTGATAAAAATGTTATACCCTGCCTTTACCAGCTTCTCCAAAAGCGAAGCTGCCTCAGAGGAAATAGAATCTGTTTCCAGCAGTTTCTTCATTGTAATAGGCTTTTCCGGAAACCTGCGTATGGTAACCACAGGCCCGTCCAATGCTACCGGATTCATCACAATATTGACTCTTGCACCGTCCCGAAGTCTTGCATCCACAATGGGTGACGATTCATTCACCACTCTGTTACAACCTGCCACAATCTGTTGAATCACATCCTGAAGTTTTTCCGTGGATTCAAATTTCACATCCAGTCTGCTCAGCTTTCCCTCCCGTTCCACAAAAATATTGTCCTTCCCGTTAATCATGATTTCTGTCACGGAGCTGTCCTCCACAAAAATCTGCAAAATATCCAACCGTCTCAGGGAATCAAACAGTTCCTTTTTCAGCTTTCTTCTGACTTCCACCGGATAAGTCAGCAAATTCTCCTGTCCCAGCATCACCTCATCAATCGTATTTTCCACTTCCTCATCGGAAATGTCCTTTCCATAGTCCATCCTTTCCTGTACTCTGGCACATAATTCTCTTTTCAGTTCCGCATATTCCATATACTGCCCCCTTCTGCATTATTCTACAGCCCCTGTATCAATCCTTTCACTACTTCTGCCAATTCACCGCGCGTCAGCTGCTCCGGTTCTGACGGCAATCTGTGAATGTGGGTCAAATCAAGCCGATGAGTTTTCTCCAGAACATCCCTGTATTCATACAGGCCTAAAAGCTGTTCATACTGAAGCAGCTTCCTGCAGGCTACTCTGTCTTTTGCCTGCGAGGTAAAAATCTTACTGCACATGCGCAGTATTTCAAACAATCCCTGCATACTCTCCGACAAATCAAGAATCACATATTCATATTCGCCGAGTTCCTCAATCTTTCGAAAAAAGCCCATCCACTCTTCCTCCGTAATCGACAGCAGATTCTGCCCCGATTTCATCGGCGGAATGTAATCCAGTTTCCCGACATGCTTCATCATCATCTGCATTCTGATACGAAATTTTTCATTCTCCGCATTCAGGAAATAAAGCAAATCCGCCATGTCCAGCGTCTGCATATCTGGGAGCAGTTCCCCTACTCCCGCATAATGTTCAAAGTTCAGGTAAAGGGTTCTGTGTTCTTCCGACAGCATCTGCCCCAAAGCCAGTGCGAAAGAAGTCTGCATACACCTTCGCACCGGCGAATAATTTCCTATAAACTTTGTCTGCAATGCTTCTGTCAATCTGGGCATGGACGCATCATCACTCTCCACATAAATCGCAAGCAACTGTTTCAGCACATCCTCTGCCGCACTATACTTGTCTACATAGCAGATATTTTCCCACCTCATAATCCCGCTTTCACTTAACACTACCGTTTCGCCGGCACATAGACTACACATTTTATCGGAAAAAGCAGACTCTGCTACTACCAGCATATCTACACCTTCACTCTCCTGCTTCATCATTGCCTCTGCGTTGGTATAAGTGCGAAGATTCCACGGAAGGTTCTTCTGTTTTTTCAAAAACTCTGACATCAGCTGTGCATATTCTTCCTCCTCATCGCACAACACCATGTTTCCTTTTGATTTCCGGCTCAATAGACACCTCCCATATAAAGGAGAACGCTGATAAAAATCGGACCGGAAAGGCAGATTCCCAGCCTGTGTTTTTCTTCCGCATCACACAGGTAAGGCTTCCAGCACTGTCCTTGTAAGGTCTCTGACAAATAGTGAAACAAATACCTGAATCGTTCTCCATATATTCTTTCTTTCCAAAGCTTCATAATTGAAATAATTGCCGCCACCAGCAAAGATATAAATAAGAATAAAAAGATTTTTTTGAAAGGCAGAAACCCTGCCGTTACGCCAAACAACTTCACATCTCCCGCTCCGATTGTGCCAATTTTGAAAAAGAAATACATCGGGCACATGATGCAAAGCATTTTCCCCAGATATACCGGAATTCCGGCTATCCCCTCCCCGCAAAACTTCCATCCCATTCCGAAAAGCACCATAACCGCTATCAAAACATTTGGAATTTTTCTTTTCAGATAATCATATCCGCAGGCAACTGTCAACAACACACACAGAGCCGCCACCCCATCATCTCCTTTGTATTTTATTTACTGCATGAATTTTGAGGAGAAACGTCCTCATGAATTTCAAGAATGTATTGATTCCCTTGTAGGTGTATTATAAGCAATGACATTTTGTTTTTCAATAGGTATCGCAAAGAAATATGATTTTTGTCTAAATTCTACAAAATTTTATATAACCCAATTCCGTAAAGTGCCAAAACCCCTGGAAATCCAAGGATTCCGGATGTCAAAACAGTAAATGCATTAATACCTACCGAAACTGAAATACCGGCTGTCTCAAGCCATGAATTTATAAAATACATGGCAACTGTACCTAATATACTGCGCATGATAATATTCAGAAACCATTCCTTCCGCATAACCCGTACCTGCTTCTTTTTGTATACCTTATGCCCGAACGCCAGAAAATATGTATCACAGTTCAATTGGTATATTTTTCAAATATCAAGGCTATACTTTTACCAATCTATTAAGAAAGGAATCTTACCGAGATGAAAATGTATTTCAGTCAAAAAACGGATAACACTTGTCCTGCAGAGGAAGATTTTTCTCCTGTGACACTCAAAGAGTCCATAGAAAAAACCCGTCAGGCACTGGATACAGCCTACGCGGGTTTTGATAACGCTGTAGAATTCGATTTGATTGACAGTTATATTTACGAAATCAATTCTCTGCAAATGCGATACAAACATCTGACCGATCTGGCAGCTCTGGAAAAGGCTTCGGAAACAAAGGAACTAAACGTACATTCCCCGATTCGCGCCCTGGTCAGTCATGTTTTCGGTTAATGTATTACGACCATATGTAAGGCCGGCATAAACTGCCTGAGAATTTTCCATAACAGGACCTGCACTGTTCTGAACAGCAATCCTGGCATAGGCGTCCCACAGGGGATTTATTACCCTTTTGATTTCTCCGAGGGGCGCCTCCTCTTCCTTTGCTTCACCAATGGCAAGCCTTCTGATGCAAAACAGATAGAGCTGCCGAAGTGTCGGCGCCGGTTCATATTGAAGATTCAACGATTGAAGCAATTCATTCAAACAGCCTCTCGCTTTTCGCACTGCCTCATGAAATTCCAGATTTTTCCCGGATTCCAGCATATTTTCAGCTTCATTTAGGTAGCTGAGAAGCATCTCATACAGGATTACCACAAGCTGTGTGGAATTTGCCTGTGAAATTCTCAATGTAAACTGCTGTTTCTCTTCCCGTGTCATTCATAGCACCTCACTGTAACAGCTGCAAAACCTGAGAAGGTCTTTCATTGGCCTGCGCCAGCATGGAAGTTCCTGCCTGGGTCAATACCTGAGCTGTGGTATACTGTGTCATTTCCTCCGCCATATCCACATCCATAATTCTGGAATATGCCGCAGTCATATTCTCAGAAGTAATGTCCAGACTGTTAATGGTTGATTCCAGCCTGTTCTGATAAGCACCGAGCCTGCCTCGGATACCGGATACATATTTCACTGCACTGTCTACCCGGTCGATTGCATCCAGTGCGCCTTCTTTTGTGCTCACGTCAACATTTTCAATTTCCATGTTCTTCAAAGAAATTGCCGGGATTTCCACCGCAAGAACCTGCCCTTCGTTCGCACCTACCTGAAGCCGCATGGCACCGATTCCCGTAGCATCAATCTCCAATGCCGGTATTGCAGGAGTCACCGCTGTGTCAGCAATCGTCACGGAATCTGCTCCTGTAAAATCAATTCCTGAAATATCCAGTCTGATTTCAAAACCTGTGTCCGCTTTCAGTGTCAGAATATCATCTTTGACGGAAGCAGTCGTTCCCGCAGGAAAACCATCGCCAAGTATCATATCCTCTATATCAACCGTATAGTTGCCGTTTTCCTCCTTCTTCGACAAAACTAATTGATTGATGGTATAGACCTTGGCAGACACTTCGTCAGAGTAGCCGTTCACCTTGACATCAAGATTGTTCGTATATCCTTTATACTCAAACTCACCGTTTAAAAGTTTCTGACCATTAAATTCCGTCGTTTCAGAGACTCTGGTAATCTCCTCCTTTAGCTGGTCAATTTCCTCCTGAATCGTCTGTCTGTCCGTATCAGCCATAGTCCCATTGGCAGCTTTTACCGCAAGTTCATTCATTCTCTGCAGCATTTCACTGATTTCTGTCATGGCACCATCCGCAATCTCAATAATGGAAACACCATCACTGGCATTCTGGTTTGCTACGGAAAGTCCCTCTAACTGTGCATTCATTCTCTTTGCCATGGCAAGTCCCGCCGGATTATCCTTTGCGTGGTTAATCTTCAAACCGGAGGACAGCCTCTCCAGAGACTGTGCCAGCAGACTGTCATTATTTGCCAGTGCATTATTTGAAAGCATGGCGGACACGTTATAATTAATTCTCATCTTTTCCTACTCCTTGTTGTACTGCATGCAGAAATACCTTTGCCACAAGGTAAAGCTCCCTGTTTTCCACTTTCTCATCTTCGGCGGTTCCTGCATTCTCCCGAGACATCCGTGCTGCCGTATTGACAATGCTGATACGTTCCACGGACCAGTTGTTTTTTGCTTCCTCTTTAAAAATATCGGCTATTTTTTCCAGTTTCATTACCTCTTCTGTCGTCTCTGCGGAAAAAATTCCCCGAAGCTGTCCCCTCTCCAATGAAAACTGTGCCGTCAAATGTCCTTCCTTCGGAATTGTCACATCTACACGTACAGTACCTGTCTCCTGCTCTCCTCTGTTCAGGGTCAGATGAACTCTCGTCAGGATATCCCCCACATACATCGGAAGAAAATATTCCTCGCTGGATACCAGAGATGACATAATTGTCAACTGTTTATGCATCAGCTGCATATTGCGGACATCCAGACTGGTTTCTGCCTGTTCCAGTGTAATCTCCTCCACAACAGCCTCGGCTGCTTCGGTTATCTCCTGATAACCTTCCGTAAATTCCTGTTTTTTCTCCAGCCTTTCCCACAGTTTTGTACTGACAGTATCTTTTCCATTCTTGCCCGCAGCCCCACTCTCTGCCCTTCTCCTGTCAGCCGCCGCCAGCAAATTTTCCGTTTCCTGTACAAGTGCTTCTGCTGCCAGCAGATTTTCCGCACTCGCCGGAAGCTTTCCTCTTTCCAGCATGGAAGCCGTCTCACTGTCAGCGCCGGACACAGCGGCACGATATTGTTCCAGCTGCATTTGCTGTAGTTCCCTATTTGCCTCCTCATCATATGACGCTTCTGTCAGCAAATCATTTGCCTTGGCTGCAAATGCCTTTGCAATCTGATTGGAAATGCTTTCTCCTTTCCGAATCAATTCAGACATCACAGCCATATCATCCGCTACTCTGATATCCATCGATTTGAATTTACCGGTGCGCACTGCGGAAAGCAAATTGGAAAAATGCAGTTCTGCCTGTGCATTCACCAAAGCTCCGATCGCTGCTCCGTCAGATTTCTCAATCTGACGCACCAGGCGGTAAATACCGATGTAACTCTCTCTTTCCTCCGCGGTAATCTCACCGTTTCGCTCCAGCCCATAAAGGAAACGGCTGAATTTTTCCGATTCCTCCCGATATATCTCCGGCAAAGAATCAAAATACTCTTCCAGTTCTCCGAAGCTTTTTTCCAAAGGATTTACGCCATCACGTATCATTTTCAAAACTGCTGCCGGCGTCAGTTTTTCAATTACCGTATTTACCTGTCTGTCTGCTTCCCGTACCGCATCCAGGTTTTCCACGGTCATATCCATTCGGTTATACCCCAGGATTCTTAACGCTCTGCGATTTTCCTCTGACAGTTCCTGCCCCAGGTCGCTCAAAATATCATCCACATTTGCAAAAGCTTTCCTGATGCTGTCACCCATATCTTTGCGAGGTACCGTCATAAGAGCCTCATAACTCTCCCCTGCTTTTTCATAGGATGCCTGCATCTCCTTGCCGTTCTTATAAAAATCACTCAGAGAGCCTTTCGACGCTTCCCTTCCGTAAACTCCATCCGATGCTGCCGCCGTCTTACCGCTCTCATAAATCTCTCCCAGTTCTGACACCGTCTGTCCTTTTACATAAGTGCCCAGAACACTCGCCGGCAAACCGGGAATTTCTTCCACCACTTTATTTGTTTCGCAATACGCCCGGTACTTCAGTACAGCCTGTCCATCCTCAGGAAAATAGCTGTCTGCCAACTCCTGTTCAACAGATTTCAGCGCCTCCACCAGTTTCTCCATGGGTGCAGTATCGATAGAGAATCCACTCTTCAGCAATCTGACATTCACTTCTGCGGTCATGCGAAGTCTGACTTCCTCCAACTGTCTTCTGGCAGTAATGTTTTCTGCCGAAGCTTCCCAAACCTCATCACTCCGGTAATAAGCTTCCAGACGCACCGCTTTCTCATAAAGAGATTCCCCATCCCCTGCAAGGAGTCCATGGACAGGATTTTTCCCCTCTGTCACAGCAGAAGCCACGCTTTCGGCAAACATCTCTTCCGTCACCGGCAGCTGTATTTTTTCCAATTCCTCCATACGGCTCAAATTCTCCTGCGTAAGAGGCAATCCCTTTTCCACCAGCCATGCCGCACGCTGTCTGTTCTGTTTATTTACTTCCCTGCCGCACTGCTCCAGCAGCCTGTCAATCTGCGCGGGCAGTTCTTCCGTCAAAGCAGTGTCCGCGCTCCGCGCATAATACCCTTTGACATTTTCTGCATAAAATCTGGGAGTACTTCCGCCCGGTCGGTCTGCACCGCTGCTCTGTGCCAGGTAAAGGTTCCAGATTTCCCCTTCCATTTCATTGTCAATCAGATAAGCTCTGCTTCCTTCCTCCAGCGGCTGCAGCTGTGATGCCATATTCCATGCTCTTGCCACTGCATTCACATTTTCCTCCGTAAGCGGTATATCCGCCGACCGGAAACTGTCTGCAACTGCCTGCGCCAGAGTCTGACTGCCCAAAGCCGCCGCCAGGGTATCCATATCCAGATTGTCCGTATATCCTGCAATCTTCTTTCCAGAACGCACCAACTCTGCCTTAATCTTATCCACAATGGTAACCGCTTCCTCCGGCTCCATGTTTCCAAAATCAAAGCCCTCCTCCTGCAGTCTGGCATAATCCTCCTCAGTCATGGTATTTGCCATTAGTGTCATATAATCCTGCTGCACCGCTGCATTTGTGTTGGAGGCCTCCTGCTGCAATTCAATGAGACTCTTTCCCTTCTCTCCCTGCCCTCCGGGCACATTCAACAGGCTATCGGCATTTTCTGCAAAATAGGCCGTCTGCGCGTAAATGCTTCCGATTTTTTCCCCGGACATCTGTTTTCTCTCCGTATGCTGCATTTCCGTTTCCGGTACAGACTGCTGATAAAATGTAATCTTCAAAATAAACTCTCCTGTCATTCAAAAAGGGTAAATGCCGCAATCGCATTTACCCTTTATTTCGGTAAAATATCGGTTTTTCTTTACCCCAAATATCCATGCCCGGGTACAGGTGAATATGTACTCAGAACAGGAAAACTGCGGCGCCATAGGAAGGAAGATCAAAGGTAAGAGAATATTTATGGTAATGGCAAGGCACCTTCTCCGCCAAAATTTCTTCCGGAATCCGGCTTCCCCAGCCACCAAACCTCTCATCATCGCTGTTCAGCAGCAGCTTATACTTTTTCTTTTTAGGCACCGGCACCCGGTAGCCCTCACGTTTTACTGGAGTCATATTCAGCACAAACAACAGGCTGTTTCTGCCTGTGGAAGACTTTCTCACAAAGGAGTACACACTGTTGTCCGCGTCGTCCGCATTCATCCACTCAAACCCCGACCAGCTGTCATCCAGTTCATAGAGTGCCGGATATTTCCGGTATAACTTCAAAAGCTCTTTGACATAATTCTGCATGCCAAGATTGTTTTTCTCTCCGAGCAGGAACCAGTCAAGTTCCCGTGCCTCGCTCCACTCCCTCTCCTGTCCGAAATCCTGCCCCATAAACAAAAGCTTCTTTCCGGCATGACCGAACATATAGGTATACCCCGTTCTCAGATTTGCATACTTATCAACCTGATAACCCGGCATTTTATTCACCATGGAGCACTTTAAATGTACCACCTCATCGTGTGAGAGCGGTAGTATGTATTTCTCACTCTCATTATAGCTCATGGCAAAGGTCATGGCATAATGACAGCCCTTTCGATAAATCGGATCGAGTTTCATATACTCACAGAAATCATGCATCCAACCCATGTTCCATTTGAAAGTAAATCCAAGACTGTCACCGCCGATTTCTCCGGTCACATTGGGCCATGCCGTCGACTCCTCCGCAATCGTCAGAAAGCCCGGATTTCCTCCCCTCACCACGGAATTCAGATGCTTAAAGAACTCAATTGCCTCCAGGTTCTGATTCCCGCCATATTTATTCGGCACCCACTGACCATCCTTTTTTCCGTAGTCCAGATACAACATAGAGGCTACCGCATCTACACGGATGCCGTCCACATGAAATTCTCTGAGCCAGTACAGCACATTGGCAATCAGAAAATTCTTTACTTCCGGCTTTCCGTAATTGAAAATCTTTGTCCCCCAGTCAGGATGTTCACCCAGGCGCGGATCCGGATGTTCGAAAATACATTGTCCGTCAAAGCGCGCCAGTCCATGAGCATCTGTCGCAAAATGTGCGGGTACCCAATCCAGGATAACACCCACACCGGCTTTATGCAGTTCATTCACCAGATACATAAAATCTTTCGGGGTTCCGTATCTGGAGGTTGGTGCATAATAACCCGTCACCTGATACCCCCAGGAACCGTCAAAAGGATGCTCCGCAATTCCCATCAGCTCTATATGGGTATACTTCATTTCTTTCAGATATTCTACAATTCTGTCTGCAAACTGACGATAATTGTAGAAGCCCTCCGCCGTACCGTCCGGATGCTTCATAAAGGAACCGATGTGGCACTCATAGATTGCCAGTGGCTCCCTCTGCACATCTTTCGTATCACGCTGTTCCATCCACTTTGCATCCTTCCATACAAAGCCGGACAAATCTGTAATGATGGATGCCGTTCCGGGACGGTACTCCGCCTGATTAGCAAAGGGGTCTGCCTTGTACAGCTTCTCCTCATCCTGAGTGGTAATCAGGAACTTATACATTTCCCCTTCTTTCACCCCGGGGACAAAAAGTCCCCAGATACCCACAGGTCCGAGCTTTTCCATGGGATGTGATACCTCGTCCCATCCATTGAAACTGCCAATGACATGTACTTCCTTTGCGTTCGGCGCCCACACGCCGAAATAAACACCATCCTTACCGTTCTCTCTGGAAAGATGCGCACCAAGCTTTTTATAAATATCATAATGCGTTCCCTGAGAAAACAAATACTGATCAGTCTCTGAAATAAATACCTTCTCTCTGCCTTTTGCCATGCCTGTCACGCCTTTCATGCAAAATCTTTTTCTGTGAGGATAATCATATCCTCCTCATCATACCGCCTTGCAAAAAGAATATCGAAGAAATGCCTCGGGGTCTTTCTGTTTGCGTGATGGATAGCCTCATCCACGATTTCCTTTACCTCTACTACTGTCACGGCATGATCGATTGTCTGTAATTCTTCAATTCTTGTATGCAGTGCCAATACACCCAGCTCATCAATGGAATACTCCATTTCCCTCGCATACTGTCTGCCAAAAGCAACCAGAGTGTCATTGCTCAGTGCCTCTACATCCACCCGTGCCGTAAAACATTCTGCAAGGTCACTGTTCGCGGCAAGGAATTTATTCATTGCCTTCTTCGTATCCTCCAGCACGATGATGATACCCAGACTCTCCTGCTGCAATGCTCTGTGAAGTGCCTCTGCTGTCTCCCGGCTGATTTCCGATGCCTTCTGTACAATCAAAGCACCACTTTTCAAACGTTCCAGAGTCTCTGCGGGATTTTTACTGTTCAGACCTTCGCCCGAAATCTTTGCCACCTTACCGGAAAAATTGCTGTCTGTCATCTGTACTTCGCGAATCATATTCTTCGCAAGAGTAATTGTATCCATCCCCTCGTCACCTGTGATGACGATATTTCCGGTATAAGCAGCCATGCTGATATTATCAATTGCCTTAACAAGACCTTCTCTGGCGGAACGGCTCTGAATAAAGGGTGCATAAAGTTCCCTCTCTTCTCTGGTCAGGCTTCTCACTTTTGCCTTCTCACGCTCTACGGGCTCTTCCACCGCCTCTGCCTCCGAGTCTTCCATTTCCTCTACTTCTTCCGGCTCTTCCACCTCTTCGGTTTCCTCTGTTTCCTCCGGCTCTTCTATTTCTTCTACTTCCTCACCGTCGGCTGTTTCCGCTTCCTCACCATCGGCTGCTTCCGCCTCTTCCTCTGCTTCGAGTTCCTCCGGTTCCTCGACTTCTTCGATTTCTTCTATTTCTTCTACTTCCTCAATGTCTGACGCTTCCTCACCATCAGCTGCTTCCGCCTCTTCCTCTGCTTCAAGTTCCTCCGGTTCCTCGACTTCTTCGATTTCTTCTATTTCTTCTACTTCCTCAATGTCTGACGCTTCCTCACCATCGGCTGTTTCCGCCTCTTCCTCTGCTTCGAGTTCCTCCGGTTCCTCGACTGCTTCAGTTTCCTCTGCCTCCGCCGGCTCTTCAATTACTTCAGCCTCTTCCGCTACTACCGGCTCTTCAATTGCTTCAACCTCTTCCGCTTCCACAGGTTCTTCTGCAACAGCACCTTTTTCCAGCTGTTCCAGCAAACCGTCTCTGACAGATGCTTCAAACTCCGTGAACATGGTTCCGGTCTGTTGAAGAACGTGCTGGCGCACTTCCTCTCTGCGCTTTTCCTCGTTCTCCTTCTTCATCCGCTCCCATTCGTTCAGAATATCCTCGATACTCATCTGTCCGGTAATCTGCTTCTCAATACTTTCGCTCTCCGGCATAACCAGACGAATCTGACCATCAGACTCCTGAGAAAGCACCCTTGCAAGAGGTTCCGGCGGCTGAGCAGTCATCACCTGTTCTTCCGGTTTTCCTGTACTCTCCTCCCGCATCTGGCTCATAACAAGCTCTGCAGTTTCATCCCCGGCTGAAACTGCTTCCTCCACAGATGCAGCCGATTCCTCCGTCCCACCTGCTTCTTCTGTCCAGGTATCCGAGTGCAGCATCTGCATATCCGCATCCAGCTTTTCCGGTTGGGTAATACTTCCCGTCTCTTCATCTTCCGCCTGTTGAACCGCACTTAAATCCTCCGTCTCACCAAAGAATACTTCGGAGCTTTCCATTTCCTCCGCTTCCGGTCCCAGGTCATTCTCATCCACTTCATCTATCTCGGGCAAATCCAGAGATTCTGTGTCGGAATTCATCATCGGCTCCATGATAGAACGTGTTATTTCCGCATCCCTTGTATGCCGGTCGCCCAATACTTCCTTCAGTCCCTCTGCCAGTTCCGCCTGCAGATTTATCGTATTATACTGACCTACATCCATGGTCTTAACCTGAATGTCCACTTCTTCCGGTTCTCCGGTTGCCTGGCTTTCCTGCTCAGGTAAAACCACATGATAACCCTGCGCCTGCGATGTCTCCTGCACCGGCACTGTCTCCTCAGGTGCTGCTCCTTCTCCCCATACATTCTTTGTCAGAGGCGCTTCATAAATCTGTGTTTCCGCCGGAACTGTCTCCGCTGCAGGCACAGCCTCATATTCCTGCTGTGATGCTTGTCCATTCCCGTCAAATCGGTGATCATATTTTTTCTGCTGCTCTGCCGTCAAAGGCTCGTGCAGCATCTTCAATTCCATAGCCTTAATCACATATTTGCCTTCACCGAACCATAAAATCAGCTCATCACATTCCTCAACGCAACGGGTTGCAAGCCCTACTCTGTGATAGAGATATGCAAGCTCATAAGCCCATTTCTCTCTGTAGTCTCTCTTCTTTAATTCTTCCAGTACACTGATGCGCTCTTCCAGGCTTACATCCTGTGCCTCATAAAGCTTGTACTGAAGGATGTAGCGACCGGGATCCTTGGGTGCTACCTGCACAAATTCCTTATAGTAATTTACCGCCTGTACGAACTCCTCTGTTTTAATGCAAAGTTCACAGAGAGAATAACAGATTGTTCTGCCACCCGGTCTTCTTTCATACGCCAAAAGCAGCATATTCTTGGCATCCTCATACCGTCTGTTAATTTTGTACAAATCGCTGATGGTGCAAAGCATCATGACACTTTTGACTCTGCGCCAGTCAATGGTGTCGGCAATCTCTGCTGCCTGCACATAATCCCCATGTGCAATCAGGTCCTTTATTTCATCTGCTCTTACTTTATATTCATATTTATCCAAGGTAATTCGCTCCCTATCTAATCCCTGTCTGTGTGTAAATGGCAAGATACCCCCACTATTATTTTTAGTTTACCATAGTTCTTGTGTATATGTCAAAAGTAAAAGCAAAAAAATACAAGATATAGTAACTATATCTTGTACTTTCGCATTTCCTCTTGCGACATATACTAACACATGCATTTTATTCTGCAAGCTACTTTTTTGAAAGAATACACTTATCCAAGCAAATCTGACAATACAGCAAACTGTTCCAGGGTCAGTGCCTCTCCTCTGATGGTTGGAGAGAGACCCATCTGCTCCAGGGCCTGTGCTACCTGATCCTTTGATATATTTAATCCGGCAGCATTTCCCAAACCGTTTACCAGAGTCTTCCTTCTCTGATTGAAGGATGCCCTGATGAGGGCAAACATTTTTTTCTCATCCTTAACCTGCACGGGAGGCACCTCATACCGCGTCAGCCTGATCACAGCGCTTCCCACATTGGGGCGTGGAATAAAGCAGTTTGGCGGTACATTTGCCACAATCTCCGGTTTTGCATAATACTGCACTGCCAGAGAAAGCGCTCCGTAATCCTTTGTGCCGGGGCCAACCTGCATACGGTCTGCCACTTCCTTCTGAACCATAATCGTTATACTCTTCAGCGGAACATGGTTCTCAAACAGTCCCATGATAATCGGTGTCGTAATGTAATAGGGCAGATTTGCCACCACCTTCACCGGACGCCCGCCGTTCTTTTCCTGTACGATTCTGTTTACATCCACCTTCAGGATGTCGTCATTTATGACTGTTACATTGTCATATGCAGACAGCGTCTCTTCCAGAATCGGAATCAGGTTTTTGTCGATTTCCACCGCTACCACTTCTCCAGCACATTCCGCCAGATACTGTGTCATGGTTCCGATTCCCGGCCCGATTTCCAGCACGCAGTCCTCTTTTGTAATTTCTGCCGCCGCAATAATTCTGTCCAGTACACTTGTATCAATCAGAAAGTTCTGCCCGAACTTCTTCTGAAAGTTAAAATGATATTTCTGCAAAATTTCTATCGTGTTCTGCGGAATTCCCAGATTCGCCATTATACCGTTTCCTCCGACTGTTTCAGGTAATTCAATACTTCCGTAAGATTATTAAAAATCCCATGACTTAATGCCTTCATCTCCTCATCAGGCTCAACCATATCCGGCACCATCAGAGGGATCATGCCTGCTCTGTAAGCAGAGCGGATACCGTTTGGAGAATCCTCTATCGCATAGGCTTGTGCAGGCTCCACACCCAGTTCCCGGCAGGCCATCAGATAAATGTCCGGCTGCGGTTTGGAATGTTCCACCATGTCTCCTGTAATCACCACGGAAAAATAATCCCGAAGTCCCGCCTGCTCCAGATGGTTCAGCACAGAGGAACGCCTGGTGGAAGAGGCAAGTCCCACCTTCCAGGTATTTTCCTTAAGCCATTCAAGAATCTCCCCGACACCCCCCATGACAGGCAAACCGTTCTTTTCTATGTAATCCCAGAACCAGACGGATGCCTCCTCCCTGAAACCGGGATAATCAAAATCTTCGCCATAAGCATCCATGACAATGCGTCTGCTGTCATTCGCATTCAGACCGATACACCTGGGAAAGATTTCTTCCATCCCGGGAATTTCATGTGCCCTGGCGACCTCAAGCCAACTTCTCTCGCATAGACGCTCCGTATCAAAAAGTACTCCGTCCATATCAAAAATGACCGCGTTCATTCTGTTATTTTGCTCCTTTAAGTTTGTTACATCAACACATTCCCGCCAGGAAATCAATCCGCTGCGCTAATTCCGTCTTTCGCAGTCGCCTGTTCCTGCCTGTCACTCATGATACCCGAAATCTTCCAAAAAGTGAATACAATTATATAAAATCAACACATCCATGTTTTCCTCCGGGGTGTCATACTGCTCCATCAGGTCAAACAGTCTGCCATTGAAATAACGCAGATCCAGCATATATATCCTGCTGTAATGGGGTGTCAGAAGCGGTACGAAGCAATTTGCATAGGAATCCTTTATAATAAAAAGCGTATCTTTCCCAGGCATCCCCGTGTCGATCTCCACAAGTGCATGATTATCATCCAGGAAAAATCCGTACTTATTTTTTGTATCCAGATAAGAGGGCTCATAAAGCGTGTCCTTTACCGTAGACATGTCATAGGTAACCTTTACGGGACGCATGGTTGTCTCCGAAAAATGGCTGATACTGTCCGACTCCCAATCCAGGTTAATTCTCGAATGCAGGGTACCCGAAAAATCCGTTGTCACCGTTTCCATGATGTGCGTATTGTAGGGATAGCGTCTGATTCCCTTTGCCTCTGCCCATGCCCGGTATCCGTAACAGGCGCCCAGGCTGGTCCAGTGATGATCCGTGCGATAATAGATTTCTTCCTCCGCATGAGCTGCCAATGCACTGTAAACATCAACATAGTGCGCTTCCCCTACCAGCGTCTCCACCCTATCCAGAAACTGCTTCTGGTCAAAATAAGGCGCATTGTCCGGCAGCTTATCCGTCAGGATATTGTCTGCCGTGGGAACCAGCATTACCGTTGCATCCCACCTGTCAACCAGTTTTTCCAGCAGAAGCAGTTTTTTACTGATTTGCACCTCCGTATAGTTTTCCGGCAAATGCTGCTCGATCAGGTAATTATCCTTCCCCAGATAAACGCCGTTAATTTCCTTCTTCTGCAGCAGAACATCCATCTTTGTCTTCATTGTAATCCATTTATCTCTGCTCACAAACTGATCCGTCAGGTAATTTTCCAGATCGGCAGTATAGGTTCCGTCAAGCAGTGCCTCCCATGTAAATTGGGGTTTTACGGCAAGCAGCCTGTTTTCCGCCTCCGAAAAAATCCGGTCTTTTTCAAAGAAATCCGCCACTGTAAATATAAGTATCAGGGCAGAAATCACAACAATAGTAAATATGGCATTCCTTCTTTTACTACTTCCCATGGCGCACCTCCTTTCGCGGCTCTCCTTTAAATACCTAACAGTTCAGCCCCAACGGCCTGCCCTAACAGTTCAGCCCCAACG
>CAMEDC010000039.1 GCA_945913255.1 uncultured Lachnospiraceae bacterium
GGGAGTTAATTCCACCGCATAAGCGGACGGTGGAATTAACTTTAGAAATTTTCATTTTTGTTTAAAACTTCCAAAATTGTTGCATTCCTCTGATTTTTAGGCTAATATGAAACTAAACTTGATTATTTGCGGCAGACAAAGCAAATTTACAGCTGTCACCGTAATTATGACAGAAAAGTCAAAAAAGAGGTCATCATGAATTGCACCAGAAAAATACTTTCTATTGTGCTCGCCTGCATTGCAGCCGCCTGCCTGATTGTTGCCGCTGTGCTCGGTATCGGGCACTACAGGGCTGACAAGCGCAATGAATATACGCTGGATGATTTGCGCGCTTCCGCAGAATCCGTACAGGAGAACAGTGTAACACCGGATCCCATTGATTCGTCTGCACCTTCTACAACTGAAGCGCCAGCCGCCACTCCGACAATCACCCCCGCTCCAACACCCGTTCCTACACCGGAACCTGTCGTAAATCCCTATCGCGACAGCTTTCTTGCCAACAAGGATATGGCTGCATGGCTACAGATACCGGGAACCGTGATTGATTATCCCGTCATGTGGACACCGGAAGACGAACAATATTATCTTTACAGAGCGTTCGACGGAAGTGAAAATAAAAACGGAAGTCTGATTCTGGACACCGACAGCTGTCTGGATCCTCTGACGACTAATTTGATTATTCACGGACATAATATGAAATCGGGAGCCATGTTTGGTACCTTAACAGATTATGAGAAGGAAAGCTTCTATCAGGAGCATAAGAATATCATTCTGTACACGGAGGAATGCCAGCGAAATTACGAAATTATCGCTGTATTCCGTTCCCAGGTCTACAAAAAGACCGACCAGGTGTTTAAGTTCTACAAATTTTTCCAGGCAGAAAATCAGGAAGAATTTGATGATTTTTATCAAAATATCAAAGCATTATCTCTATATGATACCGGTGTCACAGCCGAATTCGGAGATCATTTTCTGACTCTCTCCACCTGTGTTTATCACGTGGAGCAGGGCCGCTTCGTTGTAGTTGCCAAAGAAGTGGAAAGCGGTGATTCTTATTTACCGATTCAGGAATAGAGAAAAGCGGAAAATTTCATAAGGAGGATTTACCATGAAAAGACTCAAAGCACTTGTAACTACTCTGGCAGCCGTAGCTTTACTTGCAACGCTGCCTCAGGGAAACACATTGAAAGCAGAAGCTGCAGAAGCAAAAAACTACGCTGTCAAATACTGCCCGGATGAAGGAAATGGAGAATGGCGTTATCAGGAAGGTTCCACATTTGATGACAGTGCAAGCGACCGGGAGCTCTATTATCTGCTGCAGGACTTAAAGGACGGCGATAAGGTTGCTGTTTACAATGAAACCTCTACCGCACCTGCCCTGAATTTAGGAAACGTTAAACTGGGTGACCTGACCATTTGCCGCACCGCAATGACGGTCGTCTACACCGGTGGTATCTTTGAATGTCATATTCTCGCCGGCAGTGTCTGCTCCGTCAACGGTGATATCGATTATGCCTATGTTTATGATGTGGCAACCGTTACTTTCCCCGGAAACATTACCGAACTGATTGCCACCGCTCAGGACGAAGCATTTAACTCCAACATCGGCTGCAATGGTAAAGTTTGGCATTTAAATGCTTACTCCATCAATGCTCCCAAAACCTTCTACAATCTCTATAATTTTTCGAAAAACAAGCTGGTCATTGAAGATGGCAGCTTAAAGACAGAATACTACTATTATGATAAAACGACGGCAGCCAGTCCCGCTCAGGCACAAGCTTCTTCCACCACAAGCACAGCTCCTGCCACGGGCTCTTCCGGTGAATATGACGATGTGCCGAAAACCGGTGAAAACACTCTTGTTTTCTGGTTTCTCGCTACAGCTGTTATCTGTCTCACCGGCAGCCTGGTATTAAACAGAAAAACAAAATAAAGCGATTCCTTTCAAAGCATAATAAAAGAATCCGTGATGTTTACCACGGATTCTTTTTTATTGCTGAGTTACTGTTCTTATGTCTGTTTCCTTAGGAATCTGCATATGCCTTGACCAGCTCCCATGCGCCGCTGGTACCGTAGCCCAGTCTCCAGACCGCCACACCGCCGATTTTCTGGGCACTCATCACATTCAGTTTCACCTTGATGGATTCTTCATCCTCCAACCAAATCTGATAAGTCGCATTGCCGCTCTGCCATTCTGCATAATTCTGGCAGGTGGCTTCATCCCATTCCGGCTCCACATTGACACGTTTCAGGAAGTCCGTCACATTGTTCAGGGTAATGTATTCATCCGTAACGGTTGAACCTTCCGTCTTCCAAAGAATCGTGTAAAACGGCAGCGCATTGACTACTTTTTCTGCCGGTACCTGTGCCAGCGTTCTTTCCAACCCATTGGATACATAGTCTATGCTTGCTACACTTCCGGGGTCGCCGCTTCCGTGCCAATGTTCATCATACCCCATAATGATTACATAATCTGCAATTTGTCCCTGAATATCCAAGCGATAAAAATTATTAAAGTTAAACGGCACATAATTGTCTATTGACAATACCAGATTACTCTTCCGGCAGGCTACCGATAACTCTCTTAAAAACTGCACATAATGCTCCCCACAGTCAGAAGTCAGCCCCTCAAAGTCAATATTGACTCCGTCCAGTCCCAGGCCAAGAGAAGTATCCACTATGCTCTGTACCAATGTCTGGCGTTTTGTTGTGGACGACAGCACCTGATAAGTACTCACATCGGAACCCGTTTCATTTTTATAGTTGAAATTGTCCCACACGCCCCAGACCTGCAAACCGTAATTATGCGCTCTTTCTACATACTGGGTCGTTCCAAACGATCGGTACCCGCCCTCATTATCCGTCAGGCTGAACCAGGTAGGCGCTATCACATTGATACCTTTTCCCTCCTTCACCATCGCATCCAGTGTGTCGTTTCCGCCCACGCCCCCGATGGCATGCCAGCCAAGGCTTACTTTTCCCTCCATCGGGATGGAGGTATATTCCTCCGCCACATAATCCGTAACCGGTTTTTCCACTTCCGTACTCAGGTTTTTCAGTCTTTTATTTTCTACATAGCCAATCATGGAATCCGATGTCTTCACCTTACTCCATGTTTCCATCTGTTCCAGCAGTTCCACCGTCTCGCCCTGTGCAACCTCCCGCAAAATCGGGCTCTTGATACCGCCCTTTACTCTCACATGAGTTTTCTTCGCGATTTCATAGGTCTGTTTTACTCCCCACTCCGTGTAAACCTGAAGCTGTCTGTCAAACACTTCATAGGAATAGTTCGTAACCCGCTTCACATAATCCGCTGCCAGGTAAGTGGTATCTCCCTCCTGAAAACAAGGTACATATTCCAAAGAATGGGCACCTGCCCCATCCGTATACTCTGCGTTTCCAAAAACAGCTGTTGTTGTATCGTTTGCCGTCGTGTAGAGCACCTTCTGTTCATTGGTATCCACATAAAAGCCTTCGTTGAAATATTTGTGAACAGTATCTATATCAAAGTAAACCGTACCGTTCCGCAGAATTGCCTGCTCTTCCATCCTCTCATCCTGAAGGATAATCGCCAGCTGTTCTCCCGATACTCCGAAATATTCATCCAAATCCGCAAGTTCCTTACTATAAGAATACTTATCCAGAATTTTTCCTCCAAATGCCACTGCTCCGATTACAACAATCAGAATCAGCGCTACAATTACCGGTATTATTTTTTTCATCTTATGCAATCCTTCCTAACCCTTTTCCTCTGAGCCGTCTTTTGCCCCGAATAAGGTCAGTATACCACATTCCCGTTTCTTCGTCATTACCATTTTTTCCGCATATTCTTAATTTTATATGTACTGCCGCCTCAGCACGAGAGGCAATCCGGTTTCTGTAAGCGGCAGTACTTACTGAGTTTGATTAAGGCCCGACTAATGCTTACCTGCGCGTTACTCTGTCAAATCGTATCTGCCGGATGATACCGTTCTCTCCCATCACATAATCAGCCATATAAGGACTGTTTTCCCGCACTGTTCTTGCTGCAGCTTCTCCTGAAGATACGGCTTTCCCATCAACATACAGTTCCACACCGCAAGCCTGCATTTGGCTCCAAAGCTTCTGCATCCTGGCCCTGGATGTTTCCAGTTCTTTTATCTTACGATTTTCTTCATTCAAAAAAATTCCTCCTGTCTTCAGGCTCTCTGACCAAAAGGTATCGTGATGAATCCTTTCGAAAGCCATACAAATGAATTTTAAATGAACATAAATGCCCCGGCAGTACTGCATCGGCAAAAATTGCCATAATATACTGGGTTTAATTCGAATTTGATTTGTGAAAATTATAGTTGAATACTTTGACCGGTGAATGCCTTTGAATCCGCACTCTTCCTTGTAAGACATCCTTTAGATTATGTCAGCAAAACTGATTCTGCCATATAATATGATATAGATCAAAAAAGGATGAAACCGGAACGATTTGTTCCAAAAACTGTAAGATCAACTGAAAATTAACTGCCGCCTCCTTCCTTGTACCAAAGTGCCGGAGGCATTTACATTATGATTATAGTAGATTATTATCTATTATGCAAGTACTATCATTCAAAATGTTAAAATTTTTTAAACTTGATTCCTGCTATTGACTAAAAAGGCATGAAAGTATAATATACTTTTTAATTATGAAATAAATGATTCGCATGCCTGCAATGCAGAAAGGAAGGACTGACGCATGAAAATAGAAAAAGTAAATGAAAACCAGATACGTTGCACGCTTACAAGAGAAGACCTTGTCAGTCGTGAATTGAAGATCAGTGAACTCGCATATGGTACCGAAAAAGCAAAGAACCTTTTTCGCGATATGATGCGTCAGGCCAACTTTGAATTTGGCTTTGAGGCAGAAGATATTCCGCTGATGATTGAAGCAATCCCGCTGAATTCCGAATGCATTGTTTTAATCATCACCAAGGTGGAAGACCCGGAAGAACTTGATACCCGGTTTTCCAGATTTGCTCCTTCCGTCACAGACGACGCAACCGATGAGGAAACGGAAGAAACCGATGAAGATATGGAAGATACCGAAGTCATGGATTTATTCCACCAGATGCAATCCCGGCAGGAAGAAACTGCCGAAGCCCCCGCCCGTGATACAGTTACTTCACCGGCAGTTGATGAAAGCAGCCGTTCCAGACTTTTTGTCATCAGCTCTCTCAGACAGGTTATGAATGTATGTCAGGTTATTTCCGTTGGCTTCAATGGTTTGAGCACTCTGTATAAAGAAGAAGGCTCCGGAAAATATCTGCTGCTTTTAACACAAGGTTCCGACACAAGAGAATCCTTCGACCGCGCCTGCAACATTGTTTCTGAATATGGTGTGACTCAGAAAATCGCTTCGGGAAGCAGCACCTTCCTGGCCGAGCATTATGAGGCTCTGATTCAGGATAACGCTGTACAGGCTTTGGGCAGCAATTGATTTTGAAAACAAAATATATTGCACCATCCGGTGTATATCAGCAAAAAAATCCCTCGGATTCCCAGGAACCCGAGGGTATCTTATTTGTTTTTCGCTTTACAGTTCTCGATTACTTTACAGTTCCTCGATAGCCTTCATCAGCGCATCGATATCAATACCGTGAACCATAGCTGCCTCTTCCAGAGACTCTCCCTGTGCGGAAGGACATCCCAGGCAGTGCATTCCGGCCTCCATCAGAAGAGGTGCCACATCCGGGTTTGTGCGAAGAATTTCGCCAATGGTCATTTCCTTTGTAATACCGCTCATTTCTCTATTCTCCTTTCAGATATCTGCGAAACAGACATAATTTTTCCTTTACAAGTATAATCTATTCCCCAAAATCTGACAAGCTATTCTTTTACTTTCCTTGCTTTCCCTATTCTTTTACTTCCTTGCTTTCCCACATTTAGTATGAACCGCTGCCTCCGCAGATGTGGCAAGTTTCGGAATGTTCTTCCACTACTGTTTTTTCATCAAATGCATATCCCCTGTAGTCTCCATTAAAGCCGCCTGAACCGTCATCGACATCACCCACACTATAAGTGATATCAATGCGATTTGTTTCCGTTTCAGCAGCAGCTACAGGATCCTCTGTTTGAGGTGCTGAACTCATTGTTGCATCCACGGGCGTTACGGACTCCACTTTATTACCACATGCGCATAATCCGAGAACAAGCAACGCTGCAAGCAGACAACTGATTTTTCTCATAATGGCTCTCCCCATTTATCCGGTCCTCCTTTTTCCTCATTGAACGTCACACTATATTTGCGTGGGAAGTTTGAGTTAACTATTTTTGTCTTATTTCCCTTTCTTCCAAAA
Organism: uncultured Lachnospiraceae bacterium; assembly: GCA_945913255.1. Lineage (GTDB taxonomy): Bacteria > Bacillota > Clostridia > Lachnospirales > Lachnospiraceae > Acetatifactor. Next base: position 6,312 of record CAMEDC010000039.1, read on the forward strand.
AGAGGGCTGTCATTTTGTTTGACAGCCCCCTAAAATGAAATCTGTTATTCCTTTTTCATTTTTGTTGCAACTATTGCAATTCCGCCAATCAGAAGAACCACGATACCTATTACCAAAATCCATAAGGGATTGAACGCATCCTTCTCTGCCGCACCCAATTCTACAGGTGACAGTTCTGACGGTGTCTCCTGTGGTACGGGCTGCACAACCTTGTCCATAGACAGGTTGTTCGCAACGCTCATTGCCACTTCATCTACAACAATGATATAGTCCGATGCATGTGTAAAGGTAAGGTCTGTTGTTCCGTCTTCCTTTACTGGTGCAGAACAAATGAATTCCATCGTTTTTGTTTTCGGATTGAAGTAGAACAGGTTTGCATACTTACCTGCATTTTTCTTATCCACATTAACAGACATCACTGCGGTAAATCCAAATTCGCCTTCGTATTCCAAAGTCAGTTCCATGCTGAAACGTTCTTCGGTAAGACCCGTAATCAGTTCAGCCGGGATAGCAGTTACACCATCTCCGGTGGATGCACTGAAGTTAATGTCTTCAACGCTGTCTGCCGTAACGTCCATACCATTTACTGCCCAGACAATTCCATTGCCCATATCGAACGTAACAGTGATATCCTGTCCTGCGATAGTCTCAAATACGTCTGACGGGACAGTATTCTCACCATTCATCTCAACAGTAACGACTACCTCTTCGTCGCCTTGCGCTTCTACCGCATTGGCAAGTTTGTCATTAATTTCTGTTTTGATATTCGTCCAACCTTCTGCGCCTTCTTCACTGGATACGCCGATTGTCTTGTCCGAAGCAGTCTCTGTGTTACTCTCTTCCGTTGCGGGTACCGGTCTCCTGGTTGTTGTATTCGCTGTCGATGCAGGTGGCGTCGTCTCCGCCTGAGTCGGTGTCGCAGGTGCCGGTGTTGTAGTTGAACCGGAACTACTGTCTGAATCATCATCTGAATCACTATCCGAGCTACTATCGGAACCACTATTTGAACCGCCGTCCGAAGGAGCGGTATACTGAGTCAAAGTGTAGGTACCGGTCACTGCATTCTGCACCGGGATTGCCGCAACGTTAGCAGTTTCTGTAGGTAAATATACACGCAACGGATAGGCTCCCGGTGTGGTAGGTCTTGTAGTTCCCCACTTGAAGGTTGCCGGACTTCCGGAAGTTGCCGCTTTGTAGCCACACTCTTCGTTATGGGAAGTATGAGCTTTTGCGCAATTACAATCAGTGATTGTCTTACCCTCTGCCAAGGATGCACAACCTTCCGCATGTGTCACATTACATGCAACCTCCGGGGTCGCCGCAACTGCAGGCGTATCTAATACCAGATACTCAATAACCACCTGGGCACTTGCATCTGCCGGATTCAAGGCTGCTTTCACACCGGTAGGTGCCTGGGTTGTCTCGCTCAGATTGGACAAAGTAATGGTCGCTGTCGCCTGGGTAATTACTCCGCCTGCTACGGTTGCGGTTGCTCCACTTAACACATAGTTTTTCGCTGCATCGCCGGAAATGGTGACCCCGGTTGCCGTAATGGTCTTTCCGAATCCAACATTGGCATTGTCGTAAGCGTAGCCGCTTGCTGTCACCGTTACTGTTTCATTACTCATCAAGCCTGTAACAGCAAGTGTCAGATTATTTGTTGCTGTTACAGCTGTTGTGTTGTCGTATACCTTAGTTGTTGTTCCACTCAATGCAGGCGTTAAGGTCGCCTTTTCAATGGTAAACTGCTTGGTTGCGGTTCCGGTATAGTTGCCGGTTCCGGTTACTGTCAAGGTGTAGGTTCCGGCATCCTTCTTTGCATTGCCGGTAATGGTATAATCTGTACCTTGTGTCAAAGTTCTTCCATCCACCTTAACACTTGCAATAGTCTGAATCTGTGCTGCGCCGTTGTAGGTAAGTGCATCGCCAAGTGTAATTTCTGCTGTCTCTATGCTCTTTACGACAGGTGTCTTTACAATTGTGTATGTTGAGAATTTGTTGGTATCAAATGAAATTGCGCCATCTGTTACAGTCGCTTCCAACGTATCTTCTCGTTCCCCATGTGCACGAATTACGGTATATGTATAATTCGTAGTATCAGCATTATCAACGGGAAGTGTTACTGTGGCAACATTTTCTCCCAAATCCTCCAACTGAGTATTCCAACTACCTCTGTCTCCTCCCTTGCTTACTACATTCGTAAGTGTAATATCATAAGCAGCAAGAGCCTCTGAGCCAGAAGGAATATCACTACTTGCAGTTGCGTTATTAACCTTCATCTCCAGAGTACCGCTTGCAGCTGCATTTGTAGATTCAATCTTTGCGGAAGATGTAATTCCTGCATTTCCTGTTACCTTGTTGTCCACTTTTTCGAATTTCACCTCGAAATGAACATTCTTACCTTGTATTACATTGAATGTAAATGAACTAACCGTCTCCGCAGCAGCAAAATCGTTTAAAAGAGAATCCGTCTCGTTTTCATTCGTATAGATATTTGTAAGCTGATATCCAAAATCCGGAATAAATTTAAAGTCAATGGATACCCCTGATACATCTTTATGGATCATGATATCTCCATCACTTCCACCCATTCCATATGCCATCAAAGGATCTACATAATTCGGATCATTCTCTTCTTCTGGCGTTTTTTGGTGGAAGATGGTATCTTTCATTGAATAGATCTCATCATCCTCACTTGCATTATATTCGCTTTCAATTGAAGAAAAAGTTATATCTCCAATATGAACACGTTCTGCATATACCTTACCATTCTTGGTATTCAAGTTTGCAGAACTGCCATAAGACACCGTATACCAAGGGAGATCTTCTCCTCCCCCTTCTGCAGGTGGTTGTTCTGTCACCCATCTACCCGATGTCGTATCCCAAATAAACTCAACTGGTCCATCTCCATTATTTGAAAAGTAATTACTGTTATCATCAGAAATTTTTTCATCTTCGTAATATAACGCTATTCCATTTGAAAACGCGCCGCCTGCAAAGATAAGTTTTGATGACGCTGATGTTCCGACTATGGTTGCACCGGATTCCACTACAAGTTTATGGTCAACACGTACAAAACAATTATCGATCGTAAGGGTTCCGGCACTGACAGTAATATCATTCTTGGTAACATCCTCAGATATAGTCGCATCCTCGGTATAGGTTACATCACTATCATCACCGCCACCTGATGTTTCATCTCTAAACTCGATTGCAAACTCAATTAGCTGTGTACTAGCATAGCCCTCTGGCACCGTAAAAGTATATCCCGATTCACCTTCCGCATCTGTTCTAGCTGCTGTTCTTTCATCACCTGTTGTAAACACACTTTGTCCATCGATTAGTACGTCAAAGTTTCCAACTACTTTTCCACCATATTTTGCTGCCCATACTTTAATTGTATTACCAGCTTGAAACTCCGTGCTTTGTAAAGCTACAATTATAGCATCTTCATTATTGGACTCATCTCCTCCAACGCGATACTTTGTTCCGTCTCCTATCTGGAAGAACACATCACCTTTGTCTCCGTTTGCGATATTAAAGCCTAACCGTCCATCCTTTCCATAAGAAATTATACCGTTACCGCCGTTGAATTTAATCTGCATGGAGTAGGTGCTTGTTGGCTCATAGGAAATGCTATAGGTTCCGGCAAGCAATTCAGTTGTATCTATATCTGTTCGCCTCTGTCCGTTGATTTCAATCCAGTTCTGTCCCTCGTTTGTGTCCAGACTCTGTTCTTGATTAGGAGTTGCCTGAAAATATATGGTGGCTTCATCTGTTACATTTTGTAATTCTACATCTTTTTGCAAAGTAAAATTACTTCCGGAGACTGATTGCCAATTGCCTTCCCCAATTTTGTACTGCACGGCTCCGTTCTCTGCATTTTCAATATTTATGGAAATATCCCCTGCATTCGCATCCTCTGCCCTTACCGTCCAATTGATGTTCGCAAACAGCGACACCACCATGACAACTGACAGTAGAAACGCAAGCTTTTGTATAATTCGTTTCCTCATTTTTTGAAATCCTCCTTTTCCTTATCTCACCGTATCTATTAAAACAAAAGCGTTTATTGCTCTGCTTTTCATGTTTTGACTTATTTGCCCCTCTGCATGCATTGGCACTTTGTTTTTCCTTAATTAATAAGAATTATATCAATTTTACCCGTTAACGTTTGTCTATTCTACTATCTGCTTAGGTAGACGCGCGTCTGATTCAGGGGTAGTTTTGGTATAGTTCGCCCTTTTTCACATTTTTTCATAGCTTTTCATTTCTTTTCATATCATTTTTTATTTCTAAATCAGGCAGTTCTTATTTCTACTCAGGCATTTTTTCTATTCAGGCAATTTTTAATTTGCGAATTTGTCTTCTTAGTTATAATATGTTAGAATAACATCAGCCAAAGAACTATAATGTTTCAAAATACAGCAGACAGGGAGTTCCTTATGAACAACAGAAGAAATAACATTATTATATGTCTCATCATCGGTTTATGTTTTCTCTGGACAGGTTCCGGATATCTTACCTGGCTTTATCATCTGATGGGCTTTTATCCCACCGGAAGTGTAGATGTTCTGACAGAAGTTGTGGGTTACCTGTTTCAGGTCATCGGCCTGTTCCTTTCTGCTCTTTTGATCAGACAGCGGCATGCTTTATTTACCTGTCGTAGCGGCTTTATCGTAATAGCACTCTTTGATTTTGTCCTGATTGCCTTATCTGCAATGGCTACGGATGGCTCTTTTGCTCTGCTTTTCGGACATGGCATGAATCTGTTTCACGGACTTGTTGCCGGTTTCTACCTGATGCTTCTTGTCACCTGTATCCCACAGCAAAACAGGGGTATTGTCTTTGGTCTCGGTTATGGTCTGGGAAGCATCGGCTCCTGGCTCTTATCCCTGATTGGAAACGGTAATTTTCTGCAAAGCAGGTTCGTCTTGATTCCCTACATCATTATGATTGCCTGCACCGTAGCGTTGTTTTTTTCCCTATCCCCCAATGCACAGACGGATACGGAAAAGGCTATAGAGAGCAAACCCTTCGCCCTGCCGTTTCTTTGTTTGGCTGCCGGAACTGTTTTTCTCCTCAGTCTGGTTAAGAATCTGGGCTTTTACTTTCCTTCCGCCGATTTATCTGACAGCAGTGTCAGTCTCGAGTTTACCCGGGCTTTTTATGCTGTCGGTCTGGTAGCGGCAGGCTTTATTTCTGATAAAAATCGGCGTTACGGTGCCATCTGCTGTCTTGCCGCTTTGGTTTTCCCCTTTATCAGTCTTCTTCTGGCGCAGGATGTGGATGCAAGTGCCATCATCTGGATTATCAGCTATGTCTTTTTCGGCTTTTTTACTGTCTTTCGTGTCATATTATTTGCTGATATTGCCGGCAAAACAAAAGACAGCCTGTTTCTGGCCGGTTGCGGACTTCTGTTCGGCAGAGCAGGCGACTCTGCCGGCGCCTTTATCGGCATGCTCCTTAGCAAGCATACAGTTGTACTGCTCATTCTGGTCACAGCATTATTTGTTGCAACCGTTTTTGTGTTCTTTGCTTTCTACCAAAAAATGTACCTTCCAAATATGACTTCTAAGCAAAGGGAGGAAGCTCTGCTTCTGGCATTTGAAAAACAATATGATTTTTCTTCTCGGGAAAGAGATGTTTTTGAATTGATTATAAAAGGTTGTTCAAACAGCGAAATAGCCGGAGAATTGTTTATCTCGGAGAATACTGTAAAATTCCATATTAAAAACATTTTAAGGAAAACGCAGTGTACCAACCGTATTGAATTGATGAAACTGGTCTCCCGGTGATATCAGAAAGGATATTGCAAAGGATATTGAAAATGATACAGAATACTGATTTAAAGTCTTTTGATTTGCCGCATGTCAATCATTACAAGGTTTACGGCAGAACTGATTTGGAGGCGTACCCTCTGCCCCTGTTCTGGAACGGCAGTGCCATTGAAGTGAACGTGACGGGTACAGAGCTATGGATTGATATTGAAGTGGATTTTGATGCCTTCGAGCCATGGATTGGTGTTGCCATTGACGGTGCATTTATCAACAGGCAGATGCTGCTGCCCGGCAGTTACTCTGTATGCCTGTTTCGAAATATGCCAAAGGAAACGGTGAAAAATGTCTGCTTTTTCCGGGAATTGCAGGCCATGTCCGATGATTCGGGCTGTCATCTGCTGATTCGAGGTTTTCAAAGTGATGGCGAATTTCTGCCTGTACCGGAAAAAGAACTGAAACTGGAATTTATCGGGGACAGCATCACCTCCGGAGAAGGAACCTATGGTCCCAATGGAGATCAGCCCTGGATTTCCATGTTTATGAGTGCCAGCAGGAATTATGCAACGCTTACCGCAAAAGCACTGAATGCTGATTGTCATCTGCTTTCCCAGGGCGGCTGGGGTGTCCTCTGCGGCTGGGACAACAATCCTTATCACAATCTTCCTTCCTGTTATGAAAAAATCTGCGGACTTGCCGGTGGTGAAACCAACCGGAGTTTAGGTGCCCAAAAGCCGAACCCTTTTGACAGCTGGCAGCCGGATGCCATCGTTGTCAATTTAGGGACCAATGACTGCAGTGCCTTCTCCCAGCCGGAATGGCTTAATTCCGAAACCGGTGAGACGTTTGGTTTACATAAAGATGAAAACGGTGCCTTCTGTCCGAAGGATATTGCCCGTTTTCAAAAAGCTGTGATTGATTTTCTATATATGCTGAGGAAGCATAATCCTACCGCAAAAATCGTCTGGGTATATGGTATGCTTGGGCATGATTTGTCCTGCTACATCAAAGATGCCGTTGAAGCGTTCCGAGGCGAAACCAGTGACTGTGATGTCACTTTTCTGGAATTGCCTGATACGGCAGAGAAAGACATAGGCTGTCGTTTTCATCCGGGTGTACATGCCCACGAGAAGGCTGCGGAAATCCTTAGTGAATATTTAAGGGAAGTGTTGAATAGATGAGCCATGCAATCTGACAACGAGCCATGCTCAATCTCGATTCCGCGCCTTGCGCTCCATCTCGATTGACGGCAGTCGCCGTATACAGCCAAAGAGAAACAAGTCCTTTCGTGAGCAAGCTCCCGCGGACTTGTTTCTCTTTGGCTGTTCATGGCTCGTTGTATACAAAAAAGTACATCAAACTGCGCTTCCACGCCTTGACTGAATACGCGGTTTTTCATATAATAAGGGCAAGGATTAGAGGTAACATTTTTCATTATTATACTAATTCAATTTTATAGGAGGTTATTTCAAAATGAAACCAATTGAAACAGATTTCGTACGTGGCAAATGGGACAAAGAAGTTAACGTTCGTGACTTCATCCAGAGAAACTATCATCCCTATGATGGTGATGAGTCTTTCTTAGCAGGTCCTACTCAGGACACCAAAGACCTTTGGGCAATGGTTCTTGATCTGCAGAAGAAGGAGCGAGAAGCAGGCGGTGTTCTTGATATGGATACCAAGGTTGTTTCTACCATCACTTCCCATGGCCCCGGCTATCTCGACAAGAGCAAGGAAAAGATTGTAGGTTTCCAGACCGATAAGCCCTTCAAGAGATCCTTACAGCCTTACGGTGGTATCCGTATGGCAGAGAAGGCTTGTGCTGACAACGGTTATGAAGTTGATCCTGAGATTTCAGAGTTCTTCACTATCCACAGAAAGACTCACAATGCAGGCTGCTTCGATGCTTACAATCAGGAAATGAGAGCTTGTCGTTCCGCTCATATCATTACCGGTCTTCCTGATGCTTACGGACGTGGACGTATCATCGGCGACTACAGACGTGTTGCTCTGTACGGTATTGACAGACTGATCGAGGACAAGCAGGCACAGAAGGATTCCACCGGACGTGTTATGACTGATGATGTTATCCGTCTTCGTGAGGAGATTTCCGAGCAGATTACCGCTCTGAAGCTGATGAAGGAAATGGCTGCATCCTATGGCTGTGATATTTCCAATCCCGCAACCAATGTTAAGGAAGCTATCCAGGCAGTATATTTCGGATATCTGTGTTCCGTTAAGGAGCAGAACGGTGCTGCTATGTCCCTTGGACGTACTTCCACCTTCCTTGACATCTACGCTGAAAGAGACCTTGCAAACGGTACCTTCACCGAGGAAGAGATTCAGGAGTTCGTTGATCACTTCATCATGAAGCTGCGTTGCGTAAAGTTCGCTCGTACACCTGAGTACAACCAGATTTTTGCCGGTGACCCCGTATGGGTAACTGAGTCCCTTGGTGGTGTTGGTGTTGACGGCCGTCATATGGTAACAAAGATGAGCTTCCGTTATCTGCACACCCTGACAAACCTTGGACCCAGCCCTGAGCCCAACCTGACTGTTCTCTGGTCTACCAGACTTCCTGAGAACTGGAAGAAGTACTGCGCAAAGATGTCCATCCAGACCTCTTCTATCCAGTACGAGAACGATGACCTGATGAGAGTAACACACGGTGATGACTACGGCATCGCTTGCTGCGTATCCTCCATGGTAATCGGTAAGGAAATGCAGTTCTTCGGCGCACGTGCTAACGTAGCTAAGTGTCTGCTGTATGCTTTGAACGGTGGTATCGACGAAGTTACCAAGAAGCAGGTTGGTCCTAAGTATCGTCCTGTTACCGGTGATGTTCTTGATTATGATGATGTAATGAGCAAATTTATCGACATGCTTGAATGGCAGGCAGATGTATATGTAAATACTCTGAATATCATCCACTATATGCATGATAAATACTGCTATGAAAGAGCTGAGATGGCACTTCATGACAGAGATGTTAAGAGATACTTCGCAACAGGTGTTGCAGGTCTTTCCATCGTTGCTGACTCCTTATCTGCTATCAAGTATGCTAAGGTAGAGCCCATCAGAGATGAAGACGGAATCATCGTTGACTTCAAGACAACAGGTGAATTCCCTAAATACGGTAACGATGATGACCGTGTTGACTCCATCGCTCAGGAAGTTGTACACAAGTTCATGACAGCAATCAGAAGACATCACACTTACAGAAACGGTATTCCTACAACATCCATCCTTACCATCACTTCCAATGTAACATATGGTAAGGCAACAGGTAACACACCTGACGGACGTAAGAAGGGACAGCCTTTCGCACCCGGTGCTAACCCGATGCACGGACGTGATACTCACGGTGCAGTAGCATCCTTATCTTCTGTATCCAAGCTTCCTTTCAATGATGCACAGGATGGTATCTCCAATACCTTCACCATCATCCCCGGAGCTCTTGGAAAAGAGGATAAGGTATTTGCCGGTGATATCGAACTCGATTTGAATAAGTAAATCATGCGGCATCCGAGATATCACCGTGTGATACTCGAGCTCGATTTGAATAAGTAAATCATACGGTAAACAAGATATCATCGTTTGATACTTGAACTTAATCTGAATAAGTAAACTAATTAGAAAACGCGGGTATCACCGTGTGATACTCGCGTTGGATTAAAGCAAAATGCTTTCGTTGGAGGTACCCGATATGGACGAAAAGAAAATGATTGAGGACCTTGTAAAAATGCTGGACTCCGGCATGACAGACGGGGTTGGTCACGTAAATGTTGACTACGATCAGGAAACAAAAGAGACAAAGAACGTTCAGACAATGGGCTGTACGGATTGTTCCAGAACACCGTTGGCCTGCAGTGTACCTACCCTGGAGCAGGGCTTAGATGACTATCAATAAAATTTAAGGAGGAAACAATCATGGCAGCAAGTACAGCACAGGTTAATAACCTTGTAAACTTATTGGATGGTTACGCAACAAAGGGCGGCCATCATCTGAATGTAAATGTTCTGAACAGAGATACCTTACTGGATGCTCAGAAGCATCCTGAGAATTATCCTCAGCTGACCATCCGTGTATCCGGATATGCAGTTAACTTCATCAAGTTGACTCCCGAGCAGCAGGCTGATGTTATCTCTCGTACATTCCATGAGGCAATCTAGTACAGAGTAAACTCGCACACTAAATTATTGTGCTATGAACCAAACCCGGGAAGAGTTTCTTCCCGGGTTTTTCAAAAAGAAAGTAAAGGTAAACTTATGCAAGGAAGAATTCATTCACTGGAAAGTTTCGGTACTGTAGACGGTCCCGGAACAAGATTTGTTGTCTTTGTACAAGGCTGTCCCATGCGATGTGCCTACTGTCATAATCCCGACACCTGGGAAATGACTGGCGGAACACTTATGGAGCCTTCCTATATTATTGAACAATACGAAAGAAACAGCGCTTTTTATGCCAATGGCGGTGGACTTACTGTCACCGGCGGAGAGCCTTTAATGCAGATAGATTTTATGATAGACCTGTTTACCCTTGCAAAGGCTAAAAATATCCACACCTGTATTGACTCCTCCGGTATCGCCTTTAATCCGGATAATGACGCCCTCATGGAAAAACTGGATAAGCTGATGACGCTGACAGACCTTGTCATGCTGGATATCAAACACATTGATCCCGAAAAACACAAAGAACTCACAAGCCAGCCCAACACCAACATTTTGAAGTTTGCCGCTTATTTAAACGAGAAGCATGTTGATATGTGGATTCGACATGTTGTTGTTCCCGGCATAACGGATGATGACAAATATCTCTTTGAATTAGGCTACTTTATCGGCCAGTTCAGCAATCTGAAGGCATTGGATGTACTTCCCTACCATACGATGGGCGAAAAAAAATATGACAGCCTCGGCATACCCTATAAGCTGAAGGGTGTTCCACCCATGGACAAGACGAAACTTCTGGATAAAAAGCAGGTCATCCTTGACGGTATTAAAAAGAGACGCGCAGAACTATCCGAACAAAATTAGTCATAACGAAAGATAGGATTTTCAGAAATAAAACTTGTAATAATGCATCTTTTATATTACAATAAGTACGATATTGATAATTTTCTATCAAATAGCAAGGAGGATGAAATCATGGCATTTGTAATTGGCGACGCTTGTGTAGCTTGTGGTGCATGCGAGGCTCAGTGTCCTGTTGGTGCAATCAGCATGGGAGACGGTAAGTTCGAAATCGATGCAGATAAGTGCATCAGCTGCGGTTCCTGCGCAGGACAGTGCCCTGTTGGCGCAATCAGCGAAGACTAAGTCTCTGACAGTCAAATAGAGCATCAGCTATTATGCAGGCTTAAGGCATCCCTATGGGGTGCCTTTTCTTTTCTTCCCAATTCCAAATGTTGCCTTGCTTTTTTTCCTCAACAGCTCGTCCATCTTTTTATAATGTTCTTCGTCGCGTTGTGCCATCAACCTGTCACGAGCTTCTTCCCGTTCCTCCTGCATACGGAATTGATAGTCCAGCTCTTTCACCACGCTCTCTTTGATTTCCTTACATAACTCTCCATTGTTTTCCTGTAAGGTCTCTCTTATCATCTGCTGCAGCAGCCATTGCAGCCTTCTGGATTTTTCTTCCCTGTTTTCCTGGACTACCTGTGACTGCCTGTTTGGAATAATATCAATTGCCAGCCCGCCCTTTCTCTCACAGTTGCTCTCCCCTTCCGGTGCACCTTGTTCCGGAATTGTCTGCATCTCCTGGTTATCTTCCCGTTCCGGGTCTGCACTCATCTTAAACTTATCTCCTCTTGGCAATCCTTTCGATGCATTTTGCTGTTCTGCTTCCTCCGCTGTAATCACATCCAGTTTTCCGTCTTTCAGAATCATTTTAATCGCTTTCAACTGCAAGCCCCTCTCTTTCATGCTTTTAATCTGCTTAAAGCGCTCGACATCTTCCTCCGTATAATAACGATGTCCAAGCTCATTCCTCTTAATCGGAAGATGCAGTTCTTCCTCCCAGTATCGCAGTACGTGGCTTTCCACTTTGACTTCTTTTGCAGCTTCAGAAATAAATAAAAAATTGCTCATTGCTTCTCCTTTCCCTATAAATCATTTTTTATAATCAAAAAAGAGAACAAGCTTTCTCGCTCATTCTCTTTCGTATTGTTGCATATAATATTAAAAATCCTCTTTTCTGTGCTCCAGATTTGCAAACTTGGTATATTCCGGCAGCCATGCCAATTTTACCGTACCGATTGGACCGTTTCTTTGTTTTGCAATAATAACCTCCGAGATTCCCTTGTCGGGCGAATCGTGATTATAATAATCATCACGATACAAAAACATTACCACATCGGCATCCTGCTCAATTGCTCCCGATTCACGTAAATCCGACAGCATCGGTCTGTGATCCGGTCTCTGTTCCACTGCCCGCGAAAGCTGGGACAGAGCAACCACGGGGACATTCAGTTCTCTTGCCAGTGCTTTCAGAGAACGTGAAATATCAGAAATCTCCTGTTGCCTTGACTCACTTCTGCCACTTCCTGTCATCAGCTGTAAATAGTCAATCATAATAATGGAAAGATTATGTTCCAGCTTGTATTTCCGGCACTTGGAACGAAGCTCTGCGATACTGATACCGGGCGTATCATCAATAATCAGATTGGATTTTCCAATCGTCCCGGCACTCTCTATCAGTCTCTCCCATTCCTGGTCATTCAGCTGGCCAATACGAAGCTTTTGCGCATCCACACTGGATTCCAGTGAAAACATACGATTAACAAGCTGCTCCTTACTCATTTCCAGACTGAACAGTGCTACCGTCAGATTCTTCTTAAATGCCATATACTGTGCCAGATTCAATTCAAAAGCCGTCTTACCCATGGACGGACGTGCTGCAACAAGAATCAAGTCAGAAGGCTGCATTCCGGCCGTTCTGTAATCCAGATCGATGAATCCGGTGGGAATACCAGTCACACTTCCTTTATTCTTAGCTGCCGTCTCAATCTTGTCCATGGCATTCATAACAATTTTTCGAATTGGGACAAAATCATCCGTTGTGCGCTTCTGCACCAGCTGAAAGACTCTTTTTTCAGTGTCATCCAGTATGTATTCCAGACTCTCCTTCCCTGCATAGCAGGTATTGGCAATCTCTTCATTCAGTTTGATTAACTTCCTCAGTGTGGCTTTTTCTGCCACAATATTTGCATAGTACTTTATATTAGCTGAAGTTGGTACTGCCGTAATCAATTCCCTGACAAATTCAAGACTACTGACTTCGGGTGGTACATCCTTTTCTCTCAACCGGTTCTGCAAAGTTACCAAATCTACCGGGCTTCCCTCATCATTCAGTTCAACCATTGTTTCAAAGAGAATACCGTATTGCTTATTATAAAAATCTTCCCCGGAAATCAGCTCAGAGGCCACAACAATTGCTTCTCTGTCCATAATCATGGAACCAATTACCGATTGCTCTGCCTCCACGCTATGGGGCAGTATTCTTTTTAGTACATTTTCTTCCATAGCAGGCATGTATTCCTACCTCTTTCATCTGTCTTCACATCTTCAGGCTTCTACAACCTTCACTGTTACTTTACCGGTTACCTGAGGATGCAGCTTTACAGCCACTTCATAAGATCCGAAGTTTTTTAATGCTTCCGGCAGTACAAGTTTCTTTTTATCAATCTCAATATTATGCTGCTCCTTGCAGGCAACAGCAATTTCTTTTGAGGAAACGGAACCAAATGCCTTGCCTCCCTCACCCGCTTTTATTTTCACCACAATCTGTTTTGTCTCCAGCTCTGCCGACAGTGCTTTTGCTGCATCCAGTTGCTCCTTTGCAATCTTGTCATCATTTGCCTTATGGAGTTTCAAATCGTTCAAATTTTTAGGTGTCGCTTCCACGCCAATCTTTTTCGGCAAAATGTAGTTTCTTGCGTATCCTTCGCTAGCTTCGATAATATCACCCTTTTTGCCAAGCTTCTTCTCATCCTGTAATAAAATAATCTTCATCTCATCAAATCCTTTCTATCGCCTGTATGGCTCAAATCTCATTATTTTCCAGCATCACATCAATCGTGCGCTTCAAAGCACCGATTGCTTCAATCAGTCCCATTCCTTCCATCTGACACGCAGCGGTATTCATATGTCCGCCGCCTCCCATACGTTCCATGATAATCTGTACGTTTACTTCATCGATTGAACGGGCGCTGATATAGATTTTCCCCTGATAATCTGTCAGCACAAAGCTGGCCTTAATTCCCTTGATATTCAAAAGTTCGTTTGCTGCCTGCGCGCCAATGATGGTAGGACTTGGCAAATCATCTGCCGTACACACAGAAATTGCAAAATATTGTTTATAGATTTCAGCCTGACTGACTGCATCAGCCTTTGCCTTATATTCCAGAGCATCCTCCCTGAACAGCTTACGGACTCTCGTAACATCCGCTCCGTTCCGTCTTAGGAACGCTGCCGCCTCAAAAGTTCTGACACCTGTTTTTGTCATGAAATTGTTGGTATCTATCATAATACCGGAATACATACAATCTGCTTCTTCTGTATGTATTTTAATATTGTCGTAAGTGTACTGCAATATCTCAGATACCATCTCACAGGAAGAGGAAGCATATGGCTCCACATAAGACAGCGTTGCATTCTCTATTGTCTCAGTTCCCTGCCTGTGATGGTCAAGTACTACAACGGACTTACAAAAGCGCAGTAAATCAGGACACTCTGTAATGGAAGGTTTATTCACATCCACAACAACCAGAACTGAATTGCTGCTTGCCGCTTCAATCGCCTGTGTGCTATTGATAATCATATCCTCTTCGTATTCCGGATTATTCTGGAACAGTTCCACCATCGGTGCGATTGCCGGAGTTGCCTCATTCAGAACGATATGCGCCTTACGGCCCAAAGTCTGGGCGATTCTGTAAATGCCCACTGCAGCGCCAAAGCTGTCCACATCCGGCATCCTGTGTCCCATCACCAGCACCAGATCTTTACTGGTAATAATTTCACGAAGCGCATGGGCTTTTACACGGGCTTTCACACGGGTATTTTTCTCCACCTGCTGGCTCTTTCCTCCATAATAGGTGATGCTCTCCGGTGTCTTAATCACAGCCTGATCTCCACCTCGACCTAAAGCCAGGTCAATGGCATTTCTGGCAAATTCATAGTTTTGCGCATAGGTCAGTCCGTCCAGACCCACACCGATGCTCAGCGTCACTGCCATTTCATTACCAATGTTGACAGTTTTTACGTCCTCCAGCAAATCAAATCTGGATTCCTGCAGCTGTGCAATTGCTTTCTTACGCATAATAACAAGATACTTGTCCTTCTCCAGTTTCTTGCAGATTCCATCAAAACCGGAAATGTATTTATTAACCTTTCGATCAATAAGCGCAATCAAAAGAGAACGCCTAACCTCTTCCACACTCTCCAGTGCTTCCTCGTAGTTGTCCAAATAAATCATACCGACTGCAAGGCTCTGGTCATCAACCTCCTGCAGAGCAATATGCAAAGCCGTCTCATCAAAGAGATAAACTGCAATCAAATAGCCGTTATAGTCCTTTGCATCTATCATATCACTGTGTTCAGCCATCTCTTTCAGAGATATTTTTCTGAACTTGGCAATAAACTCATTTCCTTCATACTCCAATTCGTACTGAGCTTCATCCACACCACTATCATCCGGCAGACGATCACGGGTAAGTGTAGGAAACAACGATGTAATTGATTTATTATAACCTTTCGGTTGATGCACCACTGACTCAAAAGCTACATTGGTCCATATCACTTTTCCAGAGTCATCCAGCAGTGCATAAGGCAATTCCAACTCACGCAGCAGCTTTCTTTGAATCTGACCATATTCAGTGGCAAAGCTGACCAGTTCATTCATGATGATGGTCTTATTATAGAAATAACGTGAAAGCGTTATTGCAAAATAGAGTACCGTATATCCGGCTAGGAGTGCACCTGCGCGGACATCAATCATAAACATGGCAACATCAACCACACATAATAATATCCCAAGGTAAATACAAAACTGAATATATGTCTTTATACGACCCTTTAACTTAATCCTCTTTTTCATATGCATGCACCCCATAGCAAAAACGTGCTATTAACCAGATGAACAGCGTTCCTCGTTCGCTTCGCTCGTCCTTTCCCGACGGGCAGACACTCGAAACGCTTCGCGTTCCTCGTTCGCTTCGCTCGTCCTTTCCCGACGGGCAGACACTCGAAACGCTTCGCGTTCCTCGTTCGCTTCGCTCGTCAAGGTCATGCCCGGGGTACCCTCTGTGCAAGCACAGGGTACTCCGGGCATGACTTTGACTCTGCCCTTAACGTACATTATACCAAATATATTCACGGGATGCCACAATTTAATTTGTCAAAACAAGGGATGTTGTGTAGAATTACACCTAAAGCAAAAGAAAAACCCTGGCTTTTCAGCCAGGGTAAAAAGTTTAGTCCTGAACGTACGGCATCAATGCAATGTGACGAGCTCTCTTGATAGCTACAGTCAGTGCTCTCTGATGCTTTGCACAGTTACCGGTAATACGACGAGGAAGAATTTTTCCTCTCTCGGAAACGTATCTCTTCAGCTTATTGGTATCCTTGTAATCAATTACATTATCCTTGCCACAGAATACGCAAACCTTTTTTCTTCTGCGAATGCCGCCCTTTTTTCTCATGGGTGCATCGGATTTTTCTGCTGCTTTATTGTAAGCCATATCAATGCCTCCTATCTCACTTAATCAAACTTAGTTAAACGGTAATTCTTCATCAATACCGTCAGGGATGTTCATAAAACCGTCGCCTGCACCGGAAGCTGCAGGAGCACTGTTTCCACCGCCTGCGTAACCACCGTTATTGTAACCACCCTCGTTACCGCCGGCTGCGTTCTTGCTCTCTGCAAACTCGATTTCATCTACCATGATGCGGACACTGTAAACCATCTGTCCATCCTTATTGGTATAATTGTCGTTCTGAACTCTTCCGCTCAAAACCACCTTAGTACCCTTGTGCAGGTATCTTTCAACAAACTCAGCCTGTTTTCCAAAGCAGGTGCAGTTAAAGAAATCAGCGTCAGGTTCACCGTCACGCTTAAATCTTCTGTCTACTGCAACGGAAAAACGTGCAACTGCAGTCTGGCTTGCACCCTGAGAATATCTCACCTCAGGATCCCTTGTTAAACGTCCCATAAGAATTACTTTATTCATATTACACTTCTCGCTTTCTAATTAAGCCTCATCCTGTCTAACGACTAAGTATCTGATGACGTTGTCCATAATGCGAACACGACTCTCGATTTCAGCCGGAACAGTGCTCTCTGCGTCGAAGCTGATGAAGTAATAGTAAGCTTCCTTCATCTTCTGAACTTCGTAAGCAAGACGCTTCTTGCCCCAATCGTCAACGTTGGTCACTGTACCGCCAAATCTCTCGATCAGAGCCTTGCACTTCTCGACAACTTCTGCCCTCTGCTCATCCTCGATTTTAGCCGTGACAACAATCGCTAATTCATACTTGTTCATTGTTGTTACCTCCTTTTGGTCTCTGGCCCGCGTTACAAACACGAGCAAGGAATTTGATTCATCACGAATTAACATGATAACATAAAACGCTTGATATTTCAAGTGTTTTCTTGAATTTATGCCTTATTTTTCCCGACTTTACGCCATATTTTATAAAATTTCTTTGATATTCTTTTCAAGCAGCTTCCTAGCAATCATTATCTGATGTCCGCAGCCTCTGCACTTAATTCGGAAGTCCGCTCCAACTCGTAATACTTCCCACTCATGGCTTCCGCAAGGATGCTGTTTTTTTAATTTCAAAATATCTCCAACATTAATTTCCATTTTTATCCTGCCTTTCCTATCCGTCCTTTATCTCTTCGGTTTTCGTCAATCCGCAATCTTTCCGATTCTGCTCCGCTACTACATCCCAATGATACACAATTTTACATCTTACATTATGTCCGGCATTCATTTTTATGCTATAAATTACCCACTGCAAAATTCTTTAACACACTCAAGAATTCCCGCAGAAGATTGTTTGGCAAAAATCCCGCAACAGAAGATGCCGCCAATCCTTCCATCTGGGAATATCCCTGCTTTTCTGCGATTTTCAACGCACGGTACATATGAAAGTTATTCGTCACCAACACCACGCTGTCCTCTTCTTTTTTCAGGAACCGACTGCTGTAACGCAGATTCTCTTCCGTATTAAAAGATTGTTCCTCTGTCATAATCCGTTCTTCCGCAATCCCGGCATTCATCAGATATTTCTTCATGCCCGCCGCCTCGCTGACAGGTTCATTTGTGCCCTGGCCTCCGGACACAATTACTTTGGTATCGGGATTTTCCTTCAAATAAACAATCGCCTTTTCCAATCGCCTGCGCAGCAACTCGCTTGGACCATTCTCCTTCCATTGCGCTCCAAGGACAATCACGTAATCCGCTCCTCCTTTCGCTGAAGCATGAAATTCAGAAAAAATCAGCCCCTCTATAACCAAAAATACCAGCAGTCCTAGTCCAAATACAGTAAGTGACGTTTTCCTTATCCAAATTGGGATTCTCTCCACCCTGCTTTTCCTGCTTACCAGCCAGCCTACGGCAAGGCAAAACAAACCGATTACTCCCCATACCAGGAAGAAATATGTACCAAAACCGCAAAAAAGAATTGCCAAACAGTAACATAGAGAAAGAACGCCCATTAAGCAAAAAATCAGAGCACATGGTGATATTCTCTTTTTTAGTCTTTCTCTACTTGCTTCCCGTCTTTCTCCCCTGTATTTTAATCCTTTTCTTCTCGCTTCCGGTTTTGTTCTTCCTGATTTCATTTCTTCTTTAATATTTATCAATTTTTCCTTACTCTTACTCACTTCTTCCTTACTCTTACCCACTTTTTCCTTATTCTTATTCAATTCTTCCTTTTTCTTACTTATCATCTATCCTATAAATATTTCATCAATAACGATTTTTCGACTAATCTTTCAAAATACTGGTCAGATTTCATTTTTTCTTTCTCCGACAGTTTATTTTCAAAAATTCTATGTTCAGAAAATGAATTATTTTCTGAGATACTGCCTACACTCCAAAAACATTTGAACTCGCCAGTATGCAAATACCTTCCTCAGACAATTTATAGCTTTATCATTCCCGAAAATACGTGCCAGATATATTTATAAAAACAAATCACCAGTATTTTTGTTCATATTATTCGTCTTCTATCGCATAAACACTCAAAATATACTGGTCACAAAAATTGAAATTATAAATTGGACAGTATTTTTTGATTTTTTATGTATCATGCGTCCATTCCAGCGAATAATCTCGAAAAGAACATTACCTTAACTCACTATAACACAAACAACCCGGCTTCCTCAATATTTCCCAGCTGCATGATTCTTAAGATTTTCTAACTTTCTCTTTTCAATGAAGGGATTTGTGCTACAATAAAATTAATCAAGGCAAAAGGTAGAACGAGAGAAAGTTTGATAGTTCCTTGTAAACATTGAATCAACGTCAGCCGAAGCGGACATGGGGGAACAAATATGAAAGATTTTCAAAAAGAAATAAACGAACTGAAAAAAATCGTAGATACCTATGACAATATCGTCTTCTTCGGTGGTGCCGGAGTTTCCACCGAAAGCGGAATACCAGATTTCAGAAGTGTTGACGGACTTTATAATCAGCAGTATGACTACCCGCCGGAGACCATTCTCAGCCATACTTTTTATCGCCGGAATCCAAAAGAATTTTTCCGTTTTTATCGGAACAAAATGCTTTTTACAGACGTGAAACCAAACGCTGCGCACCTTAAGCTGGCCGAGCTGGAACAGCGCGGAAAGCTCCGTGCCGTTATTACGCAAAACATTGACGGTCTGCATCAGGCAGCCGGCAGTAAGGTTGTTCTGGAGCTTCACGGTTCCGTCCTTCGCAACTACTGTGAAAACTGCGGACAGTTCTATGACATGGATTACATCCTGCAATCAACCGATGTTCCAACTTGTCAAAAATGCGGCGGTCCCGTAAAACCGGATGTTGTACTTTATGAAGAAGGTCTGAATCAGAAAACCATAAACGATGCCGTTCATTTTATTCATGAAGCGGATGTGCTCATTATCGGCGGTACCTCTCTGGCTGTGTATCCCGCTGCCGGTCTGATCGATTACTTTAAAGGAGATAAGCTGGTTGTTATCAATAAGGCTCCCACTCCCAGAGATTCCCATGCTGATTTGCTGATTCAGGCTCCTATCGGTGAAGTGTTTTCTCAACTCTAAGTCAAAACTGCAGGCTCCTTTATCCTCTGAGCAGCCTGCAGCTAACCTTTTTTCTTTAGGATTCCGCAGCTTTCCCATAAATATGGCCTGTAAATTCACTGAATAGCAATTCATCATCCTTTTTCATAAAAACTGTCAAATCATCTTCACCAAAGAAAAGCTGAAAGTGAATAGAACCGCAGGCTGTATCCAGCAGTAGAGTCCGGATATAAAATGTATTTTCATCCAGCCACATCCCGCTGGAAGCACAACGCATTTCATGTATCGGGAAGCAATCTGTTTGTACCTTTTCATAACCAAAGTTAAAATGATAACTATTGCCTTTCAGGACAAATGTCAGAACACCTTCACCGGATGTTTCCACCTTGAGGGACATTTCCTGAAAACCCTGTAAATTATCTTCAAATGCGTATTTCCTGCCATTTACCTTTTGATTCTGAATCTGTGTGCATTTCTTTCCCCTGACATAGCTTAACGGTCTGATTTGCATCTGTTTTGTATAATTCTGCAAATCTTCTCCATCCAACCCGTTTATCTCCAAAGGTACTTCAGAAAGTCGTGATAAAATTTCTTCATACAGGCAATCCATAATAAACTGATTTCCGCCGCCAATTCCCTGCGTGTCCGCAGTCGTCACGCACAGAAGCTCCTGCTTTGGATAACAGAGAACCAACTGTCCTCCCATTCCAAGGCACATAATGCTTTCATGCTGACCCATCCATATCTGATATCCATAGCCCTGACATTCTGATACAGTTGGTCCTTTTACCATGTTTTCCACCTGACAGGTTGTAGCTTTCTCCAAATATTTTCTGCTAATCAGCTGCTTCCCGTTGATTTCTCCCCTTTGCATTAACCAAATGCCAAAGCGTAGTAAATCTTCCGGTGTTGCCATCAATCCGCTTCCTCCCATAGAAGTGCCAAAGGGATCTTTTAAGATATAGGACTCTTCAGAGAATCCAATCTCACGCAAAACCTTATCTTTCAGATATTCCAGCATAGGCTGACCTGTTAATTTTTCCACCAATGCACATAAGGTATGTGAGGAAGATGTATCATAGTGAAAAACCGTCCCGGGCTTGTGGTTCGGAGTTGCAGCAAAAAAACTTTCCACCCAGTTTTTGTTAAAATCGGCCTTGTATGTAGTAAAAGAGTGACAAGTACGCATTTCCAGCATATTGCGAATGGTTGTCCCCCTGACCCATGGATGTACATTTTCAGAATCAAATTCCGGAAAGTACTTAATAATCGGATCATCCAGCGAGATATATCCCTCTTCCTCCAATTTCCCGACTGCCATGGACGTAAAACTTTTCGTGACCGAAAACATACGATGAAGTTCGCCTTTTCGGCAGGGAGCATAATATCCCTCAAACACAAGCCTTCCCTTGCGCATGATTTGCACACTGTGCATGGGAATATTCTGCATATCCAACCGTTTCAGAAATTTTAAAATTGATTCGGAAGAAATCCCTACTTCTTCAGGTAATGCTTTTTGAATTTCCAACATATCAATATCCCCCAAAAAAATTTATATATTATCCAACGGTATCAGTAAGCAAAAAAACCTGAAAGAACACTTTCAGGTTTCAGAGAGGTGCGAGCCGGATTTGAACCGGCGATAACGGTGTTGCAGACCGGGGCCTTACCACTTGGCTATCGCACCATATATGATATTATATGCACATACTCATTAGTAAATGACTCCAACGGGAATCGAACCCGTGTTACCGCCGTGAAAGGGCGATGTCTTAACCGCTTGACCATGGAGCCGTGTCTTTTTCCGGCAGCATTTGTTCGAATTCTCCGGTGAAAGAATTTAGAGCTTAACTCCCCGAGTAGGGCTCGAACCTACAACAACTCGGTTAACAGCCGAGTGCTCTACCATTGAGCTATCGAGGATCACTGAAGGTCTTGTACCTTCAAAACCGAACACTGATTTATCTTCCAGACATCTCTCTCTATCT
>CAMEDC010000040.1 GCA_945913255.1 uncultured Lachnospiraceae bacterium
TCACTCCAAAATCCGCAACTGCGTTGCGTCGTGCTTCGCACTCTCTGATTTTGTCTTCCTCACTCCAAAATCCGCAACTGCGTTGCGTCGTGCTTCGCACTCTCTGATTTTGTCGTTATCACATCTATAAAAAACAAATGCTCGCGCTGCGAGCGCTTGTTTTTTTTATAGATGTGATATATTACAAATTTATTACATCCGTTAAAAAATATAACACTTTTCTTTACATTTGTCAACAGCTGGATGGAATTGGAAGTTTTTCAAAAATCCCTTTATTTTCAAGCTTTTCCGGCTCTATTTCATCAAAAAAGGGATTTCATTTTCCGAAATCCCTTTGTAACAAATATTTTGTTTTCTTTCATAAAACTTAAGAATTACAAAACGCTGCTGCTGATGTAGCAGCGTTGGCGCCATCGGCAACCGCCGTCACAATCTGGCGAATCGGCTTTTTACGGATGTCCCCCGCCACAAACAGCCCCGGTACCTGTGTGGCACAATCCTCACCCGCCAGCACATAACCGCCTTCATCACATGCAGTCAGTTTCTGTACGAGTTCTGTCTCAGGATGAATGCCTACCGCTATAAAGATTCCCGATACGGGAAGTCTGGAAATTTCCCCATTCCTGACATTCTTGATTCGAAGGCTCTCCACCGCGTCCTCTCCACAGATTTCTTCTACCACGCTACTGTACAGCACTTCCACATTGGGAAGACCCATAAGTTCCTCCTGAAGAACCTTTGCCCCCCGAAGTTCATCCCTCCTGTGAACCAGCCAGACTTTTTCGCAGGTACGTGCCAAATAAATGGCGTCTTCCAATGCCACATCTCCACCGCCGACTACCGCCACTGTCTTTCCTCTGAAAAAGGCACCGTCACAGGTTGCGCAATAAGACACACCCATACCGCTCAATTCCTCTTCCCCGGGAACGCCAAGATGCGCATGCACTGCACCCGCAGCAAGAATGACTGTCTTTGCCTCCAGTTCTTCTTCTGTTGTGCAAACTACTTTTCTGTCTCCTTTATCCTCAAGAGCGGTCACCTCCGCCTCTTTAAATTCCACCTCCAGCTTATCTGCATGAGCACGAAACTGCATTCCCATATCAAACCCGTTGATTCCGGGCATTCCCAGATAATTGTCCACCTCGTAGGTATTCAGAACCTGTCCGCCGCTCATAGGTGCTTTCTCCAAAACCAGAAGTTTCAATCCTGCTCTTTTTCCATACACCGCAGCAGAAAGTCCTGCAGGGCCGGAACCGATAATTATCAAATCGTACATCCTTTGTCCTCTTTTCTGTAATCCAATTTTTCCATTACCGCAATTTTTCTCGTTATCATTCTATCGCCATTTCATAACCGATGATAAAATTGTAACAGCTTCCATAAGGAAAAGCAAGTTGAGGATATCCATCGTTTGTGCTAAACTGAAAGCAACTCATTACGATAGTCACCAGAAGGAGCCTGATATGAATCTACCTACAAAAACTGCCCTGATTACCGGAGCATCCCGGGGAATCGGGCTGGCAACCGCGGAACTTTTTGCAAAAGAACATTATAATCTGATTCTCACCTGCAGCAATTCTATGGAAGATTTACAGCAGCTGGCCGATACCCTGCATGCAAAATATGCTGTTTCCTGCCGCGCGGTTCGCGCCGACATGGGAAGTGAATCGGATGTGCAAAACCTTTTTTCTGACATCTCCTCGCTGGATGTCCTTGTCAACAACGCAGGCATTGCACACATCGGTCTTCTGTCGGATATGTCAGCAGAAGAGTGGCATCGCATTATGTCCGTCAATCTTGACTCCTGTTTTTACACCTGTCGGGCCGCAATTCCTCTGATGCTGCAAAAACACAGCGGTAAAATCATTAACGTATCCTCTGTCTGGGGAACACAGGGTGCCTCCATGGAAGTAGCCTACTCTGCCTCCAAGGGCGGCATGAACGCTTTCACAAGAGCACTTGCCAAGGAGCTCGCTCCCAGCAATATTCAGGTCAATGCCATTGCCTGCGGTGTCATCCATACCGCCATGAACAACTGTCTCTCCCCGGAAGATATGAATGCTCTCCGGGAAGAAATTCCGGCCGACAGGCTGGGACAGCCCGAGGAAGTGGCACAACTCATCTGGCAGACAGCCAATGCCCCTTCTTACATGACCGGACAGATTATCACAATAGACGGAGGCTGGTATTAGGACAGTATGCTTCTGTCTGTCACCAGAGAATCCACAATACGCTGCATCTCTTCCTTGGATTTTGCATCCCGGCATCTCATAATCAGATGCTCTTTTTCTGTCTCTGTAAGTGATGCGTAGGCTCCCATCGCCGGTTCATTCATGGCGAGTGCGAAGCCAAATCCCAGAGGGATATCCGTCAGTCCATAGTTGTCTGATGCAATTCCGTTTGTTCCGTTCATATCCATACTCACACATACTCCTTTCAAACTAACTCAATTCAAACAAAAAAATGTTGCTTCATTGCATTCCTGCTCCATTCGCAGAATATTTATTCATACAGATAAAGTATCCGGCTCGTCAGGGTCTGCAAAAAATCGGGCAGGTTTTCCTGCCCGATTCTAGTATGTGCAAATTATTTATCCAATATCCGGTTCATCCTTCAATGCAATTTTTCCCGTTGTCTTTCCCTCTGTTTCAAAGACAATGATTTCGTTTTCACCGATTTTCAAAAGTGGTGCCGGAATATATAATCTCTTCTGAGGTCCGATTTCCCAGAATCTTCCTATATTAAATCCGTTCACGAAAACGCAGCCCTTTCCCCAGCCTTCCAGTTCCAGGAAAGTGTCTCCGATTTCTTCTGCCGTAAATGCAAATCGATAAAAGGCAGGAGTCCCCGGCAGATATGCTCCGCCAAAGTCCACCTTCTCGATATGATCCAGAGGCAGTGGATACTGCTGCCATTGGTTGTGCATGTGCCCATTGATCTGGACACAGTGGTCAATTCCCTTTCTCTGCATTTCCATGCGGGGGCCGAAATTGACACGTCCCATATTTTCCACAAGGATATCCATTCTTGCCCCTTTATCAATAGGAAGCTTCGGTTCATGCTCTTCCAGAAGCTCTCTGTCATAAAGCGTCAGCACAGGCTTATCATCCACCAGGATATTGGCTCTGTCGTTGGCACCCCAGAGTCTGATTTTTCCGAGTTCTTCCTCTGTGTTAAGGGTGGTGCGATAGAGAATATAGCCGTAATTCTGCCCCAGCTTTTCCATTGACTGCGGATAAATACTTTCCCTGCAGCTGCTTAAGGACTCCAGCGTCGAGGTCAGGCTTACCTTCTCCTTAACCTCCAGCGTACCATACGCTTTCCGCACAATTTTTGTCGAAAGCTCCACCTCCGGTAGCTTCGTATACTTACCGATAATCTCTCTGTATCTGCGGTATTTCTCGGTAATCTGTCCATCCTCGGTAAGCACTCCATCATAGTCGTAGGAGGTGACATCCGGAGTCAGCTCATCATAGTAATTGGAACCGTTCATAAAACCAAAGTTTGTGCCGCCTTCGAACATATAAATATTCACGTGCCCCAGTTCCAGCATCTTGTCCAGATCTTTGACGCTTTCCTCCAGGTTACCCCGCATATGACCACCGTTACCCCAGTGATCAAACCATCCGACCCAGAATTCCGTACACATCAAAGGTCCGCCGTCTGTGTATTTTTTCAATACTTCAAAACGCTCCTCGGTTCTGGAGCCAAAGTTACCGGTAGGCAGTGCGCCCGGCAGCTTCCCTGCATTCAGGCTCTCCGGGAAAGGTCCGTCGGATGTCACGAGCGGTACCTGCACTCCATTGTCTGTCATCAGCTTCCGCATTGCTTCCAGATAAGTGTTGTCATTTGCGTAATAGCCGTACTCATTCTCCACCTGCATCATAATGACAGGACCACCGTTCATAAACTGCCAGGGAACCAGTTTCGGAATTAGCACCTTATAGTATTCCTCCACATGACGCATAAAGGGTGGATAGTTGATGCGCAGCTTCATGCCATCCTCTCGGAGCAGCCATGCCGGCAGACCGCCAAATTCCCATTCAGCGCAGATGTATGGTGAAGGCCGGATAATCACATACAGCCCAAGTTCCTGAGCCAATCCGATAAAGCGCTCAATATCCAGAATACCTTCAAAATGAAATTCTCCCTTTTCCGGCTCATGCATGTTCCAGGGGATATATGTCTCTACAGTGTTACATCCCAGAGCTTTTAACTTTTCCAGACGGTCTCTCCAATATTCGGGAACCGTTCTGAAGTAATGAAATGCACCTGAGATAATCTGCACAGATTCTCCATCTATATAGAAATTATCTCTGATTTCAAAGGTTTTCATGTTTCCTCGCTTCCGCCGCACCCACGCGGCATGTCTTTTTGGGTATAGAAAGGGGAGTCCTGTTCCTTTCCAAGCCTCAGCACTCCCCCGATACCGATTCTCAGCTTACACCAGAAATTCGGATTTTACAACTTATTTATACAGCGCATCAAACTGCTTCTGTAATTCTGCGGTTACTTCATCGATACCTGCTGCCTTCAGAGCATTCTGATATTCAGCAACGATTTCCTCAGCGGTTCCCTGATACTTACCGAAAGCAATCTGCTTCATGTAGTTGGTATGAATTTCGGAAATGTTGTTAATCTTTGCCTGAATGTTATCTACTTCAGGTACAAACTGTCCGTAAGGATAGTCAATCTTAATCTTGTCATACTCTGCATACATCTTGTCGATGGCATCCCAGTTCATGGTTGCATCCTTGATTTCCAGGTCGTCGTTACGTCCCCACCAGTAGTTTGTGGTGATGGAATCGGTATCCTTATTGTAGGAAGCGGGCTGGATTCTCATACCGCTTTCATCGGTATCCCACTGTTTGCCCTTGATACCATAGTTAATCAGCTTGTAGCAATCAGGATCATTTCTCAGTAAATCATAAACCATCAGAGCTCTCTCAGGATTCTTGCTGGCTGCAGAAACCGCCATTGCACCGTGAGTAATAGAAAGTGCTACAACATTACCAGTCTCTTCGCCGAAGTAGAAGAAGCCTGTCTCAGCGTCCGGATCATCATCATAGATTGTATAGCCTGCCTTATGAGAGCAAAGGTCGGTCCAGGTCTGGGTATGATGCTGCTCGGCAGCAACACGTCCGATCTTATAATCCTCTCTGTTATCGGAAGCAGTGTTGTTCAGCACGTCTGTCTTCCAGACACCGATTTCATCCCATTCCTTCATCATCTTTGCAAACTCAACCAGAGAGTCTGTATCGGTTACATAAGGGGAATATACGGTATAAAGGTCATCCTTGGTGCCGCCCCACATAGCGCCGGCATTCAGGCCGTCGATAGCAACATAGTTGGAATGAGAAGTAACCCATCCGCCAACCATCTGTCCGTACTGGGTACCATCAGAGTCCCAAGGAATTACGTCAGGATAAGTTTCCTTCACATAACGGAAGTAGGTTGTCAAATCCTCCCAGCTCTTTACACCATCTGCCAGTCCGGCTTCCTTTGCCCAGTCGAGACGATATGCAAAGCCGTGGTTCGTCCACTGCGCATAATTATCCTCGGGCATCAGATAAATCTCACCGTTGTACTTACAAAGTTCCCAATGCTCAGGAGAAACGCTTTCCCATGTCTTAGGTGCATAGGTTTTCAGCATATCCTCGGAAAGCTCCAGGAACGCACCGTTCTTGGCATTGGGCCACGCATCCAGCCAGTCGGAAGCGGTACCAACCAAATCTACCGTACCATCCATCTGTGCCAGGGTCAGATTATAAACAGAAAGATAATCTGTCCAGTCGATGTAGTAAATCTCCAGTTCTGCATTTACCTTCTCGGTCAGAATCTTATTCAGTTCTGCCAGCATTTCCTCAGTAGCGCCGTTGGTAGGCTTACCACCGGTTGTCATGTAGGTAATCTTTACATGCTCGGATGTGTCAACCTTGAGATCTCCTCCGCTCTTGCCGCCTGTCTCACTGCTTCCACATGCAGTCAGACCTGCAACCATTGTTGCTGCCAGCAAAGCTGCTAACATTTTCTTTTTCATTGTTTACCCTCCATTTTGTTTTGTTTATGGATAACTCCCCAGGGAGTTATTTTCTGTTTTCATTTTCCTTAACCCTTGACCGCACCTACGGTAATGCCGCCGATAAAATACTTTTGCACGAAAGGATACAGGAACACGATCGGCCCGGTTGCCATGACAGCAGTTGCCATCTTCAAACTCTCTGTCGGAATATCCGACAACTGAATATACTGTCCTGCAATGGAATTCTTCAAACTCTGCACCTCATTTACCACCTTATACAAATTGTACTGAAGAGGAACCGTTGTCACTTTGGAACTGAGGAACAAAGAGGACTGATACCACTCATTCCAATATCCCAGTGCCAGGAACAAACCTATGGTAGCCAGTGCCGGCTTCAGCATAGGAAGAATCAACGCCGTAAATATCTTCATGTCTCCTGCTCCGTCAATCTTGCCGGACTCCGTGATTTCATGCGGTATTGATTTCACGAAGTTCTTCATCAGAATAATCAGCCATGGAGACATCAACAAAGGTAAAAACACGGCAAGATAACTGTCCTTCAAATGGTACGTCTGCGTCATCAGCAGGTAATACGGTGCAAGTCCCGCCTGAAACAGACTGGTGAAGTATATGTAGAAGGATATGGCGTTGCGGAAAGGGAAATCCTTTCTCTGCAATGCGTAGCCTGTCATGGCAATGATGGACAATCCCACCAGAGTACCGCACACCGTCAGCGTAATTGTAAGGAGGTAGGAATACCAGATCTGCCCTCCCTTGCACACCATCTCGTAAGCCTTAATCGTTGCTTCCTTGGGAATCAGCTGAACTCCCTGCGCACGGATAACCGTCTCACTTGTAAACGAAGTTCCTATAATCACCAGGAAAGGAAATACACAACAGAGTGCATAAAAAGTAACAAACACATAACCGATTCCACGGATAATCATATCGGAAACGCCAATCTTTACCTTGCTTCCCTCCATGGTATAATCTTTTTCTTTCTTTGCCATCTCTCTGCCCTCCCGTTTAGAACAATGAATAATCAGGATCGATCTTCTTTACAATGAAATTACATACCATAACCGTACAGAAACCGATGACTGACTGGTAGAGACCTACCGCAGATGCCGTTGCAAAGTTGAAATCCGTCATGCAGGCACGATATACATATGTTTCAATAATATCCGTCGTGGGATAAAGCAGAGGATTTTTACCCACCACGTTATAGAATAAGCCGAAATTACCTTTTACAATACCACCCAAAGCAAACAGCAGTAGAATAACGAAAGTGGGTTTCAGACCCGGCAGAATGATGTAACGGATTTTCTGCCAGCCGTTTGCGCCGTCCACTCTTGCTGCCTCGATGATTTCCGCATCAATTCCCATGATGGCTGCGAAATAAACTACCGAGTTATACCCCGTCTGCTGCCACAGATGGATGATTACCAGAAGCACCGGCCAGACAGAAGCATCGGAATAGGGTCCCCATCTCTCCAGTCCCAGGTTCACCAGGATACTGTTTACAAAACCGTAATCGTAATTTAAAAGGTTATAAACCAGGACGCCTACCAGAACCTGCGAAATAAAGTAAGGCAGAAACATCATGGTCTGGGAAACCTTCTTAAACCACTTGCAGCGAATCTCGTTGAGCAGAATTGCCACGAAGATTGCCAGCACATTTCCCAGAATAATGAAAGCCAGATTATAGAGAATTGTGTTTCGCGTCAGTTCCAAGAGTTTGCCGGAAGTAAACAGGAATTCAAAGTTGCGAAGTCCGACAAATTTACTTCCAAAAATACCATCCCGATAGTTATACTTTACAAATGCCACATAAATACCGGGCATAGGTGCATAGCTGAAAGCCAGGAAAAACAAGATTGCCGGAAGGCACATCAACAGCAAGACTCTGTATTTGTACACCTTCTGCCAGAATGTCATTTTTCTTGTCTGCGGTTTTAAGGCTGCCGCCTTCGTCCCTCTCGACATATTGCACACCCTCCTCTTCGGGGTTCTCCCGGATGATTGTTATTTTGCACATTTTGCAACCGATTTCATATTTTGAATATAGCATTTTAGCACCTGCTGGTCAAGTGCATTTTTGAAACCGATTGCATTTTTGTTATGTATATACAGTTTATGTGTTTTTAATTTGTGCATTTCGCACAACCATTTGTATGTGCAAAAAAAGAAGAGGTATCTCAGCCTCTTCTTTTGTATATATTATTCCATTTATTTTGAAATCGGTATCAATTATTACTCTTTCTTGTCAGAAGTTTCCGTTCTTGCCTTCCCGCTGCTTTCCCTGACAACCAAAGTAGGTTCCACCATACGCAGAAGCTGAACTTCTTTTCCCTCCACCGCCGAAATCGCACTGTCCACCAGCATCTCTCCGAATTTCTCGTAATTATAATCCACACTGGTGAGCTTCGGCATCAGTAACTCCGTAATGTAGGTATTATCATAGCTTACCAGAGAAATATCCTGCGGAATCCGATAACCATGTTCCAGAATGCTTCGCATGATGCCGGATGCCGAGAAGTCATTAATCGCAATCACTGCCGTGGGAAGAATTTCCTGTTCCAGCATGTTGTTCATCTGCTCATACGCCGTCAAATCGTCATAGGAGCCGTCTGGTGCCACCATTTCTTCCCGGTAAGGAATCTGATTTTTCACCAAAATCTGTTTATAGCGCAAAAATTTTTCATAGGTAGAAAGCACATTTCTACGACCGCCAATCAACGCAATCTTCTCATGACCCAGGGAAATCAGATGCTCCATTAGAAGTTCCATCGCCTTCATGGCATCAATCCGAACCTGATAGCACTGTGTTCCTTCCAGTTTGCCGGTTACTACCATAGGTACGGTATTTATCAACTTGTTCACATGCTCCACATACTCTATGTCGGACGCCAGATCATCCACGCGTCCTCCCAGCTGAATCATCGCATCCACACGCTGTTCGTGCAGCATTTCCAGCTGTTCCATCTCCAGCTCCCGTTCTCCAAGAGAATTGCAAAGAAGAACTGTATAACCCCGTTTTCGCGCCGCCTGCTCACAGGCAACAAACACCTGCGAATAAAAAGGATTCCTTACATCTGCCGCAATAATTCCGATAATTTTGCTTTTGGTGTCGGACAATCCTCTCGCCATGGCATTTGGCTTGAAGTTATATTTTTCAATCAGTTTCAGAATGCGTTCCTTTTTCTCCGGACGCACATTTGCATTATTTGTCAGTACTCTGGAAACCGTCGCTGCCGAAACCCCGGCTTCCTTAGCAATATCATAAATTGTCAGATTTTTCCCCTCAACCGATCTGCCTGAATCCATTTTCGTGCCCACGCCTCTCTCTGTCTGCAAATTTTTGTATGTTCTTTGAAATCGGTTTCTTAATTCCCATCATAGGTGATTTCGACAGTACTGTCAAGGACTAA
The DNA here is from genome assembly GCA_945913255.1 of uncultured Lachnospiraceae bacterium. Taxonomy (GTDB): domain Bacteria; phylum Bacillota; class Clostridia; order Lachnospirales; family Lachnospiraceae; genus Acetatifactor. The sequence goes on from CAMEDC010000040.1 coordinate 9,454, forward strand.
ATACCGGTCTGTTTCATGGAATTTGTTCCGAAAATCAAAGTCTGATCTCCAGAATTTTCTCTTCCATGAGAATCTTAACGCCTATATCATCTGCGCCTGTTCTTCGTACAAACGCCAGAAGCCTCCCAGCGCCGGTCATGCGCTCAGCGGCAAAATACGGTGTTGCATCAGATAAATTCCCGCTCTCCAGTCCCGCAAGTACACCGTCTCCGGTAACCTCCACGGAAATTTCCTTCTCCTGCCAGCGAACAACCTGATTGCTTTCATCCAAAAGCTGCATCTCAAGCTGATACAGATAGCCGAAATCCCGGGAGGCCTTCTCCCAACTTTCTCCATTAAGGGCATCCGGCTTCTTCCAGACTTGACAGGATAGCCGTTTTGCCTCCCCGACTGTAGAAAGTTCCGCAGTATAATGCACCGCACCCGTCTTGTCAGCGTATCGCTCTTCCTCCCACACCGCCACATCGGGAACCGTATTTTTGCCTTCTCCGTCAGTTCCCACAGCACGAAGCGTTCCCGGCTCATACACCACACGGAAACAGAATGCACCGTCCCCGTTGTACGCCGCAAGCTCTCCGACTCTTTTTCCATTCAGTTCCAGAGCTACAATCGGCAGGTTTGAATATACCTTCACCAGGATTTCTTCCCCTTCACTGTAATTCCAGTGTGCATTCATGGGCAACCAGTCCTCTGGGCCATCCGACACACGCCTGGTTGCCAGTGCAATGACAGGTTCTCCCTGCCAGAATGCCTTTCTGCGGTAAAACTCCGGTTTTTTGTCTCCCGCACAGGTCAGAATCCCCGCGGCGGAGCCATGGGTAGGCCATTCTCCTCTGGATTCTCCCAGGTAATCAATTCCCGTCCACAGAAACTGTCCGCTGATATAGGGATTGTCCTTCACCGCCAGCCATGCCTGCCAGCCATGCCCGTTCTCACTGCCAAGGAAAGGCTTTCCCGGAAATCTGGCATGATCCTTTTCGTACAGATGCTCCTTGTAATTGTACCCGACCACATCCAGTCCGTTCAAAAGTCCAGTCTCAGCGGAAAGCTCCGGGAAGGCTGCCGCCAGTGTCACAGGACGGCTGTCATCTTCCTCCCGCACGATTTTTTCCAGTTTGGCCGCGATGGTGACAAGCCTCTCCGCATTTGGCTTATTGGCATCATACTGCCGCTCTGCCGCAGGCTTGTTCGCATCGTTGTTACCCGTCATATCCGCAAAGGAAGGGTGGCAGTACGGATCGTTGGGATAGTCAATCTCGTTGCCGATACTCCATAAAATGACGGATGGATGATTCCTGTCACGGCGCACCATGGCGCGCAGATCCGCATCATACCATTGAGGAAAATCTTCAAAATACCCCTGATGCTTTGGCGGATAGACATTGTGACCTGTGGACCATTTGTTTTTTGCATTTTCCCACTCGTCAAAGGCCTCATCCATCATGAAAAAGCCCATCGCATCGCAAAGGTCGTAAAGCTCCGGCATGTGCGGATTATGGCTGCATCGGATGGCATTACAGCCGCACTCTTTCAGAGCAAGCAGACGACGCTGCCAGACCTCGGGTTCCATGGCAGCTCCCAGGCAGCCACCGTCATGATGCACGCAGACTCCCTTCAGCTTTGTCTCCTTTCCGTTCAGGAAAAATCCCCTGTCGGGGTCAAAGAGAATACTGCGGATTCCGACTTTCTGCTCGTCCACCGGGTAAAATCCCCCGTCTCCCACCGCATAACTTGTTTTCATGGTATAAAGATAAGGTTGCTCCGGAGACCAGAGCATTGCCTGCTCCAGTCTGCCATGCAGGGTACATTCAGTCTCCACTGTCGTACTTCCCTCCAGTGTGAGCACCACCTTCCCTGCGTTGTCCTCCAGAACCGTTTGAATTCTGACTGTATTCAAATCTGCATTGTCACAGGTATCTTTCACGGAAGATGTTCCCGTGGGTATTGCACCCAATCCCTCCGTCCGAACCGGCTTATGTCGCACGGAAATTTCCGCACTGCCCATCCTTGCAAAATTGTTTACTGAAATATGTGCAGCGTTGTTTTCGATATCAATTTCCGTGTTGTTTCCCACACTATGTTCCCCGGTATCGCTATATTCCGGCTCAATATTCTCCGCCCGGAACACAATTCCGTATTCTTGCGGATGAACCGGTTCCTCGCAGATGATGCTGACCTTTCTGGTGATGCCGCTTCCGGTAAACCATCTGGAATCCGCAAGATCCGTGTGGGTCACCTTGACGCAGATGACATTCTCCGTCTCACCGAAGGCTGCCGCATAGGTAATATCATAGGAAAAAGTACTGTATCCATAAGGGCGTTTACCCAGATAATAGCTATTGCACCAGACCTGACTGTTCTTGTAGACACCGTCAAAGACAACTTTGACTGCCTTTCCCCTGTATTCCTCAGGCAACTTAAAATGCACGCGATACCAGCCGATACCACCTGCCGCATAGCCTGTTCCGCTGGAATATTCCTTCCTCATGGGCAGTTCCACCGACCAGTCATGTGGCACGGTCACCTCTCTCCAGTCGCTGTCGTCAAAGCCCTTGTACCAGGCTTCCTCACACTCTCCCAGATGAAATTTCCAATCTTTTTTCAAAACTTTTTTGTCCATAAAAAGACCCCCTGACAATATTTGAAATCGGTTTCTTGCATCTTCATCATATGCAATCCGCCAAATACTGTCAAGGGGCAGTAGCCTAAAACGCTTCCGCCGTTTTTTTCTCCGCCTCATCGATATCTTTGTAGCCGTACATCCTGACGCTGTTCCCCATAATGTCGTATGCCGGATTTTTTCCCGCCTGGGCATAGCCGACAATGTATCTGCCGTATAATTCCAGCATCTTGTCGGAATAGGTACCGATTTCTCCCCGCAGATATGTCTCATACGAGGTGTTGAAGGGATTGTCCTCCGAAGTGTGGATGCTCCGCGCATTGTCCGCCAGGGCAGGGTATTCCGCCGCGAATGCCTCCATCCAGCTCACCTGCATACTGCAGATCTGCTCGATTATCGCCTTTTTTTCCTCCGTCAGTTCCGGAAAATGGCTCTTGATTTTTTCATACTGTTCCGGTGCAGTGCTCTCCATCATCCTGCCGTACTTTTCTTCAATCAGATTATGTCCACGCAGGTACTCCCTGTGGAAATCATACAGATACTGCAGAAGCATGGTGCGATTCCAGGTCAGATACTGGCTCTTGCGCATGATGGAAAAGGTAAACCAGTCATTCTGGCAGCTGGCTCTTCCGCCCTCGTTATGAACCTTGTCAAAGGCCTCGAATTCCAACTTCGCAATATCCTCCACAAGCTCCTCATTGCTCTTTCGTGCCAGGGAAGCCTTGTATACAAGTTCTTCACTATGGGCGTCCAGATAAGAATCAATATCACTGATGATATCCTTACTGTACAATTCCCTTGCAAAAAAATCGCCCAGAGTTTCCACACACTTCTGAACTTCCGCGAAAGCTGCGGACCCGGATGCCCCATCGGCTGCCGCAGTTACCTGCTGCTCCCCGCCTCCTGCTGTCAATTTCACCAGCGCACGCTCCAGATTTGCAAGCAGAATCCTTACACGGCTTCCCTCTTCCAGTCCCCGATACAGCCATTTATCATGAGGCGGATACTGATTTTCCGAATAATACGCCACTTTCATGGCTTCCTTCACACCGTCCAGAAGCAACATTTTTGCCGTAAGAGTATCTTTCCGCATCCACATTCTTGGAAAATTATATTGTGCACATTGTGCAAACCGTGACATGCTTTCCGCCAGCTTCAGATAGCGGATTTCCTCCGGATATCCGGCTTTCAGCCTCTCACGGAATGCGCTGAAAATCCCCTCGTCATCCCGGAATACTTTCCCGTTTACCGCTGCTGACAGCGCATAATCCTCGACACTCCTCCAGTCTATTTTTTCAAAGGATTCCGTACCCACAAGTCCCTTGAAAAAATCAGATATGCGGATAACCCCTCTGCGGTTTTTCCCGTTTACATGCGGCGCACGTCTGTATCCCTGAAACTCCTCAGGGAGCTCCTGATACGCCTGCTGCAGAACTTTTCCGATTTCCTCGTAAGTCTCATCCGTCACCCACATACAGAAATCCGGACCCCAGTCGTGATCCCTGGAAGCTTCATCATCATAGCCAAAGCAATCCGAGCCCCTTCCTGCAAGCCCAACCGCAATCCGGCCCTCATAGGCAGCAAATTTCTCCGCAATCATGGGTTTACCGTAGGTTTCATAATATTCATAAGACAACTTCAATCCAAGGCCATCTTCCATGCTCTTCGCTTTCATGCCATTTTCTTCCATCGCTTTCCTGCACACCTCCACATATTCCTTCAGTCTGTGCCAGGACTCGTTATGCCCTAAACTGTTTTCTACGATTGTCATGGCTTCCCTGTAATAATCATAAGCCTCCCTGTACTTCTTTTCGTGCAGACAGCATGCGCCCAGTGTTGCCAGCGCTGCCCCATAATGGCTGTCAGACACGCCATGTCCCTGAAAGACCTTCACAGCCTTCATTGCATACTCATGTGCTTCCTCTGTCTGTTTCAACTGCATACAGGTGCTCGCCAGATTTGCATAAGTGACACCCAGTTCATAGGGCATGTCCTGCTTTTCTACGATTGAAAGGGCCTCCACCAGGCTTTTCCGTGCCTTATCGTATTCCCCCATCTCCTGATACAGCAGGCTCATATTATTCTTCAATCCCGCCACAAACATACTGTCCGGCGGAAGCAATTTATCATAAATCTCCTGTACCTGTTTGTAATACTCCTCTGATTCCTGCAAATTTCCGCACGCACGGTACGCATTTGCTACATTTAGCAGTGTGGTGGCAAAGGGAATCGTATTCTCCAGCCCCATGCGCTGTGCCTGTGCAATCGCCTGCGCCGCAAAGGTATACACATTTTCCTTCTGGCTTGTCTCACGGTAATAACCCAGAATCTCATTCAGCAGCTGAAGCAGACTGTTGTCGTCCTGCTCCTCCACTGCCCCGGCAATGCTGTCCAGCATCAGCTGTTCGGCATCCTTTCCTCTGTTTTCTTCAAACAATGCATCCACCTGCGCCAATATTTTCTGAATGTCCATCTTTCTCCTGCCCGTTTCTGCTCTATGCTGTTTTGATTCACAATCTAATAGTACTGTATTCATTTTATCAAGCACATACACAAAGTCAAGGTCACAATTGAAACTGTTACCGCTTATGTTCTTGCAAAAGCCTCCCGAAATGCTATAATCAAATTTATGTAAGTATCCTTTACATTGTAAAATAGCTTCACCGTTTATTGGGAATACTTTTCCTGAAAAAGTGTGAAAAATATACAAAAAAGGAGTGTAATGATATGGATCACATTTTGGAAGAAGCAAAGAAAATACAGGACAGTCTGGTAGCGCACCGCCGCTGGCTCCATGAGCATGCAGAAGTTGCTTTTGACCTGGTACAGACAAAAGAATATGTGCGGGAACAACTTACGCAGATGGGCTATACTCCCGTGGATTGCGGCAAGGCCGGTCTGATTGCCATAGCCGGTGACAAAAAGGAGGGCAAGACCTTTCTTCTCCGCGCAGATATGGATGCACTGCCCATTCCGGAGGAAAGCGGTGTGGAATTTTCCTGCAAAACAGGCGCCATGCACGCCTGCGGACATGACATGCACACCGCCATGCTGTTGGGCGCAGCAAAACTTTTGAAGGCACACGAAGAAGAAATAAACGGCACGATAAAGCTGATGTTCCAGCCTGCCGAGGAGATTTTTGAAGGTTCTAAAAACATGCTGGAAAACGGACTGCTGGATAATCCCAAACCGGACGCTGCCATCATGATTCACGTGACCGCTGCGTCTCCCATGCCCGCGGGAACTGTTGTCATCTGTGCGCCCGGTGTCAGCGCCCCTGCTGCAGATTATTTTACGATTAAAGTACAGGGCAAGGGCTGCCACGGTTCCGCTCCCCAGAACGGTGTTGACGCATTGACAGCTGCGGCCCATATCCTGATTGCGCTTCAGGAAATCCATGCGCGCGAACTGTCCGCTTCCGAGGAAGCCGTGCTGACAGTCGGCACCCTGCACGGCGGATCGGCTTCCAATGTTATTGCCGATTCCGCAGAGCTGGGCGGTTCCATCCGCACCTACGATGAACAAACCCGTTCCTTCTTAAAGGAACGCATGACTGCGATTGCCTCTTCCATTGCCCAGGCCTTCCGCGCTACGGCAACGGTGGAATTCGGCAGTGGCTGTCCCACGCTTGTCAATGACGGAAATCTTGCAGCTTTCGCAAAGACCTGCCTGACGGAACTTCTTGGGAAAGAAAAGGTAATTGCAACGGCAGACCTGCAGACCGGCGGCAAACCGGCACGCGGCGGCGGTTCAGAAGACTTCGCCTATGTGAGTCATGCGGTTCCCTCTCTGATGCTTGCTCTTGCCGCAGGTGAACCCGAAAAGGGCTACACCTTCCCCCAGCATCACCCGAAGGTAACCTTTGACGAATCCGTTCTTTCCACGGGCACTGCAGCCTTTGTTGCTTTCGCCATGCGCTGGCTGGCACAGTAGGACCGCAAGCCGCAGGAGGCGAAAGGAACATCTCTTCTGCGGCGTCCCCTGCGCCCTCTACAATGCTCTAGTCCACAGTCAATTCCACGGGGCAGTGATCGGAGCCGAAAATATCCGTATGGATGGCGGCTCCCGTCATATGCTCCTTATAATTTTCCGATACCAGAAAATAGTCAATACGCCAGCCTGCATTCTTCTGTCTCGCCTGGAACATATAGGACCACCAGCTGTAGACACCTTCCGTATCGGGATAGAAATAGCGATAGCTGTCTACAAAGCCGCTTTGCAGGAGTTCCGTCATCTTCTGACGCTCCTGATCCGTAAAGCCTGCATTGTTATGGTTGGTTTTCGGATTCTTAAGGTCTATTTCTTCATGTGCCACGTTCAAATCTCCGCAGACAATGACTCCTTTATTCTCTGCCAGTCCGTTCAGATAAGCCCTGAAAACATCCTCCCACTGCATACGGTAATCCAGCCTTGTCAGCTCTCTCTGGGAATTGGGGGTATATACCGTCACAAGATAAAATGTCGGATACTCCAGCGTGATAACACGTCCCTCGTGGTCGTACTCTTCCATTCCGATTCCATAGCTTACCTGAAGAGGCTCTTCTTTGGCAAAGATTGCCGTCCCGGAATACCCCTTTTTCTCAGCATAATTCCAGTATTGATAATAACCGGGCAGTTCCAGCTCGATCTGCCCCGCCTGCAGCTTCGTCTCCTGAAGACAGAAAAAATCCGCATCCAGCTTTTGAAAATCCTCCATAAAATTTTTGCTCATAACCGCCCGAAGACCGTTCACATTCCAGGAAATCAGTTTCATATCACGCTCTCCTCATCTGTTTCTTTTTCTCTACAAGGATACCATACAGGAATTGCAAAAACAAGAGAAGGTGTGATATGATAGCTAATGTACAAAATAAGGAGGAATTGCCATGAACTATGATGTCATCATCATTGGTGCAGGTCCCGGCGGTATTTATTCTGCCTATGAGCTGACGCGCCTGAAACCTGAATTGAAGCTTGCTGTCTTTGAGGCGGGACATTCTCTGGAAAAACGCCACTGCCCCATTGACGGAGAGAAAATCAAGTCCTGTGTCGGCTGCAATAGCTGCTCCATTATGAGCGGTTTCGGAGGCGCAGGCGCTTTCTCCGATGGAAAATACAATATCACCAACGCCTTCGGAGGCACCTTGTATCAGTATACCGGAAAACAGCAGGCTCTCGACCTGATGCGCTATGTGGACGACATCAACATGCGCTATGGTGGAGAGGGCACGAAACTGTATTCTACCGCCGGCACACAATTCAAGAAAATCTGCATGCAGAACGACCTGCATCTGCTGGACGCATCTGTCCGGCATCTGGGAACGGATATCAACTATGTGGTTCTGGAGCATCTGTATGAGGATTTGAAGGAAAAGGCGGAATTCTTCTTTGATACACCGGTAGAGTCCGTCGCAAAAACCGATGACGGATATGAGATTACCTGCAAAAATACATCCTATACCTGCAAAAACTGCATTATCTCCGTAGGACGCAGCGGCAGTAAGTGGATGGAACAGGTATGCCGGGATATGGAAATCGAAACCAAGTCCAACCGCGTGGACATTGGGGTGCGAGTGGAACTGCCTGCGGAAATCTTCTCTCACCTGACAGACGAGCTGTACGAAAGCAAGATTGTCTACCGTACCCAGAAATACGGAGACCTCGTCCGCACCTTCTGTATGAACCCCAAGGGTGCGGTTGTAACCGAAAACACCAACGGCATCATCACCGTAAACGGTCACAGCTACGAAGATCCTTCCCGCCAGACGAACAACACCAATTTCGCACTGCTGGTAGCAAAGCACTTCTCCCAGCCGTTTAAGGATTCCAACGGATACGGCGAAAGCATTGCCAGACTCAGCAACATGCTGGGCGGCGGTGTCATCGTACAGCGCTTCGGTGACCTGATTCGCGGACAGCGCAGCACGCCGAGCAGAATTGAAGAATCCTTCACAACGCCGACCTTAAATGCCACCCCCGGTGACTTAAGTCTGGTTCTGCCAAAGCGAATTCTGGACGGTCTGATTGAAATGGTTTACGCCCTGGACAAAATTGCTCCCGGCACCGCCAATGACGACACACTCCTGTATGGCGTGGAAGTCAAGTTCTACAACATGGAGGTTGCAGTCAATGAAAAACTTCAGGCCAGGTACGACGGCCTTTATATCATCGGAGACGGCAGCGGCATTACCCATTCCCTGTCCCACGCTTCCGCCAGCGGCGTCTATGTGGCAAGAAATATTGTAGAGTGTATGTAAACAGATTTATGAATCAATTATTAACCATATAAGTCAAAATAGAGAGGCAGCATCCATCAGAATGCTGCCTCTCATCAAAAATTACTGCATACCTACAGTTCTTCCAATTGTTTTGTAAAAACATTGTATGACTCTATTTTGATACAGTGCTCCCCTTCAAAGGAAAAATGAACAATCCATGGCATCAGAGTTCTGATTCTGTCAAAATCCTCAAAACCAAAATACGGCCGATAATAGTTGACAATGGTGCTCAGTGCCGTTCCGTGGGAACCGACTACAACCGTCTTCCCTTGATATTTCTCCAATACTTCCTTCAGTGCCCTGATATTTCTCTCCTGCACTTCCCTCAGAGTTTCACCATCGGATAATTTATAGTCAAAATCTTCCCACTGCTTTCTGGTAAATCCCTGAAAGTCCTCAATCCAGCAGCTGTCAACCCTGCGTTCACGAAAGTCCTCCACCGGTTCAATCCCGTGCCCATAGTTTTCAGCAAAATGTGCCACAGTGTCTATTGCCCGTTTATATGGACTAGACAGGACATAATCTACGCCTTCACGGGATAAAAAATCTGTCACGAGCTTCCTGTCCTCCAGTCCCTTTGGTGTCAGTTCTCTCAAGCTGTCGTCATGATTTTCATAATTCGGCTCCGCATGCCGTACAAAATAGATATGGGTCATTGAAATATTCCTCTTGGTTTTGCCTCTGGGGGGCTTCCTGCTCAATCACTCTACCAAATAAATTTATGATTTGCAGGTATCAAATTTGCTGACACACGGGGCAAAAATACACCGTCCCGCCCAGATAACTGGCTTTTTGAATCTCATTTCCGCAGTAGGGGCATGGCTTACCTACCGTTTTCTTGCTGAGCATAGTTTGGTAACCGCCCTGCCTTCCGAAGAAGTCTTTCTCCGTGTCCCTGCCTCCTGCGATAGTCATCTTCTCCAGTGTGCCGCAGACCGCATCATAAATTCTCCGCTTCTGCCCTTCCGTCAGACCGCCGATTTTCCGCTTGGGATGAAGTCCCGCTTCCAGCAAAATATCCTGCAGTACACCATTTCCCAGCCCCGGGATCCGCTGTCCCGTTGCAAGGAATGCGGCGTATGCGCCGCCTCAGCCTCCCGTATTCTCTTCCCGCGAATGCTCTCGTTTATCTGCCTTGCAATTGTCAGACTCTCCGGTATCTCCAGCATGATTTCCCTCCTGTCAGCCTACACTTTCCATCTCCCCGGCTCGGCTTTGCCTTCCTGTCAGCCTACGCTTCACACTTTTTCCGCCTCGGTTTTCCTGTTTGGCTTACATTCCTATCAACTTACGCTTTCCATCTCTCCAGTGTAGCAAAATAGGTCATTAATCCCGCTTTTGCTTCTTCCACATTCTTTGCCCGTCCGCCCTCCACTTCAAAAGGCGCACAAAATTCCGCCATTTCTTCCATACTGCAATTCTGGGCAAATTCGCCGTCCTTGTAGCAATAGCAGCAATAGCTTTCATTTTTGCTGCCGTCCTTGTTGGTTCCGTACTGCTCCTCCTGCATGGGCATTCCGCAGCTTTGACAAATTTTCAGATTCTGTTCCATTCTTTTCCTCGCTTTCTGCCGCGTTGGCGGCTCTTCATGAGATAATAATAGCAAGCAGAACCTGACATCAGTATGTCATATTATAAATAATTCTTTTGCATTTTACAAATTCTTTCCATTATTTCCTCTTTCACATACTCCGGCGAAATAACCTTCGCCGACGGTCCAAAGGACAAAATCATCCCATATACCCAGTCATCCAGAAGACTATACGTGGTAATCCGGAAGTTACCGTCAGGTAGTATTTCGATTTCTTCTTCCTCAAAACGGTCATAGACGCGGTATGCTTCCTTCTTATCAATCATAAGCCTGATTTCCGTCTTTTTCAGGACCTGCCTTTGCTCATTCACGTTAATCCCCTGCGTTTCTGCCTCATTTTCCAAATGTGTTCCGACAAAGTCACTCTTCTGTTCTTCTCCCTCTGTTTCCTTCCGCTTTCCACTCCCGACCTCAAAGGTTTCCTCCCGCAGTTCCACCCGTTTCATCCGAAGTACCTTGAACAGGCGCATGGCCTGCCTTGTCCGGCAATATGCCTTTACATACCAGGTATAATCCTTAAACAAAAGCTGTACCGGCTCCACAATCCGGTGCGTCATCTCTCCGTACTGGCCATAATAATCAAACTCCATCACCCGCCGCTCCAGGATTGACAGCCTGATTTGTTCAAACAGCTGCTGCCGTCTGCCGCTCCAGTCCGAAAAGTCAATGGCAACCCAGTCGGGAATGTCCGCCTGAAAAAAGGTTCCCAGCTTTTGCAGGATTTCCTCATCCTCCTGTGCTCCCGTCTCCCGAAGGCTTGCCAAAGCAGCCAGGATTCTTTGCTGTTCCTCTTCGGAAATTACCATTTTATCCAGCACAAACTGCTCCGCCAGGCTGATGCCGCCGTTCTTTCCTTTTTTGGCATAAACCGGAATTCCCGCCAGACTCAGCTGCTCTATATCACGGTAAATCGTCCGCACGGACACTTCAAAATGCTCCGCCAGCTCCCCGGCGGTCACCGTTCCCTTTTTCAGCAAAATATAAATAATCCCCAGTAAACGACTTAACATGCTCTATTCCGCTCCCTTATATCTAAAACTCAATTTATTGCTTCCCGACAATTTGGTTTCCTCAAGGTAAGTCTCACATAATGCCTGCGCGCTTTTCCACAGCCCCGGCTCAGGACTATATACGCAAACCGGGCTGCAGACATCACTCTGTAGCCCGGTCCGAAATTATGATATAAATCAGTTATTAATAATTCTCAGCATTTACTTCAAAATATGCCTGGGGATGGCTGCATACAGGACAGATTTCGGGAGCTTCGGTTCCGACAATGATATGTCCGCAGTTGCGGCATTCCCAAACCTTTACTTCACTCTTTTTAAATACTTCCTGCATTTCCACATTCTTCAGAAGGGCACGATAGCGCTCCTCATGGTGCTTCTCGATTGCAGCAACCATACGGAACTTTGCAGCCAGTTCCGGGAAGCCTTCCTTCTCAGCCGTCTCTGCAAATTCCACATACATATCTGTCCACTCATAGTTCTCACCGTTTGCTGCAGCAGCCAGATTCTCAGCAGTATTGCCGATGCCGTTCAACTCCTTGAACCACATCTTCGCATGCTCTTTCTCATTATCTGCTGTCTTTAAGAAAAGTGCCGCTATCTGCTCAAAGCCCTCCTTCTTTGCCTTGGATGCAAAGTAGGTATACTTGTTTCTTGCCTGGGATTCTCCCGCGAAAGCCGCCTCCAGATTTTTCTCAGTCTGTGTTCCTGCATAGGGATTTTTCATTTCTGCCATTGTTTTTTTCTCCTTTTCTGTATTGTTTGTATTTTGACTCTTCCCGGCATGGGGAATTTCCGTATATTCTTCCATATCCCGATTTACAGTTACCAAATCTGCAACACTCAAATCATGGATAGAAGTATGTCCTGTAATTCTTGCAAAGGTTTTCAGTTCCGATAAAGTCACATTCAGGAAGTTTGCCACCCGCTGCGCTGCCGCATCCACATTCAGCCTTGCCCGCAGTTCCGGATTCTGTGTTGCAATACCCATTGGACAGTTGCCGCTTCCGCAGATACGATACTGCTGGCAGGCTGCCGCAATCAGAGCCGCGCTTGCAATTGCCACCGCATCTGCTCCCATAGCGAGCGCTTTTGCAAAGTCTGCCGAAACCCTTAAACCTCCCGTTATGACAAGGGAGAGATCGGAATGTACGGAATCAAGATACTTTCTCGCTCTGTGTAAGGCATATATGGTAGGTACGGTCGTAGCTTCCCTTAAAAGCAAAGGACTGGAGCCGGTGGCACCGCCACGTCCGTCAATCGTCACAAAGTCAGCTCCGGCATAAATACATTGTGCCAGATCCTTTTCGATATTTCCGGCAGCGATTTTGATACCGATTGGTCTTCCGTCGGAGCGCTCCCTGAGCATGTCCACCATTGCTTTCAAATCCTCTTTGGAATTGATTTCCGGGAATTTGCTGGGGCTCTGTACATCTTCACCGACTTTTTTGCCGCGCAGAGCTGCGATTTCTTCCGTCACCTTCTCACCGGGAAGATGACCTCCCATTCCGGGCTTGGTTCCCTGTCCAATCTTGATTTCAATCGCGTCCGCAGCTTTCAGATTCTCGTCGGTAACACTGTACTTATTGGGAACATACTCAAAAATATATTTATATGCCGCTTCTCTTTCCTCCGGCAGAATACCTCCCTCTCCGCTGCACATGGCTGTCTTTGCCATACAGGACCCCTTTGCCAGCGCCACCTTGATTTCTTTGGACAGCGCCCCAAAAGACATATGGGAAATATAAACCGGGTTTTCAAGAACCATGGGTTTCTTCGCATGCTTTCCGATCACCGTCCGGGTATCCACCGGATCATTGTCGTTCAGCGGCAAGGTATCAAGCTGTGCTCCCAAAATCAGAATATCATCCCAGCTTGGAAGAGGCATCTGCGTTCCCATGGAACCGCCAATGCTCTTTCCGGTGACCGCCATCTCATGGATTTCAGCCATATAACGGGCAGTTTTATCCGTACGCGTATATTTCGCGTCATACGCCAGTTCCCCCTGATACGGCTGTGGTACTTTCTGTTCTTCATCATCCGAAATTTTTTCAAATTTGGATACCGGCTGCTTACATACCGGACAGACTTCCAGTTCGCTGAATTTCCTGCCCTGCTTTTCCTCGTCAAAAACGAAACCGCAGACACTGCATTTGTATACCGCCATACTTTTCCTCCTTTGTTTCCCCCGATATTCCTATTGCTTTTGATAACAGGAATTATTACTATCATTTTAGAGAATAGTCCATATTTTGTCAAGCGATATCTTATAATATCCGTTCCGTCACTTTGTCCTCCTCCGTAACTTTTCCGCAGAGCAGCGGTGAATCGGCATCATACAGGCTGCAGTTTTTAAGAACACTTTCCCGGCTGGCATTGGCGTAGCAGTACCTGCAGTCGTTTTTACAGGTATTATAAGTGCCGATGTCCACACTTTCCACGCACCCGCATTCCGGTCTCTGATTTTTGTCTTTCTTCGCATTGATTTGACAGCCGATTATTTTCTCTATGAATTCTTTGTCAATACAGCAGTTATGTTCTATACCGCATTCTTTCAAATCCATTTTTTCCGCGCAGCTGCCCACCGTCATTTTGTTTTTTTCAGCTATCCGGCTGATTCCTACAGCAAACTCCAGCAGTTCTGTCCGAGATAGTTCATATGCGCCCAATGCTGCCAGCTGTTTCCTGTTTTTTGTATAGGTATCCACAAAACTGATGACACAGTGATTCGTACAGCCGGAAAGTGCCGCTGCTATCTGTTCAAAAGCCTTCAGATGATACTCCGGCGTATAGACCTTCGAAAAAAAGATCGGGTCGTATCTCCAGATAACATTCCTGCTGCCTGTCTGCTCTGAAAGTTTCTGAAACACCGGTATCATTTTGTCCTTTTTGTGAGGGACATTCCCTTCCACATCTCTCCCATATCCGGTAAGGGTAAACTGGAAGTAATACTTGTAAGCCGCCAGTTTCTCCAACCGATCCAGCATCGGTTCCGGATTTTTTGTCCAGAATACGATACAGTCCACCACCTCCGGCGATAAATCAATCCGGCTGATTTGGCGGGGATTCATGGGATTGCGGACATACGCAAAGCCCTCTTTGATTCTATTGTAAAACCATTCCGGATAATAGTTGGGAATGTCGGTCCTGCGGCTTACACTCAAAATCATACTCTTTCACCTGCAACGCTGCTTCTTTACAGTACTCTTATAAGATATTGTACTCTTAATTTTACCTTATCACAACAAAAAGCCCCGGAAATTTATGTTTCCGGGGTTTGAAGACCGTATCTTATGAATTCTCCATCATTTTTCTTAAGCGGTCAATTTCTCTTAACTTACTGTCTATTGCTTCTCCCTCTTTTACCTGATATTCCTCTTTTAAACACTTAAGGATTTTTTCATAATCCTCAATTGCTTTTGCATATTCCTTTCTTTCCTCATGTATCTGAGCCATTGCTGCCAGGCCATCCCAAATTCTGGGTTTTTCCTGCATCGTAAAACTTTTTTCAAATTCCCGTAAAGCTTCGTCCATCCTGCCAAGCTTCTGGTAACCTTCACCCAGAGCATTGTGCACCTGCCATATATCCGGGAATTCCCGAACCATATTTTCCCAGTGTTCCAAAGCACCGGCGCGGTCACCTTTTCCAAAAGAAACATCTCCCATATATAGTTCATACATATATCGACGTTTCTTATCCACGCATTTCATTTGCTCAATATAAGGAATTGCTTCATCAAATCTGGAATCCGCCAGCATATTTTCAATCAATGCATACAACCCCTGAAAATTACCCGGGTTTTTGGTCAGAAAATCTTTAAAGAACCGAATGATTTCAAAGTGATTGTCGTACCATTCATCACCGCACACTCCATTGTTGGCTTCCAGATATGCAACCCATCCGGCTTTCCCATCCGGATCAAATTCCAGTACTTTTTCCGCATAGTAGGATGCAAGTCTGTGGTCACTGGCCGCCCGATGATTGTAGAGATACGCCATATCCGCAAGGATTCTTGTATCCTTTGGTTTGTCCTTTAATGCATTCTCCAGGAATCCGATAGCACGCTGAAAGGTTTCTTCCGGTATTCTTTCTTCCGAAGTAAACATATTCTCAATTCGCTCCATCTGTTCTTCATAGGGCATTTCAAAAAGTTCATCAATGCTGACTCCAAAGAAAACGGCTAATTTCGGAAGCAAAGAGATGTCCGGATCACTGGCTCCAGTCTCCCATTTACTGACTGCCTGAAAGGAGACTCCGAGATAATCCGCCAGTTCTTCCTGTTTGATATTTTTCATCTGTCTATAATACTTAATCTTCTGTCCTAACACAATCGTTCCTCAACTTTCGTTTGAATTTTACTATTTTTTGCTACTGTCATAACGGTTTTCGATCACTCGACCGTTATACTTTTTGTAACATTGTGAATGCGCATTTCCTGTTTACAAGTAATACTATAGACAAATTTCATACTCTTTTCAATCGAGGTGTTTTTGAGTCCACTCTACCTTTAGTTGAATCTATTTGCCCGAAATTCCTCATCAATTTCTACCCGATAGCAGAAACATTCTTCTATCTCAGGCTATATTAAGGAATAATCTATAACAAATATCTCTTTACATTTCTTTCAATATCCTTTGTATTTAATATTGTTGTCTCTGTCTCAAAAGTCAGGATTAGCCTATCCCCAACAAAAATTCCATTCTCTTCATAGCCCTGTATCTTCTTTATAGCACTTCTTGCATATCCCGGGTCATCCATACGTCCTTCATGCTCCCAATAAATTTCCTTCCCCGTTTGTTTTGAAAGGAATGTAAAGTCAGGATAAACTATGCCATAGCCCTTCAATCGAAGTGGCTTTTCATACTTATAAGGAATAAGTTTGCGATAGAAATAATCTGAAAGTATTTTTTCTGATTTAGAGCGTACACGTTCCCCATTTTCGGAATAAATAACCGGATCCCCGTCCTGAAAACCTTTCCCCTCATATCTTTCCATCATCCATTGTTCCAGCTGTTGAGCCCATGTTATTTCTGCAGGGATAATCAAACCCTGACGCACAGTATGCTCCCTTTGATAAATCATTTCAATTTCATTATCTTGATATTCCTCTGTTAATTGCTTCATTTGATGTAATCTTCGCTTCACCAGACGCATAATTTTTTCATCATAAGCCTTTTGAGCCAGCCTTTGGACTAATTCCTCCTCTGACTTATGAAGATATTTCCCGTTCTTTTGAAGAATGTCTTCTTTACAATGATAATACTGTATGTGATTACTTGATTTCGATATTCGCAGTGTACCTTCAGGTACATTTTTCAACCTCTCTTCTGTCTTCTGCTTAATTTGCTCCAATCTTGCTTTCTCTTCTAGTAACATCTCCTTTAATCCATTCATATATTTTCTCCCTCTTTTAATATGCAATCGTAATCAATCTGTTGTTATGAATATAGCTGTTTTCTAATCTTACCTCTCTTACGGATTGCTTTTTATGTATGTGGAATATAACCGTAAACTTACCTGCCTTCCTGCGGTCGATTTCCGCAAATAGGCTTTTGTAACCGTAGTTTTGCCTCTATTCTTGCGGACAATTTCCGCATACAGGCTTGTGTAACCGTAGCTTTGCCCCTATTCTTACGGTCGATTTTTGCAAACAAACCTGCGTGACCGTAATCCTACTTTCCTTCCTGCGGTCGGTTTCCGCGAACAAACTTGCATAACCGTAATCCTACCTCCCTTCCTGCGGTCGATTTCCGCAAACAAACCTGCATAACCGTAATCCTACCTCCCTTCCTGCGGTCGGTTTCCGCAAACAAACCTGCATAACCGTAATCCTACCTCCCTTCCTGCGGTCGGTTTCTGCAAATAGGCTTTGGTAACCGTAACCATACCTCTATTCTTGCGGACAATTTCCGCATACAGGCTTGTGTAACCGTAGCTTTATCTCTATTTTTGCGGTCGGTTTCCACAAACAAACCTGCGTAACCGTAATCCTACTTTCCTTCCTACGGACAAATTTCGCAATCACGTTTGAATAACCGTAACCTTTCCTGCTATCCTGCGGACGAAATTGCAAAATAGGCTTATGCAACCGCAATAAAAATGAAATTCTACTATAAACATAAATTCTAAGGAAAAATATGTACCTGATGCGGTACCGGAAATAAATACCCGGAAGCCATTGGCTTCCGGGATAATAGATACTTGAATAGAAAATTCTTTTGAGATAAGAAATTCTCTTGCGAAATAGTTATCTCTTACTGAACTGAGGTGCACGTCTTGCTGCTTTCAAGCCGTACTTCTTTCTTTCCTTCATACGAGGGTCTCTGGTCAGGAAACCTGCCTTCTTCAGAACGGGTCTGTAGTCAGCATCTACCTGAAGCAGTGCTCTTGCGATACCGTGTCTGATTGCACCAGCCTGGCCGGTGTATCCGCCACCACGTACGTTTACGATAACATCGAACTTATCTGCAGTCTCAGTAGCTGCCAGAGGCTGACGAACGATAACCTTCAGAGTTTCCAGTCCGAAGTACTCGTCCATGCTTCTCTTATTGATGGTAACATCGCCCTTACCGGGTACTAAATATACTCTTGCGATGGATTTCTTTCTTCTACCTGTACCGTAGTACTTTTCAGTCTTAGCCATGATTTATTCTCCTCCTATCCTTTAGAATGTCAGTACTTCAGGCTTCTGAGCTGCATGATTGTGCTCAGGACCTGCGTAAACATAAAGTTTGGTGTACATCTGTCTTCCTAAAGGTCCCTTGGGAAGCATGCCCTTAACTGCGAGCTCGATTACTTCCTCAGGCTTCTTGTCTAACTTCTCACGCAGGGTAGCTTCCTTCATGCCGCCTACGTAATCGGAATGATGATGGTAAACCTTCTGATCCAGCTTCTTACCGGTTACCTTAATCTTTTCTGCATTGATAACGATTACATAATCTCCTGTATCAATGTGGGGAGTAAAGATAGGCTTATTCTTTCCTCTCAAAACCTTGGCAACCTCAGATGCAAGGCGTCCAAGAGTCATATCTGTAGCATCTACTACATACCATTTTCTATCGATTGTAGCAGGACTTGCCATAAAAGTTTTCATGATATTACCTCCGTATTACTTTTTCTTCGACTGTTTTCCCGGATCAGTTTCAGCAGCTCCGGATAATTTGTCCTGTCTCTGGATTCTCACGCAGATGTCCGGCTACGTCAAAAACCTCCTCAGAACGGCTTGTTTTCTATCATTCAGCGTCTTGCCGGGGCTTTGGCTTAACGCATAGAAACACTGTCACACAGTTAGATATTATATTATACCAATTTCTTCATGTCAAGTTTAAATATGAAAAACTCAATTTTTTTGCAATTTTTTT
>CAMEDC010000041.1 GCA_945913255.1 uncultured Lachnospiraceae bacterium
TGCGGTAAGCCCGACGGAAACTGCAATAACCTAAGTGAGCGAGGTAAACTTCAATATACAACAAGTAAACGATTTCAGTAAAAGAGTCGGAAGAGTCTGAAATGAAAAAATGTACATTGATTAAGTAAATTTCTCTGTGCTAAAATGATAGTGATAAATAGGCAATTGCAAGGAGAGCGTATGGATACTGTTTTAATCAGACATGGGGAAAGTGAAGCAAACTTGATAAATCAGAAAAATTATTCTATGTTTACGGGACAATGGGAATGTTCATTAACTATGGCATTTCGACATGTTTTTTTAGCAAGAGCATCCGGTGGAGAGAACTACCAGGATGTCTGTAACAGGGTTGAAGAGTTCCTTTGTGAAATCCAAAAACTGAATCTAAAAAAAATAGCAGTAGTATCGCATATGTGTACGATTCGTTGTATACTAAAGTTAATTCAAAATCTTTCAGAAGAAGAAACATTGAAGATAAGGATTAAGCAATGTGAGCCTATAATACTTTATGAGGTATTCGGATAGACATTAGAGCGCGAATGGACATCAAATATTAGCACATAAGAAATAAGTATATCGATTATTTGAATATTGAACGTATTAATTTTATGGGATAAACGGAGGGTTAAGGCTATGAGAATGTATGATATTATCATGAAAAAAAGAAACGGTGGTGAATTGACGAAGGAAGAGATAGATTTTTTCATTGAGGGTTATACAAAAGGAGATATACCCGATTATCAGGTGTCAGCTCTGATGATGGCGATTTATTTCAGGAAAATGACTGAGGCGGAAACACTGGCTCTTACTATGGCAATGGCAGACAGTGGGGAGAAGCTTGACCTCTCGGCAATCAGAGGAGTGAAAGTGGACAAGCACAGCACCGGTGGTGTGGGAGATAAAACATCTCTTGCTTTGACTCCCATGGTTGCGGCCTGTGGTATCCCTGTTGCAAAGATGAGCGGAAGAGGATTGGGACATACGGGAGGAACCATCGATAAATTAGAGAGTTTTCCCGGCTTTTCAACATCGCTTACCACGGAACAGTTTATCGAAAATGTGAACAGAATCGGCATAGCAATTATGGGGCAGACGGCAGACCTGGCACCGGCTGATAAGAAGCTGTATGCTCTGCGGGATGTTACTGCAACTGTAGACAATATGTCTCTGATTGCAAGTTCTATTATGAGTAAGAAGCTTGCAGCGGGTGCAGAGGCCATAGTTCTGGATGTAAAGACAGGAAGCGGTGCTTTTATGAAGGACGAATCAGACGCCAAAGCACTAGCGGAGGAAATGGTGAAGATAGGAAAAAATGCGGGTCGGAAGACCATTGCTGTGATTTCGGATATGGATCAGCCGCTTGGATTGGCAGTAGGAAATGCTCTTGAAGTGAAGGAAGCGATTGATACGCTGAATGGAAAGGGCCCTGCGGATTTTGTGGAATTATGCATGACACTTGGTACGCAGATGCTGATTGCAGGAGGAGTGTCAAAAGAGATTGAAAATGCGGAAAAGAAGCTGAAGCAGGTGATAGAAGATGGCAGTGCTCTGAGAAAACTGGCAGAATTTGTGGAAGCACAGGGCGGAGATGCAAGAGCTGTCTATGAACCGGAACGCCTGCCTGCTGCTTCCATTCAAAAGCCTGTGCTGGCACAAAAAGAGGGCTATGTGTATCATATTGCATGTGATGAAGTGGGAATCTGTTCTTTGATTCTCGGAGGCGGCAGAGAGACGAAAGAAAGTGAGATTGACCTTTCTGTTGGGCTGGTACTTCGGAAAAAAGTCGGAGATTATGTGAAAGTGGGAGAGCCGCTGGCGATTATACATGCAAACGATGAAGAATGTGCGAAGGGGGCGGAAAAGAGGTTTTTGAATGCCTGTGAGATTACGGAAGAAAAGCCAGTGAAAAGCGATTTTATCAAAGGAATTGTATAGTTTCCGATTTTGACTAATATAATGAAAGTATGAAGAAAAGCAACAGTCATGGTCAGAAAAAAGAATTACTGGTGGAAACCTTGAAATTGCCAAAGGATATCTGTATGGGAGCTATGAGAGTAACCATGACAGGTAACAGGGAAGCCTGGATTGAGAATTACAGGGGAATACTGGAATATACCGGGAATCTGATATTGCTACAGGGCAAGACCTGTCAGGTATGCTTTGAAGGGACAGGACTTTCCATTGACTATTACACAAATGAGGAAATGAAAATCAGTGGCTGTATTAACTGTGTAAAGTATTTATAGAATGGAAAGAGGCCGAACATGATAGAAATTTTGAAATATTTGCGAGGATACCTTCGTATCCGGGTATGGGGATTTTCACCTGAACGCTTCATGAATCTTTGCAGCAATAAGGGAATATTGCTCTGGAATATTGTGCGTGAAGGCGATATCTACTATATGAATATCAATTTAAAAGGATTCAGATTGCTTCGTCCGATTGTTAGAAAAACGGGAACAAGGGTAGCCATATTGGAACGATATGGACTACCCTTTTTTCTGCCAAAACTATTGAAAAGAAAAATTTTTGTAGCAGGACTTTTTTTGGCAGTTGCATTCTGGATGTGGTCCTCCCTCTATATCTGGGATATTGAAGTGGAGGGGAATTATCAGATTACAACAGATATAATTGAAACATTTTTGAAGGAAAACTATATTAAAATAGGAATCAGAAAAGAAGAACTGGATATTGAAACATTGGAAAAGGAAATCAGACGGAGGTTTCCGCAGGTTACATGGGCATCGGCAAAACTTTCGGGTACAAAACTGATGATTGCCCTAAAAGAGAATGATGCACCGATTGTAATGGAAGAGAAGGAAAAAACATCAGGCTCTGATTTGGTTTCGGAATATGACGGCACCATTGTTTCTATCGTTGTAAGAAATGGTGTGCCAATGGTGAAAAAAGGAGATGTGGTTGAAAAAGGGGCTATTCTCGTGGATGGGAAGGTACCGGTTTATAATGAAGATGCAACAATCAGGGAATACTACCTTGTAGATGCGGACGCAGATATTATCCTAGAACATACAAGAAATTTTTCGGCTAGACTCGATTTTGATTACATAAAAAAGGAGTATACAGGCAGAGAAAAAAAGAAATATTATCTGAGATTTGGAGAAAGGGAATTGAAGATAAATAGAAAAGACACTTATCTTGTACAGGATAGTCTGATTCGGGAAAGCAGGCCTCTGCTTTTTGAAAAGCTGTCTCTGCCGGTTTATCTTGGAAGCAAAACAGACAGAGAATACCAAAATGTGGAATATGAATATACTTTGGAAGAAGCAAAAGTAAAATTGAATGAAAAAATAATTGCATTTATTGAAAGTTTGGAGGGAAAAGGGGTACAAATTATTGAAAAAGATGTTAAAATAGATACAAACAGTGGTTCATGGGTGATTTACGGAGAATTTCTTGTCTGGGAACCTATCGGAAAAAGTGTTAACACTGTAATGCCTGATATCGGAGAAGCAAGCATAAATGAATGAGTTTTCAATTAAGTTGGATATGTCGTCCGAAAATATGCAGAAGATATTTGGAATGCAGGACGCGTATGTAAAAAAACTGGAACGGGATTTTGATGTTGCCATCGTGGACAGGAACGGCAGTATTATGATTACCGGCCGTGAAGAGATGGTAAAAAAAGCAGCTTCTGTCCTGCAGCAACTGACAGTTATCTCAAACCGGGGAAATGAAATTGAGGAGCAGAGCGTAGATTACGCGATTACAATGGAAATGGAAGAAAAGGAAAATATACTGACGGAGATTGATTCCGATTGCATTTGTCACACGGTGAACGGTAAACCTATAAAACCTAAAACACTGGGACAGAAGGCATATGTGGATGCCATACGAAAAAATATGATTGTCTTTGGACTCGGACCTGCAGGAACCGGAAAAACTTATCTGGCTATGGCTATGGCAATTACCGCTTTTAAAAATGATGAAGTAGGAAGAATCATTCTGACAAGACCGGCAATTGAGGCAGGAGAAAAACTCGGCTTTCTGCCGGGTGATCTCCAGAGCAAGGTCGACCCATATCTGAGGCCGCTTTATGATGCACTTTATCAGATTATGGGAGCTGAGAGCTTCGCGAAAAATATGGAAAAGGGATTGATTGAGGTAGCGCCACTGGCATATATGCGCGGACGTACACTCGATAATGCTTATATTATTCTGGATGAAGCGCAAAATACCACGCCGGCTCAAATGAAGATGTTTTTGACACGAATCGGCTTTGGATCAAAGGTTATTATTACAGGAGATGCATCACAGAAAGATTTGGCTCCCGGGACAAAATCCGGTCTGGATGTGGCAGTCAGGGTGCTCGGAAAGATTGATGATATTGCATTCTGCAATCTGACCAGCAAGGATGTTGTAAGACATCCGCTGGTACAAAGGATTGTAAAAGCGTATGATGATTACGAGGCAAAGGAAAAAATCAGAAGCAGAGAAAAGTATGGAAGAAAATAAAAATTCTATCGACTGGAAATTTTATCTGACAGAGTTTGGCATTTTGGTATTCGGAGTATGCGGAATGTGGTTGTTTGGCAGTATAAAGAAGATTGCTACCGACAGAATACTTGCAAATTGTGTCGTGATATTATTGGGATTGGCGGAATCGGAATTTCATTTCCGAAGAGAATGTATATATAAGAAAACAGACTATGATAACGATGACCATGTGCTTCGTTTTCAGGTTTGCCTGATGATTGGACTAGTAATTGCATTAGCATGCGGATTTCTACCGGTCGGTGGTTGGCCGTTCCTTTTTGTATTTGTCATGCTTTCACTTTTCAGTAATATGAACACAGGGATTCTTGCCTCTTCCGTCATGCTTCTTGTATCTGTCCTGCTTTGCGGGGGAACGGTCGGAGAATATGCGTTATACCTTATCAGCGGTATGTTTGCAGTGACTTTGTTCCGCCATCTGGGAAATGAGTTTAGAATCGGAATCCCTCTTTTTCTCTCTGTTTTATGTCTGCTGGTATGCGAGACAGCAAATATCGTGCTTGTGGCAAATGCAAAACCGGATTTTGAGATGTTTGTAATTCCCATGGCGAATATGATTATCACCAGTATCCTTTTATTGGGGCTTTTGAAATTATTTTCTTCCATGGTGGTTTATCGATACCGTGAAATTTACCTTGATATCAATGACACGGAGAATGCTGTTCTGGCAGAACTGAAACAGGAAAACCGACAGATGTATATGCACTGTATTCATACAGCTTACTTTTGTGAGAGGCTTGGAAAGCAGTTTGGCTTGGATGTGGATGCCTTGAAATGTGCTGCGTATTATCACAAGATGGGGAATGCGCTGGATACACTTATGGAGGAAAAACAGTTTCCGCCTGCGGTAAGGCAAATACTGGACGAGTACAGAAGTGGGAAAAAAAACATGAGAAAGAAGGAAACAGCTGTACTGGTTTGTTCCGATACTATTGTCAGTTCCATTACATATATGATTCATAGGAATACAGAAAAGCAGATAGATTACGGTAAGGTGATTGATGCAATATTTCAAAAAATGTTTGAGGATGGTTCGTTTGACCGATGCAATATTACGGTAGAGGAATTCCGAATGATGCAGAGGATTTTCAAGGAGGAAAAACTATACTATGACTTTTTACATTGAAAATGAGACGGAAGAGGAATTTCCTTTTCCCGTGGAAGAAACGGCAAGAAATGTCTGTGAGGCTGTTCTGGCAGAAGAAAAGTGTCCATATGAGGTTGAGATAAATTTGATTATTACCGACAATGAAGGTATTCGAGAATTGAACAGGCAGTGTCGTGGGATTGACCGAGAGACGGATGTGCTGTCCTTTCCCAATGTTGACTTTGAAAAAGAAGGCGTATTTGAGATTGATGAGGACAGTGAAGCAGATTATTTTGATCCGGATACAGGAGAATTAATTTTGGGTGACATCATGATTTCTGCTGATCGGGTAAAGGAGCAGGCAGAAAGTTACGGGCACAGCGTCAGAAGAGAATTTGCATTCCTTGTGGCACACAGTATGCTTCATCTTTGCGGATATGATCACATGGTACCTGAAGAAGCTGAAATTATGGAGGCAAAACAGGAACAGATACTGGTAAATCTGGGAATTACCAGAGAGGAATAGAAGAGGAACAAGGGATGAATCAGGCAGAAATAAAAAGACGTCAGACAGAAAGTTTTTCTACCATATTAACATTGATTACACTGTCTGTGGTTTCACGGATAACAGGAGTAAACGGCGCAATGTATCTTGTTGCAGCCTTTGAAATTTTCTGGCTGTTATGGATAGTGATTGGAGGGAATGTTTCGGAAACCCTCGGAAGACTTCTGAGAGTCAGAAATTCAAAGGGACAATATAAAAATGCATTGAAAATGCGCAGAAGTGTTATGATTTTCCAGATTGTCATGGGATTTGCGGGAAGTTTTTTGATTCTTATTTTTGCGGACAGATTCTTGCAGGTACTTTTCCGGATGCAGTACAGTACTTTTATTCTTGAAGTCATGGCGCCTGTATTTCTTTTAAGAACAATTTCAGCGGTATTGTTGGGTTTTTTTCAGGGGGAGGGAAACGAACTTCCTGCTGCGACATCTGCAATTCTGCGTCAGGTCTTTATTCTTGGGTTTGGTTTATTGTTTGGGAGAATGCTGGGAAATTACGGAGATAAAGTGAGTCGGCTTTTGCTTGAGGAAAACTTTACTGCCATGTACGGCGGCGTCGGAATTGCAATCGCAATTAATCTGACGGAAGTATTTATTGTAATTTTTCTTTTATTAATCTATAAAGGAACGAAAAGGTTCGGGTCCAAAGTTCAGGAAGATGGGATGCGTTTCACTGATTCCTTTTTTGACAGTATCAGAATTTTCTGTATGAGCCGTGGCGTACAAACAGGAATTCAACTGCTTGCCTTCCTGCCATGTCTGCTTGGGTTGCTTTTCTGGCAAAAAGCGGTTGATGACATGGATACAGCAGTTGCGGAATGCGGTGCATATCTGTCAGGGTATGTGGTGGTCTGCGGGATTTTAACAATATTGATCTATATGGTACTGTTAACGATGACAGGTAAAGTTTTCGTCCACCTTCGAAAAGAAGAACAGCGTTATGCAAAGTCTGTATTTCAAAGCGGAACGCATATTTGTATGATTCATGGTATGTTTGCCACCGTGGCATTGACAGTATTGGCCTCTCAGGTAGCGTTAATGGTATCTCCGGGACAAGCTGATGCGGTGAAAAAAATGTTTTTCGGCGGGGCTTCCGTAATTCTGTTTTTAAGTCTTGCACTTTACTTTTGCAGAGTGCTTGTTTTGACCGGTAGAAAGCTATTTGTATTGGGAGCGCTTGCGATTTGTAACGTGATATTTGTAATTACATTAACAGTATTCCTGAATACAAAAAAGATAGGTATTGGTGCTTTGGTTTATGGCGGATTGATTGCAATCGGTGTTACCGGTGCTTTAATGGGAGTACTGGCCTATAAGCAGCTTAGATGTCGTTTTGACTGGCTTCAGGTACTTATCATTCCGGCAGGTGTTGCCTGTGTATCCGGACTGTTAATGATGTTTTTGGCAAAGATTCTGACACCCCATGTAGGTGCTTTGGTTACAATTCTTGTATCGATTGTGCTGGGAGGAAGTGCATTTTGGATTTTGTTAATTGTACTTCGAAATTTCAGAGAACATGAGACTGAGGTGATTCCAGGGGGACGCATCATAAACGCGATTGGGCAAATGCTACATATTTCCTGAAAAAATGTATAAAAGGAGAAAAACCTGCTGATACTGATTGCAAGGAGAATTGTATGAAAATTGTAAAAGGTATCGGCTTGTTTTTTGTGTATCCGATGGTGATGCTGGGATTGGGATTCTATGCAGGAATGAAAGCGGAACATTTTTTTTACCCCGGTGAACAAAGCGGACAGCTCTCTTATGATAAGGAATATATGGAATATTATCCCAATCTGGAAAACAATTTTGAAATACCATCTTCTGTGGAACAGGAATTATATGATCCGGAAGATGACTGTATGGATTATGAACGGGTATCAAGGGAAACTTCTTCGGCTTCGGAAACATTATGTGTAGATACAGAATATGTCCTGGAGGAAACAGATGTAACAAATCATACAGTGGTAGAGACGACCTGGCGGATTCCGGATAAATATATTGGAATGAATCGGGAACAATTTTTGGAAGCAATGGAAAATTATGAGTCTTTTCCGCCTCTTTCAGAGCAGGAACGAGGATTTATCGGTTTGGAAGTTCTTTCTTTTTCCAGAGAGCGTGTGGTAGTACAGATGAATTATCGTTATGTTCAGCCCAGCGCTAGCTTTTATCTTGGTGTATATGACAATGAAGTTGTTGTTTATCTGGAGGATTTAAAAACGGTTTATATCGAGACCGATATCAGGCTGGAATCTCTTCCTGAGGAGGTACAGGGAGAAATCATTCAGATGATGTGGATTGAAAATGAAACTGCTTTGTATAATTTTCTTGAAAACTATTCTTCATAACGAGATATAAATACAGGGAGGAAACGATGAGAAAATCAGTCGGAATTATCGGGGGCGGTGCGGCCGGAATGACAGCAGCTCTGTCTGCTGCAAAACAGGGAGCAAAAGTAACTGTTTTTGAGGGAAATGACCGTCTTGGGAAGAAAATACTGTCCACTGGAAACGGTAAGTGCAATCTTGGAAATATGGATCTGGGACCGGGAAAATATTATACAAGGAATCCCGAATTACTGCAGAGATATCTGGAAAAATTCGGAACTGAGAATACGATTTCATTTTTCAGAGAACTCGGCCTGATTGTGAAGCAAAAAAACGGTTATCTTTACCCTGTCAGTGAACAGGCATCTTCCGTATTGGATGTGTTGCGCTTTGCAATAGACAGGCAGGCAGGAAACATACAGGTAATGCTTCAGACACGAATAGAAAGATTGGAATGCGACAAAAGAAATAATCGTATCAGACTATGGAGCGATAAACAAATAGAGTCATTTGACAGGGTAATTTTGACCTGCGGGGGTAAGGCGGCTCCGAAAACAGGTTCTGACGGTATGGGTTATAAACTGGCCGGTATGCTCGGACACAGTCTTGTCCCGGTGGTTCCGGCATTGGTACAGCTAAAATGCAGAGAGGAATGGTTTAAATCCATATCGGGGGTCAGGGCGGAAGCGGAAATATCCTTTCAGGAAGAGAAGCAGAGAGTGACGGAACGGGGAGAACTTCAGCTGACAGAATATGGAATTTCAGGTATTCCGGTATTTCAAATAAGCAGAAGGATAAATTACATATTAAGGAGTCAAAAAGAAGTCGAAGTAAAGATTGATTTCCTGCCTGATTTTCCGCAAGACGGTTTTTCCGAAAAAATGATTCTGGAACGAACCCCCCTCATTGCGAAAGGCGTAACAGTAGAGGAGTATTTTGCTGGTTTGTTGAATAAGAAATTGATGAATCTGTTTATACGTCTGGCAGGTTTGAAGCCTTCTGATCCGGTTTGCACCATTCCGGCGGAAAGATTAATGAAAGTTTATGAAAGCTGCAGAAATCTGACGGTTTATGTGACCGGAAGCAATTCTTTTGACAGTGCACAGGTATGTGCAGGTGGCATCCCATTGACTGAAATAACAGAAAATCTTGAGTCAAAGCTGATACCGGGAATCTTTTTTGCCGGAGAACTTCTGGATGTGGATGGAAGATGCGGCGGTTATAATTTACAATGGGCGTGGTGCAGCGGTTATCTTGCCGGGATGGCTGCAGGAAAGTAAATGTAAGGAGTATCTGCTGACGACAGAAGCAGAGTGTAAATAAAATGATAAGAATAAATCAGGTGAAAGTCAGATCGGGACATAGTGAAGAACAGTTAAAGAGAAAAGCAGCAGATTGTCTGAAAATTCCGGTAAGTGATATCTATGATGTGAAGATAGTGCGACAGTCGATAGATGCAAGAAAGAAACCGGATATTTTTTATACATATACATTGAATGTGAAGTTAAAAAAGGAAGAAAAAATACTGAAGCATTTTCATGGAAAAGAAAATCTGGTTGCGAAAGCGGAAGATGAAACGTACCGGTTTCCTGATCCGGGGAAAAAGCACCTAAAGGAACCGGTGGTGATTGTCGGCATGGGACCAGCAGGGCTATTCTGCGGGTATTTTCTTGCACTTCACGGATATCGTCCAGTGCTGTTGGAGAGAGGACGCCGTGTTGAAGAACGAATCGAAGATGTGAAGCGCTTTTGGAAAACGGGTATTCTCAATCCGGATTCTAATGTACAATTCGGTGAAGGTGGTGCAGGTACCTTCTCTGACGGAAAGCTGAATACGCTTGTCAAGGACAAAGATGGGAGAAACAGAGTGGTTCTGGAAACCCTTGTGAAGTTTGGTGCCAGAGAAAGCATTTGTTATGAGGCAAAACCGCATATCGGAACGGATGTTTTAAGCAGTGTAGTACATGGCATGAGGGAAGAAATCATCAGGCTGGGTGGAGAAGTTAGATTTGAAAGTAAGATGACAGAACTGCTGATAAATGATGGACAGGTAAAAGGGGTTGTAATCAACGAAACAGAAACGCTTCCCTGTGAGCAGGTTGTTTTGGCTATCGGACACAGTGCCAGAGATACCGCGAACATGCTTTATGAAAAACAGGTTCCAATGGAGGCAAAAGCTTTTGCCGTAGGACTCAGGGTAGAACATCCACAGACTATGATAAATGAAAGCCAATATGGGAAAAGTGAATCGGGAGAACTTGGTGCAGCTCCCTATAAAGTTACGGCACGGGCACAAAACGGAAGAGGCGTTTATTCTTTTTGTATGTGTCCCGGAGGTTATGTGGTAAATGCATCTTCGGAAGAAGGATTCACAGCAGTTAACGGAATGAGTTACAGCGGAAGAGATGGGAAAAATGCAAACAGTGCCATTGTTGTTTCCGTTACACCGCAGGATTATGGTTCTGATCATCCGCTGGCAGGAATTGCATTCCAGAGAGCGCTTGAGAAAAAGGCTTATGAGCTTGGCGGTGGGAAAATTCCGGTTCAGAGATATGGAGAATTCAGGGCAAGTGTACTGAATGATAAAACGGAAGCGGTGCAGAAAGCTAACGTTTTTTCGAGCATTTTATTGGATGAAAAGCAGGAAGTGGTTGAGCCTCAGTGCAAAGGAGAGTATGTATGGGCGGATGTGAGCCGCATACTGCCAAAAGAATGTAATGAAGCCTTTGTGGACGGGATGGAAGCTTTTGGAAGGCAGATTAAGGGGTTCGACAGACCGGATACGGTGCTTCTGGGTGTGGAAAGCAGAACATCCTCTCCTGTGCGCATCAAAAGAGATGAGACACTGCAGTCACAAATAAGAGGATTGTATCCCTGCGGAGAAGGTGCGGGTTATGCAGGAGGCATTACTTCTGCGGCTATGGACGGTCTCAGGATTGCAGAAGCAATTGCGTCAGAGTTCATGCCCTTTCATGATTGACTACTTAAAAAAAATAAAGTAAAATAACGGGGAGTTATAGTGACGATTTGAGAATACAGGTGGAAAAAAGATGAAGAATTTAAGAGAACAGTTAAAAGAGAAAAAAAGAATTGTAATTAAAATCGGGTCTTCCTCTCTGACGCACAGTGAGACGGGAGATATGGACTATATACGTATGGAAAAACTGGTGAGGGAGTTAAGCGATATCAGAAACCAGGGGAAGGAAGTGATCCTGGTATCATCCGGTGCCATAGCAGCAGGAAAAAAGGTAATCAATCTGAATCATTTGAGGGTGAATAGTGACGAAGCACTTGCTGTTAAACAGGCATGCTCCGCAGTCGGTCAGGCAAGACTGATGATGACATATCAGAGGCTTTTTGCAGAGTATAATCAGACTGCAGCCCAGATTCTTATGACAAAGAATACAATAGTAGATAATCTGAACAGATTCAATGCGCATAATACCTTTTCGGAATTGTTGAAAATGGGTGCAATTCCCATTGTCAATGAGAACGATACGGTAACTACATATGAAATTGAGTTTGGGGATAATGATACGCTTTCTGCAATCGTAGCGGCGCTGGTAGAGGCAGATTTGCTGATCCTTCTTTCGGATATCGATGGTCTGTATACGGATGACCCAAGGAAAAATCCTGATGCAAGATTTATTGAACAGGTTGATGAACTGACGGATGAACTCATGGGAATGGGAAAAGATACAACCGGAAGCAGTGTGGGAACAGGCGGTATGAATACAAAACTGGTTGCGGCACAGATAGCGACAAAGTCGAATGTGGATATGATTATTGCAAATAGCAGAGACATTGGTGTCCTACACAGAATTCTTGCAGGAGAAAACGAAGGAACTCTGTTTGTTGCAAATAGAGACGAAAACTTTGATTTGCCCTTGTTTGTAAGCAATCTGCATAAGAAATAAGGAGTTTTTGATCCCGATGAATATGAATGAAAGAATTGCCAGAATCAATGAATTGTATCATAAATCGCAGGCGGAAGGACTGACAGAGGCAGAAAAAGAAGAACAGGCAAGGCTGCGGAAAGAGTATATTGCAAGCGTCAGAAACAATTTAAGAAGTCAGCTTGACAATATCACCATAGAAAATCCTGACGGATCTATGGTAAATCTGGGAGAAAAATACGGAAAGAAAAATGGCAGAAAGTAAAAGTGATATCAGAAAACGTATATTGAAAATACGGGACGGTATGCAGCCGGAAGAAAGAGAGCGAGGTACCATTCTGCTGACTGAGCGCATCCTGGGACATCAGTGGTTCTATCATTGTGAAGATTTTTTGTGTTTTGTAAGTTATGGAAGTGAGATAGGAACGGATTATTTATTAAAGGAAGCATTGAGGCAGGGGAAACGAGTTTTTGTGCCCCGAGTGCTAAAGGATTATTCCAAAACTGTAATGGAATTTTATCAGATTTCTTCTTTGGAAGAACTGCTGCCCGGTTATCATGGAATTAAGGAACCTTCCGGCAAGTCAGAAAAATATGTTTATTCTCAGGAGAGAGCAGATAAGACGTTTATGTTGATGCCGGGGGTGGCGTTTGATTGTTATCGAAACAGAATTGGCTATGGAAAAGGCTTTTATGACAGGTATCTGTCAGATAAGGATGGCTTACAGCTGCATACTCTGGCAGTTGGTTTCAAGTGCCAGCTTGTGGAGGAGATTCCTTTCGCAGAGACGGATATCAAACCGTATCAGGTAATCTGTTTCTAATCATAAAGATTTATTTATTCGGAAAAGACAGGATTGGAGGAAGTGTATGACAGATTTAAGGAAAATGGGAGATGCAGCTCTTGCAGTAAAACCGTTCCTGCAGAGAATGACAACAGAGGAAAAGAATCACGCGCTTACTCTGGCGGCAGAGATGCTGATTCAGCAATCTGAATTTATCCTGTCAGAAAATGTAAAAGACATGAAGAATGCCGAAAAGAGTGGTATGCCTTCAGGTTTGCAGGACAGATTAAGATTGACAGCAGAGCGTATTGAAGCCATGGCAGAAGGACTTCGCGAAATAGTACTTTTAAAGGATCCGGTTGGTGAGACAATGGAAACATTTGCGCGCCCCAATGGATTAAAGATCAGAAAAGTACGTGTACCGATGGGAGTAATCGGCATTATTTACGAAGCACGGCCAAATGTGACGGCAGATGCTTTCGGTCTTTGCTTTAAAACAGGAAATGCGGTTATTTTGAAAGGTGGAAGTGATGCACTGTATTCCAACCTTGCAATTGTGAAGGTACTTCAGAATGCACTGAACGAATGCGGTGTTCCAAAAGATGCCATTCAACTGATTGAGGCGACTGACAGAGAAGTTACCATAGAGTTTATGAAGATGAAGGGCTATGTGGATGTGCTGATTCCAAGGGGAAGCGCCAGACTGATTGCCAGTGTTGTGGAAAACAGTACCATTCCCGTGATTGAAACGGGAACGGGAAATTGTCATATCTATGTTGATAAAGCGGCAGATCTTGATATGGCAGTGAATATTATCTTTAATGCAAAAACGCAGAGAATCGGTGTATGTAATGCATGTGAATCCCTAGTGATTCATAGTGATGTAAGAGAGGTGTTTCTTCCGAAACTGGCAAAGAAACTTGCAGAAAAAAGCGTAGAAATGCGTGGTGATGAGAGAATCAGGGAAATTCTGCCTGATTGCACGCCTGCTTCGGAAGAGGACTACGGTACAGAATACCTTGATTATATTCTTTCTTTGAAAACAGTGGATTCCCTGGAAGAAGCTATCAGGCATATCAATCAGTACAACACGGGCCACTCTGAATGTATTGTGACAGAAGATAAAGATACAGCGGATAAGTTTTTAGATGAAGTGGATGCAGCCTGTGTTTATTGGAATGCTTCGACGCGCTTTACAGATGGATTTGAATTTGGTTTCGGCGCAGAGATTGGAATCAGTACGCAGAAACTTCATGCAAGAGGACCCATGGGACTTAAGGAACTGACTTCCTATAAATATGTAATATACGGCAATGGTCAGGTAAGAAGCTGAGAAAGAAAAGAAGAGGAATTATTATGAAAGAAGTAAATGGAAGCATTTGGCACAGTATCAGTACCCAGAGAGTGACACCCACAGATTTTATCTGTGTGATAGAAATATCAAAAGGAAGTAAAAACAAGTACGAACTGGATAAGGACACAGGATTTCTGATTCTTGACCGTATCCTGCATACCTCTACCCATTATCCTGCAAACTATGGATTTATTCCGCGTACATATGGTGATGACGGAGACCCACTGGATGTGCTGTTATTATGCTCCGAGCCCGTTCAGCCGATGACATTGGTGCGTGCATATCCTATCGGGGTAATCTCCATGCTGGACAATGGTAAAAATGATGAGAAAATTATAGCAGTTCCTTTCAATGATCCCTATTATAACGAATACCATGATATTTCCGAACTGCCCAGGCATGTGGTAGATGAGATGGAGCATTTCTTTACCGTTTATAAAGCGCTGGAGAACAAAACGACAGCAGTGAATGAGCAGGGCAATCGTGAAGATGCGATAGAAGTAATCAAAAAATGTCTGGATAATTATATCAATACCTTTATCAAGAGCTGGTAATGAGAATTGGAGAGAAGTCAAAATGACTTCTCTTTTTTCTTGACGTAAGTTATGAATGGGAGTATAATACGTTTGAATTTGATAATCATTATCAACAAGAGAGGAAAAAATCATGACACTATATGATGCGGAGAAGGGAAAGAGTTATTTTATCGAAGGCCTGTATGTAGAACCAGCGATTACCAGAAGACTACAGGCACTTGGATTAAATGACGGTACGAAGGTTTACATTCTAAATCGGAAAAAAAGAGGTGCTTTGATTGCCCAGGTGAGAGGAACCAGACTTGCCCTTGGAAGACATATATCCTCCAATATTGAAATAAGAGATACCGAGGAGGAAGAAAGACATGAATAATCAGGGGAAAAGACATATTAACGTGGCCTGTGTAGGTAACCCGAACTGCGGAAAGACAACTTTATTCAATGCGTTGACCGGGTCAAAATTAAAAGTCGCAAACTGGCCGGGTGTGACAGTGGAACGATTTGAGGGAGAAACACATTATGAAGATATGGATATTACACTCATTGATACCCCCGGCATTTATTCGCTGACCTGTTATACGATAGAAGAAAAGGTTACGAGACAATGTGCAATGGATGATGAAATTGATGTAATTATCAATGTGGTAGATGCTTCTTCGCTGGAAAGAAATTTATATCTGACATTGCAGCTGCTTGAATTGGGGAAACCGATTGTACTTGCATTGAATATGATGGATATTGTGAAAGAACGGGGAATGGAAATTGATACCCATAGGCTTCCCGAAATGCTTGGCAATATCCCCGTTGTACCTGTGTCTGCTGCGAAAAGAACAGGTCTTGATATTTTGCTTCATGCGGTAATTCATCATTATGAGGAAGGGATGGAGGAGTATATTCTTGACTATCCGGAAGAGATTGAAGAAAAAATCGCAAAACTTGAGGTAATGATGCAGGCGCATTATCCAACGCATTCTTCCGTGCGGTGGCATGCAATCAAGCTGCTGGAAGATGACGAAGAGGTAAAGAAGGAACATCCGATTTCTGTGAGTAATGTGGCGGACAGGAGTTATGAGAAGGAAATCATCCAGTGTAAATATGCCTATATCGAAAAGATAGTGGGTGAAGTCCTGTTTCATAAGAGCAGGAAGGCTGCTTCCACGGATAAAATAGACCGGCTACTGACACATCCTGTCTGGGGAATCCCCATGTTTCTGCTGATTATGTGTCTGGTATTTTTCCTGACCTTTACTGTGGGGGATGCCCTGAAGGGTGTCTTTGAAATCGGTCTTGGCTTTTTGTCTGACATGGTTTCGGGGGCATTGGAAGGAATTGGTGCAGCAGTCTGGTTGAAATCTTTGATTGTTGATGGAATTATTGCGGGTGTCGGAGGAATCCTGACCTTTATTCCGAATATCTTTATTTTATTTCTTGCACTTGCAATTTTAGAGGACAGCGGTTATATGGCCAGGGTTGCCTATGTAATGGATTCTGTGATGGGAAAGGTTGGCCTTTCCGGAAAGGCATTTTTGCCCATGATTCTGGGCTTTGGCTGTACGGTCCCGGCAATTATGGCAACGAGGGCTCTGGAAACGGAGCATGACAGGCGGCGCACCATGATGGTGACACCGTTCATGTCCTGCTCGGCAAGGCTGCCGATTTATGTATTGTTTTCAGAGATGTTCTTTCCGGAACATGCGGCACTCACGGCATTTTCTTTATATGTAGTAGGTATGATGATTGCAATCCTGGCAGCACTGGTTGGAAACAGGCTGGAAAAAGGGAAAATGAACGATTCTCTTTTAATTGAACTCCCCGAATATAAGAGACCGAATGCCAGAACGATACGTATTTATGTCTGGAATAAGCTGAAGGATTATTTGTCAAAAGCCGGTACGACCATTTTTGTAGCGTCCATCGCTATCTGGTTCCTGCTTAATTTTGGTTTGCAGGGGATGGTAGAAAATCCGGGGGATAGCTTTGGCGCTGTAATCGGAAGACTGCTTGTGCCTGTACTTGCGCCGGCAGGACTTGGCATGTGGCAGATCGGAGTGGCGCTTTTATCCGGTATTTCCGC
The DNA here is from genome assembly GCA_945913255.1 of uncultured Lachnospiraceae bacterium. GTDB lineage: Bacteria > Bacillota > Clostridia > Lachnospirales > Lachnospiraceae > Acetatifactor. The sequence continues at coordinate 17,133 of CAMEDC010000041.1, forward strand.
AAAGGAAGTGGTTGTCTCAAGCTTTGCGGTATTGTTTGGTGTGGCAAATGCGAATTCCGATGCAGGTATGGCAGCGATTGTGCAGAATATTCATATGTTAAGTCCGGAGTTCGGACCTTTAAATGCATATTGCCTGATGCTTTTCTGTCTGTTGTATGTACCGTGCGTTGCGACAATCGCAACTGTCAAAAAAGAGAGCGGCTCCTGGAAATTTACGTTGAAAATGATAGCTTTCCAGCTGTTGCTGGCGTGGGTGGTATCTACTCTTGTTTTTCAAATTGGAAGTCTGTTTTTATAGAGAAAAAAGGAAAGATATGGTACAATAAAAGCGGCATTGTTGTGACAGCAATGACGCTTTTATTATTTTGTGTTGAAGGGTTCTGAAGGAGGTACAAAAATGGAGAAGCTGATATATGAAAATCCTCTGTCCAGTGAACAGGATATTCAGGATTTTGTATTGGAGGGACAGGCTAAAATCACATTTGATAAGAATGCCATGTATATGGAAAATGCACTGGACGCAGAAAACGGACAGAAGGCAAATTATGTTCTCTGGTGCAGAAAAGTTTTTCCGGCAGAAATCAAAATCACCTGGGATTTTCGACCAATCAGAGAACCGGGACTATGTATTTTATTTTTCGGTGCCATGGGGAAAAACGGAGAAAATATTTTTGACAGTAGTCTGGCATGTCGGACAGGAGAGTATCCGCAATATCATCACGGTGATATCAATACTTTTCATGTATCCTATTTCCGCAGGAAAGAACCGGATGAAAGGGCTTTTCATACCTGCAACTTAAGAAAAAGTTATGGTTTTCATCTTGTGGCGCAGGGAGGAGACCCGATTCCGGATGCAGATGAGGCAAGAGAGTTTTACCAACTGGAAGTAAAAAAGCAGAAAGATCTTGTTACTTTTTCTGTGAATGGACTTGAAGTATTTCGATTCGAAGATGACGGTAAAACGTATGGACCGCAGTTGGGAGAAGGATGCATCGGATTCCGACAGCTTGCTCCGCTTGTGGGAGCTTATCGCAATCTGAGAGTCTATTCACTGTAAAGAAAAGAAACCGGAAGGAGTAGAAATATCATGTACATTGATTTGTCCGGTGAGTGGAGAATCTCTTTGATAAGCGATGAAGAACAGACGGGAAGTATTCTGCTTCCGGGTATCTTACAGTCGCAGGGGTTTGGCAATGCTGTCAGTAAACATACGCCCTGGGTGAGCAGTCTTCATGACGATTTCTGGTATGAACAGGAAGAATTTCATTTTGCCCAGGAGGACGGTGTCAAGGTACCCTTCCTGGCTCAGCCGCCTGCTCATTTTACAGGAGAAGCTTATTATCAACGGGAATTTTATGTGGAGAAAGAATCTGACGAAGAATGGTTTTTTTATGTGGAACTGACAAAGTGGTACAGCCGTGTCTGGATTGATGACCAGGAGAAAGGCGGCTGCTGTTCCTTGTGCGCACCACATATCATCCGGATTGGAAGATTGCCTGCGGGAACGCATCGGATTACTGTTTGTGTTGATAATTCCATGCAGTTTCCTTATCGTCCGGACAGCCACAGTATTTCCGATGCACTGGGAGCATCCTGGAACGGAATGGTTGGAGAGATCGCTCTATATACGGAATCGGAAAAGGTGCAGCGCAGAGAAGAAAAAAAACGTTATGCGGCTGAACATATGAGAACAGTGGAGGTTAGAGACGGAAGATTTCTCATTGACGGCAGACCGGTTTATTTCCGTGCAACTCATTTCGGCGGAGAATACCCCTTGACAGGATATCCCGTAACAGATGTGGGTTGGTGGCGGGAAAAGATGCAGGTGATGAAGGAATTTGGATTAAACGGTATCCGTTTTCATTCCATGTGTCCGCCGGAAGCTGCTTTTGCTGCAGCTGATGCGGAGGATATGTATCTTCTTGTGGAATGTGGTATGTGGAACCGGTTTGATGAGGGAATCAAAGGCGTGCAGATGCGGGAGATACTTCGGGAGGAATCACGAAGGATTATCAGTGCATTTGGGCATCATCCCTCCTTTGTATTCTTTTCCTCAGGCAACGAACCTTCCGGACAGTGGTACCGTCCACTTCGGGAATGGGTAAGTGAAATCAGGGAGTATGATAAAAGCCTTGGGTATGAGGGCAGGAGAATTTACACGGCACAGTCGGGATGGTTTTATGATACAGAGCCTGCCAAGATAACAGGGACGGATTTCCTCTATTTTCACCGCTCCGCTTACGGACCGCTGCCTGGAGGAGTGATTCGAAATTATCTCGGCTGGAAGGGAAAGGATTACAGTCCCTCGTTATCGGAGTGCAGTCTGCCGGTTGTCAGCCATGAATTGGGACAGTGGTGTTCTTATCCGGATTTTACTGTTATAGACAAATTTACCGGATATTTACAGCCGGGCAATTACAGGATTTTCCGGGAGAGTGCAAGGGCGGCCGGACTTTTGGAACTGAATTCTCTCATGACCAGATGCTCCGGAGAAAATCAGATGAGACTTTACAAGGAGGATGTGGAGGCAACGCTTCGGACACCGCAGATACAGGGATTTGAACTGCTTGATTTGCATGATTATCTCGGGCAGGGAACCGCACTGGTAGGTTTGCTGGATGCTTTCTGGGAGAAAAAGAATTATGTACATCCTGAAGAGTTTCGACAGTTTTGCCAGGAGACAGTACTTCTTGCAAGATGCAGCTCCTATGTATGGATGAATACAGAAAAGGCAGTAATTCCATTGGAAGTATGCCACTATGGAAAAGAAGAGATTCTGAATGCACATATCAGATGGATGCTCTGTGACGGAGAGGAAAGCTTTTGTGAAGGTGTATTGGAATGTCCACGGATATCCGTGGGAGAAAATACTGTTCTGGGAAATATCGAATTGTCATTTGAACATTTGAATGAAAGCAAAAGCTGTATGCTGAAGGTACATTTGTCAGACGAAAAGCAGAGTATTTCTGTAGACAACAAATGGCCCATGCATGTGTTTGTAAAACAGAATGAATATATACCGGAAAATGTGCTTTATACAAGAGAATGGCAAAAGGCAAAGGAAGCTCTGAAAGAAGGTACGCGTGTTGTATATGCTCCAGGAATGACAGACCTTTCCTATGAATGTCCTTCTCTTTCCATCAAAAATGTATTCTGGAACAGTCAGCTGGGTCCTACCTGGTGCCGCTGTCTGGGACTGATTATTGAGGAGAGGCATCCCATTTTTCGCTCTTTTCCCACGGCGTGTTCGGGTGGCTGGCAATGGGAGGATATCCTTCGGCATGCAAGAGGTTTTAACCTGAAGGGGCTTGAGAATGCAGAGGTACTTGTCCGGGTGATTGATGACTGGAACAGAAATCTGCCGCTTGGGCTTATCTGGGAAGCGAAAGTCGGCAAGGGAAAGCTACTGGTTGTCTCTGCGGATCTGGAGGGAGATTTCCGTGAAAGACCGGCGGCATATACATTGAAAAACAGTATATTAATGTATGCTGATTCTGATGAATTCTGTCCTGAAAAAGAGATCTGCCCGGAAGAAGTGGAGAAAATGCTTTTCCCCGATTTGCACATGCAGGAACTGGCTGATAGAGTCTGGTTTGATGAAGACACAAGAATAAGGGACGGAGAAGCTGTATTACAGCCAAATCCCAATTCCTTTGTTCGAATTGAGAAAGAACGTTTTCCGGTAAATCTTACGATTCAACTGAAAAAAAAGATTAAGGTACAGGGAATTCTGTATGTTCCGGTCCAGCGCGACCGTGCACATGAAGGATTTGTCAGGGAGTATCAGATTTTTTGCAAAAATGCAGAAAAGGATGAATGGGAGCAGACGGCCGCAGGCGTATTGCCCAATACCTGCCGTTCCTGTCAAATCCCTTTTGAAAGAACGTTTGAAACGGATGAAATCCGATTCAGGATACTGTCTGCTTATGGATGCGTAGAAAAGCAGGTATGGGAAAATCAGGACGATGGCTGGAAAAAGGTGCGAAAGAAAAAAAGTGCCGTGGTACAGATTGCCTGTCTTCATGTATTATGTGATGAGAAATATCGTTCTGAGGATATCCTGTTTTGGGAAAAAGATCAGAAATCCAATACAAAAGAGATAGAAGCGTAAGGAGGAGCAAACAATGAAATTACATCCTTTAAAAAATACAAAAGCTTTTGGGTATACTACGTTCGGATGTATGTGGAAGAAAGGTGAATGCAGTGAAGAGACAACTTATGTCTGTCATACGAAGGAAGGAAAAGAAGTGCCCATGCAGTCAAGAATTACCGCTTATTGGCCGGACAATTCCGTGAAATGGACAGCTCATACGGCTGACGCCGCACTCCTTGGAGAGGAAATAGAGGTACTTCCTGGTAAGGCATCTTCCTTCCAGGGAATGTCTGTTGAGGAGAATGCGGACAGACTGATTTTACACAGCGGTCTTATTACCATTGAAGTAAAAAGGGACAGCAGGTATTTGTTTGAAAGTGCGGCGCGAGACGGAAAAGTGTTTTTAAGTCATGCAAAACCGGTTTTACTTCTGGAAGAGCCTATAGAAGTACAGGGAAATTCTGCAAAAATGCAAAAGAACTATGATGGGTTGATAGAAAGTGTATCTGTCGAAGAAACAGGTGCTTTAAAAACAATCCTTCGATATGACGGTATCCATGTATCCGGAGAGGGCGATAAAAAGCTTCCCTTTATCATTCGAATGGAAGTGGGCTTCAATAATCCGAATCTGAAGTTTACGCATACTTTTTTATATGATGGGGATGAAAACAAAGATTTCCTGAAAGGAATCGGTATACGGTTTGAAACGCCTGTAACAGGAGCCGTTTACAATCGCCATGTTAAATTTACAGGAGATTACGGTGTGTTTCATGAGGCGCTGGTACCGCTTACCGCATGGCGTCCCAGAATACCTGCAGCACTTTATGAGCGACAAATGACGGGAGAAAAAATGCTGCTATCCGGTGAAGAAAAGGCGCTTGCCGATAAGATGCTTCAGGATGTTCCTGTATGGGGAGAATACAGCCTTTGTCAGGACAATGTCAGTCACTTTTCAATTCGCAAGAAGTTGACGGGGGAACATCTCTGTTCCATAGACAGCCTTCATGGAAAACAAACAGCCGGCGGTGCATCATTTGGCTCGGAATATGGATGTGTTACCATGGCAATCCGGGATTTCTGGGAAAAATATCCGTCCGGGATTACTTTAAGCGGATTGGACAGTGAACGGGCAGAAAGCACTGTCTGGTTTTGGGCACCTGGTGCTGAAGCCATGGACTTCAGACATTATGCAGACAGAGGATATAATCAGGTCTGCTATGAAGGATATGACTATAAAGGAGCGGATCCGGTAGGAATTGCCTGCACCAACGAATGTACAGTTACTTTCTCAGAAGAAATGATTCCTTCAGATGTATTCTTACAGCAATTTACCGAATTGGTCAATGACCCTGAGATTTATGTGGGAACACCTGAATTTTATCATGAGATGAGAGCCTTCGGATATTGGTCGCTTCCCTCTGAAAACACGGAAATGGAAAAATGGCTTGAAAATCAATTGGAAAAGGCATTTGCGTTTTATCAGCAGGAAATCGAACAGAGAAACTGGTACGGCATGTTTAACTACGGAGATGTAATGCATACCTACGATGGCGTAAGACATACCTGGAAATATGATATCGGTGGATATGCATGGGATAATACGGAACTGGTTCCTACATTATGGCTGTGGCTTTATTTTATGCGCACAGGAAGGGCAGATGTCTTTCGAATGGCAGAGAAGCTGTCGCGTCATGCTTCGGAGATTGACGTGTACCATATGGGAAAATATAAAGGACTTGGTTCCAGACACAATGTACGCCACTGGGGATGTCCCTGTAAGGAAGCGAGGATTGCCATGGCATCCCATCACAGATATTATTATTATCTGACGGGAGACAGACGTCTGGAGGATATTTTTGATGAACTGAAGGACAATGAACTGAGTTTCCTGAATAAAGATCCGTTGGGAGATTTTTTTGACAAGAAGGATATGGTTTATCCAAGCCATGCTCGCAGTGGCCCGGACTGGTCCTCCCTGTGTTCCAACTGGATGACACAGTGGGAAAGATTTCATGATACAAAATACCGGGATAAGATTGTGACGGGAATTGAAGACATCAAAAAAACACCTCTGAGACTGGTATCCGGCCCTGATTTTGAATTTGATCCGGAAAGCTGTCATCTTCGTTATATCGGAGAAAGGACAACAGGCGGCTGCCATTTACAGGTCTGCATGGGTGCACCTTCCGTTTGGACGGAAATGGCAGATTTGCTGGAGGATGAAGAGTGGAAACGCATGATAGCGGAATTGGGAAGATTCTATTATTTACCGAGAGAAGAGCAGATGGAAGAATCCGGAGGTCTTGTCGGTAACAGGGAGTTTTCACTTCCCTTCATGGCAGCTGCAGTAGCTGCATACGGTGCATGGTATTTAAAGGATGATGTACTGGCGGAGCGTACCTGGCGGATTTTATTACAGACACTGCTAAAGGAAGACAATGCGGATGGTTTTGCTTCCGTTCAATTGCCGGAAACCGGAAACAGAATGTCATTAACGGAGATACCCTGGATTACGACAAATTTTACAGCACAGTTCTGCCTGAACACCATAATGGTGCTCGATTTTATCAGAGATAAACTGCCCAAAACAATAAAGGAGGCTCAGGAACTTGTATCTGGAGGTGAGAATGCTTATCATAGGGCTTGATTTTACCATGGAAATGTGATTTAATGATAAAAACAAATTGTTAAAAAAATATCATTCCAGGAAAGAGAAAGGCAGACAACCATGAGCAGCATGAGAGGAATTGATACCCCGGTAAGACAGAGACGTCGAAGAGTTTTTAAGGAGGTTGCCAATCTGGCATATCACTCTACAAATTTGAAAGACGATATGGAGGCGCTTCCTTATAAAATTGTAGATTATGAAGAGTCAAAGTATTGGGAGAGTGTCTACCGTGACCGAGCGATTATCAGGGAACGAATCCGTCTGGCTATGGGAATGAGTCTCAGACCGGAGAACAGAGAACATCCGGGTCATCTGACGGAAGGACTGGAAGAGAGCAATATTGATGAGAAATATTATGAGCCGCCTCTGATGCAGGTGATCCCTTCTGCGTGCAATGCCTGCCCTGAGAATAGATATGAAGTTACAAACTCCTGTATGGGGTGTCTGGCGCATCCCTGTCACAGTGTTTGTCCCAGGGGTGCCATTTCTATGGTGAACGGGAAATCCGTTATCGACCAGGATAAATGCATTAAATGCGGAAAATGTAAAGAAGTTTGTCCTTACGATGCAATCTGTCATAAAGAGCGTCCCTGTAAGGCTGCGTGCGGTGTAAATGCCATTGAGTCTGACCGTTTTGGACGGGCCTGCATTGACAATGAAAAGTGTGTTTCCTGCGGACAGTGTATGGTGAGTTGTCCATTTGGCGCAATAGCCGATAAATCGCAGATTTTTCAGTTGATACGCGCAATGCAGTCCGGAAGAAAAATTATAGCACAGGTTGCGCCTGCTTTTGCGGGACAGTTTGGTCCCAAAGTGACTCCAGATATGTTTAAAACGGCACTGAAAGAACTGGGATTTGCCGATGTCTATGAGACAGCACTCGGTGCGGATCTGGGGTGTATGGCAGAGGCGGAACACTATGTGAAAGAGGTTGCAACGGGAAAGCAGGCCTTTGCGTTGACTTCCTGCTGCCCTTCCTGGTCTGTTATGGCAAAGAATCTGTTTCCGGAGACCATTGATAAAATCAGCAATGAACTGACTCCTATGGTGGCAACTGCAAGAATCATCAAAAAGGAACATCCGGATGCATCCGTGGTATTCATTGGCCCCTGCGCTTCGAAAAAGCTTGAGGCCAGTCGCAGAACAGTCCGTTCGGATGTGGATTTTGTCATTACCTTTGAGGAACTGACAGGCATGTTTGAAGCGAAAGGAATTCTGCTGGAAGAAATAAAAGCAATGGACGAAATGCGGGATGCCACCGGTGCCGGACGCGGCTACGGCGTTGCGGGAGGGGTTGCCAGTGCAATTGAAGAGTGCATCAAGAAATATTATCCGGGTACAGAGGTAAAGATAGAGCATGCGGAGAGCCTTGCGGAATGTAAAAAGATGCTGCTTCTTGCCAAGGCAGGGAAGAAAAACGGATGTTTGATAGAGGGGATGGCATGTCCGGGAGGCTGTATCGCCGGAGCAGGAACGAATATCGCGCTTGCACAGGCTGCGAAAGAGGTCGCAAAGTTTAAGGCGGAAGCTAAAGAAGCAGTGCCGGAAGAATAGCGATGAAGGAAGAAAAGCAGGAAACAGGTTGCACTTTCCTGCAAATGGTACTAAAATAGAACCACGTGTTAAGACTTAAAATTCTGGAAAAGAGGAAACAAAAATGAAAATCAGAACAAGATACGCACCAAGCCCTACGGGAAAGATGCATGTGGGAAATCTGCGGTCTGCTTTATATGAATTTTTGATTGCGAAGCATGACGGCGGTGATTTTATGCTTCGTATTGAAGATACCGATCAGGAACGATTTGTAGAGGGAGCAACAGAGATAATTTATCGAACTCTGGAAAAGACGGGCCTTATTCATGACGAGGGTCCTGACAAGGACGGCGGTTACGGCCCCTATGTACAGAGTGAGCGGATGAAGACCGGCATATACATGAAATACGCGAAGGAACTGATTGATAAGGGGGAGGCATATTACTGTTTCTGCGACAAGGAACGTCTTGCTTCTTTAAAAACCGAGGTGGTTGAAGGCAAGGAAATCAGTATCTATGATAAACATTGCCTGCATCTTTCCAGAGAAGAAGTGGAAGCAAATCTGGCGGCAGGAAAGCCTTTTGTTATCCGACAGAATAACCCTACGGAAGGTACTACAACCTTTCACGATGAGCTTTACGGGGATATCACGGTCGAAAACTCCGAACTGGATGATATGATTCTGATCAAGTCGGATGGGTACCCAACCTATAATTTTGCAAATGTGGTGGATGATCATACCATGAATATCACCCATGTGGTGAGAGGTAACGAGTATCTTTCTTCTTCCCCGAAATATCAGCGTCTGTATGATGCTTTCGGATGGCAGAGTCCCGTATATGTGCATCTTCCGCTGATTACGGATGAGAACCATAAAAAACTGGCAAAAAGAAGCGGACATGCTTCCTTTGAGGATTTGCTGGATCAGGGATTTCTGACGGAAGCAATCGTTAATTATATTGCATTGCTTGGCTGGTCCCCGGAAGATAATCGTGAGATATTCAGCCTGGACGAGCTGATTAAAGAATTTGATTACCACAGAATCAGCAAATCCCCTGCGGTATTTGATATTGTGAAGCTGCGCTGGATGAATGGGGAATATATCAAGGCAATGGATTTTGATAAATTCTATGAGATGGCAGAGCCCTATCTGAAAAAGGTTCTGACGAAAGACTTTGACTTAAAGAAGATTGCCGGAATGGTGAAAACCCGTATTGAGGTTTTCCCGGATATACCGGAGCATGTGGATTTCTTTGAGGAACTGCCGGAATATGATGTGGCAATGTACACTCATAAGAAGATGAAAACGGACAGTGCTTCATCCCTGACCGTATTAAAGGAGGTACTTCCTCTTTTGGAAGCACAGGAAGACTACAGCAATGACGGGCTGTATCAGATGTTGTTGAAATACGTTGAAGAAAAGGGCGTTAAGAATGGTTATGTGATGTGGCCGATTCGAACAGCCGTATCCGGAAAACAAATGACCCCTGCCGG
>CAMEDC010000042.1 GCA_945913255.1 uncultured Lachnospiraceae bacterium
ATTACAAATTTCTTTGACAAGATATTGTCAGCAAGTCCTCTTCCGACTTTTTCAGCATCAGCCATAAACTCTTTTGGTACCGGAAGTCCCGAGGATGATGCTGTATTTGTAAGCGGCGGATGCATTATATGAAATGTTATTCCATAATCCTGATTTTCAATTTCAAGACATTTGGCAAGAGATTCGATTGCACCTTTTGAAGATGCATAAGGTGATATATTGCCAAATCCCGTTACTCCAACACCGGAACCGGTAAATATAATTCTGCCCTTTTTCGTCTCACGCATAAATGGAAGAATTAATTTTGAAAGTCTTAATGCTCCAAAATAATTGACATCCATTACTTTTCTGTACACTTCATAATCTGTATCCTGTTCACTGACAAATGTACAAAGACACGCATTGTGAATTGCTATATCGATATTTCCAAATTCTTTGATTGCTTCTTTTATACCCTCCGATAAAGATTCTTCATCTGTTGCATCCGCTCTAATAACTGAAAGCGAACCCTGATATCTATTTTTCAGTTCACTTATATGATCGTCCCAAATATCCAGAACTGTTACTTTGTTGCCCTTTTCCAGCAAACGAACCACCATGTAATACCCAATACCCTGATTAGCACCTACTATTAATATATTTGACATGTTCAATCCTCCTGAAACATTCTATTGATATAGGCAAAAACTTCCTGGTCAAAAGCATCCTTCTTTGCTTTTGTCAATTCCCCGGTTAATAAATATTGAAATGTAAGCATTGTAATATACGCAAAAAAATCATTACCCGCTTTTTCTGCCTGCTGCTCATTCATCATTCCAAACTTAGTTAACATCATAAATGATAGTGTTTGAATTCTATGAGGCAATTTAAATAGATAATGTTCATATAAGATTCTCATGCTTTCATTATGAAATTGCTCAATCATCATAAAACGCATCATTTGATTGCAAAATGTATCAAATAAATATCGTTCAAAATAGAACTCCCTTAACCAATCCCATGAAAATGAGCTGACATTATGTAGATTGAGCATAGATGACTGCAGCATATCCGTAAGTTCTTTGACATGACTTTCGTACTTCTCCACTAGAGAGTCTAATATGTCTTGTTTATTTTTGAAATGATAGTAAATAGAACTTTCTTTTATATTCACCGTTTTTGCAATATCTCTTATCGATACTGAGTTATAACCTGATTTTGCAAACATATCCAGCGCATTTTTTAGAATAAGTTCTTTCGTTTCCACAGTATTCCCTCCTTGACTAACAGTCGTTAGATGCATTGTATCTAACAACCGTTAGGTTGTCAAGATGACAACTAAAAAAGAACTCCATACCATTTTCAGTATAGAGTTCCGTACTATTATTTTGATAGTAGTTTTAAAAATCTCTTATCATTCATCTGCTCATTTGTAACATACTTCAACAAGCCGCCTCACTTCACAGCCTTTCTTTTCATAATATTCAAGCATTTCATTCACCTTCTTCAAATCATAACTTGTAACACAATCCGAGAGCACATGTACCTTGTAGCCTGCTTTAACCATGTTATAGCAGGTAGACTTCACACAAGCAGTTGCATCAGCTCCACATATATAAAACTCATCGATTTCATTATCGGCGATAAACTGTGCAAAGTTTTCGCTGGTTAATGCGTTTGCTTTCGTTTTTACAAAAATATGGTCTGACACCACGGAAAGCTCCGGTACAAACTGCTCACCCTTCGTATTCGGCTTGAAGGTTCTGGTGCCGGCTGTAATATTATTATGCTTGATATAGACAATAAGCATTTCTTCGCTCTGCGCCCATTCCACTGCTTTATTTATATTTTCAATGATATCTCTATAGTTCTTTGTAATATCGTTCTGAATATCTATAACTACTAAGGCTTTGCTCATTTTCTTTACACTTCCTTTTTACATATTGAATGTCGGATTACAGTCCTCTACTTTTCCGAAACAACTTTTCTTGCATCGGACATATTATTCACCTAATTCCGAACGAATCAGTTTTTTTATCGCATCATAGTTTTCTTCTCTCAGAGAGTGAAAGAAAGCCATATTTTTGCATTTCTTAAATTCTTCACCATCCATTGTAAATTGATAACCACCTGAACAGGTCGGCGAACAGTTCAATCCGCTTAGTTTTTTACAATCTCCGGACTTTCTTATGTCTGCTTTCATATTTATAAAACCTCCCCTTTTCTTACGATTGGTAGCCATATCTCATACTTTGTGTTATCCGGATCCGGATTCAGATACAGTTCTATTTCCGGTGCATTTGCGTACTCATACCCGCTTGTTGGTAGCCATTCGGTCACAATTCTGGTTTCTAACTCCTGCATTTTAATGACAGGTCCTTCTTCGTAGAAAACAGCCCTGTTAAAGGAGAGAGATACCGTGAACCATTTGAAATGCTCTGTTAAATGCAGTAGGCGAATCATAACCGTACTTTAATGCCACATCAATAACTTTGGTGTTTTCCTTTTTCAGATCAACAGCTGCAAGTGACATTCTTCTTTTTCTCAGATATTCGGTCAGTGTAATACCACCAATGTATGTGAAGATTCTCTGGAAATGATGTGCAGAACATCCGGCCAGCTTCCCAAGTTCATTTAAGTCAGGCTCTTCCAAAATGTGTTCTTCTATGTAGTTTACGGCTTCATTCATACCTTGAACCCATTCCATATGACTGCTCCTCTTTTTGTGATATGCCCATCATACAGAATTTTTTCGTGCATATCCTCGCATTTTCAGGCCAAATATCGAGAGGTAAAATTTTTCAGGGACAAAAGTGATTCAGAAATTCTTCAATGTAACCCACAGTTCAGACATAAAACACCTCATAAAATATAAAAAATATGTTCTTACAGTTCAATGATATCAATCTGCTCAGTCCCATCATCACACAGAATGGTTACCTTCAATTTTGTGTAATTGTCAGAATAAGCTAAGTCGTAAATATAATTACCATCTGCGAGAGCATACGATTTCACAATTTCCCCATCGTAAGTGTAAATATCCGACCAAAATACATACACTCCGGTAGTGATGTCGTCGCTGTGCCAAATCAAATGGCTACCGTATAAATTTGTCTCAAACAACTTGCTCACCGTGTCAAAAATGCAATAAACACCATTCATAGGACCAACATGGCACTTTATAACAATCTTTTTTCCAACTGAATCAGCTGATAAAATGCAGTTAATGGCTTCCTCACAGGTAGTAACATCATAACTTTGTTCCCCATAACGAAATATAGTTCCCTCGAAAGAAAAATCGGTCAATTCAGTGGATTGCAATATATCTGTCATTCGATTCAGTTTGAACATTCGATAGTCGTTCCTTAGCAGACAGTATCCGTAGATGTACCGGCTTGACCATTTGAAAATCAAAAAATACGTCTCCACTTCCCTCTCCGCATTACCGCTCGGAGCATAATACTGAAACGTTAGTGTCTTCCCAAGCTCGATAGCATCCTGAATCAGTTCCATCTTTAGTGACAGAAAATCCTTATTCCATGATGATAGAATCGTCCGACCAATGCCCTTGTTTATTCGGTTAACTTTTCTATTAGCCAATTTATTCGTTTTTTCATTTTTGGCTAATAGTTTTCTTTGTCCAACAGCCAATCTGCAATATCAATAACCTTGATTCCTTCATACTGATATTCATCGTGTCTGGTTCTGGCTATCACATACGTAGGGTATGCATCTTTAATCTGCAAAAGAGGAGCTACCTCTCTTTCAAAGGTCTTCTCTTCACTGATATTATCAGATACCTGAATATAGATTTTCTCACTGCGCTTCACTGCGACAAAATCTATTTCCTTCTTATATAGTATGCCCACATATACCTCATATCCTCTGCGCAGAAGTTCAACCGCCACGATGTTTTCCAATATTCGCCCGTAATCCATATTCTTTGTTCCAAGCTTTGCATGCATCCCACAGTTCAGACATAAGTCACCTCGAAAAATATAGAGTTTATCAAAAAAAGATTTCGTAATAACGACATATATAATGCTTACCACGGTATTCTTCCTCGTCTGTAACATCCGTCTTATGCATTCCGCACTTTTCCATAACGCGGCAGCTTGCAACATTCTCCGTGAAGTAGCCTGCAGTCACTTTGTGGAATCCCATTTCACAAAGTTCAGCAAGAATTGCTCGCACGGCCTCTGTTGCATACCCGTGTCCCTGATAGTCGGGATGAATTACATATCCGATTTCAATCTCATCGCCTTCAATCCCGCAGTCGTTGACAAAGCCAATGATTTTACCCTCAAAATAGATTCCGTATTCAAGGTGCTTTGTATCTTCTATTTTGCTGAAAACAATCAGTTATTTTGCCAGTTTCTCTCTACTCCTCACAATACTTACCCTTGTAAAAATTCTCTGCGCCTGTCTTTTCGACTGTCATCCGAAAGCATACACATCCGTCCGGACAAACATAGTCCTTTATATTCGCTTCCGCTCCTCCGATAAGTGTTAAGTCTCCGCCACTTCTAACAGCCTGCATATCACCATAAAGAATCTGCATCATCTTAGAACATATTCCATAGCCCTGCTCATTCACGGGACAGCCGTATGTACAGGTGTATTTATCACCTATTTCTTCACCATTTCTACATAGGTGTTCTGTATGGTCGCCTCGTAAAAAACCTGTTACCTCTATTGAAAATCTATATTCTTCCTCATACCATTTCTTCATTCCTTAAGCCCCCCGTATTTTTCTGCGATTTCAGAAGTGATGCGAAACAGTTCCTCCCTTATTGACTCCGGTTCCAGAACAGTAACCGTTTCCTTACATGAAAGCATCCAAGAGAGCAGCCCTTCATCATCAGCATATTCATGTTCAAACAGAAGCTTTCCGTTCGGCATCTCTGTAAAAGACTCTATTCCATATTCTTCAACCAGATGCCATTTCATGGAGGCCTCAAACACTGCCTTTACTTTTGCTTTTGGCGGAAACAGCTTTTCATTTGATAAGTCCGGTATTGGCACTGCACTTCGCTTTTCAAAGCTTCCGGCATGCACCATATCTGTCATCCGATTCAGTTTGAACATTCGATAGTCGTTCCTTAGCAGACAGTATCCGTAAACGTACCAGTTTGACCATTTGAAAATCAAAAAATACGGCTCTATTTCCCTCTCCGTATTACCGCTCGGAGCATAATACTGAAACTTTAATATCTTTCCAAGCTCGATAGCATCCTGAATCAGTTCAATCTTTGGTGACAGAGAAGCCTTATTCCATGATGACAGGTCGATAAGAATAGACTCATTTCCACTGACAAAATCAGATGATCCAGCCTTTAGTTTTTCCATAAGCTGTCCATAATAATGGCTGCCGCTTACGCTGTCAAGGCTTCGAAGACCTGCCATAATCATCTGCATATCCTTAGATGACAGAATTGTCCGATCCATCTTATAGCCATCCATTATGCTAATGCCACCACCTGCACCCTGTGATGTAAAAATCGGAATACCTGCCTTGCATAAATCTTCAATATCTCTGTTGATTGTTCTTCTTGAAACCTCAAATCTTGCTGCCAGTTCCGGCGCGGTAACTTTCTCTTTCTGTAAAAGTACGGAAAGAATACCTATGAGTCTATCTATTTTCATACCGCTTTCACTTCCTGATTTATCATACCGCCTGCAACACGACATCTGTGTGTCATGTTTAAATTATATGATACACAAACTATTTAACTAATACATGTACATGGCTTCCAGTTCTGCTTATTCGCATTATGGTTCAGTATATTGAATAAAAACTCCCTTTTCGGAAAAGTGTTCCTACTGCCTATTTGGTATCATCTTTCTTAGACCTAATACAATCAATGTTTGAAAATACGGAATGATTACAAAAATTAAGAAAGAAGAACCTACCAAAACAGCAATCATTGCTTCACCAGCAGCAATTCCTAATTCGTTTGAATAAGGTATTGCTGACAAAATAAAATCTATGATTAACCAAATGATATATGTTAATGCCAAAATGATTATCAGTAAAACAATGTAATAAAGAATCTGAAGTAGAATGCTTGCAATCTTATCACCCACCTGTATCATTTTCCGACTTACTCTAGTACCAAGAAAGCTTGCAAGAAATGCAACTGAAGTAAAAAGGCTCATTCCAAAAATTTTGACTGAAATGTCTTCATTCATGAGCATGATAAGCGAATCCATCATCATAAAAATCGCTATGATTATTCTCGATAATTTGTACGCTTTCTCCATCTGTATTTCCTCCATGTTTATCGAACCTTTTCATCAACCTTTATAATGATACATTGCTATTCAGCGGGAACACAATTCTTAAAAAGGGAGACTAAAAACAGCATAAAGCATAATGTAATCGGGAACAGAAGTCCAATGCGCATGCCCACATGAATACTGCCTCCAAACATGTCCGCAACCTTTCCTACAATGGCAGGACCTATGCTTCCTCCAAGATCACCTGCCATTGCCAAAAGCGCAAACATTGCAGTTCCTCCTGTTGGAAATGCCTTGGAAGAAATGCTGATTGTGCCGGGCCACATGATTCCTACAGAAAACCCGCATACAATACATCCGACAAGTCCAATGATCGGATTTTCTGAAAATGACGCTAATAAATAACATACAAAACATAAGATACCGGAACCAATCATAAATCTGTTTAGTTTCATTTTATCACCGGCTTTTCCAAACAACACTCGTGAAATTCCCATCGTCACAGCAAACATACAAGGTCCAGCAATATCTCCCACTGCCTTTGAAAAGCCTAGGGCTGATTCTGCGTACGCAGATGCCCATTGTGCCATTGCAAGCTCCGATGCCCCGGAACAGACCATCATCACAATGGCAATCAGGAACATGGGATTTGAAAATAATTTTCTGATTCCCATTCCCTTTCCTTCCTCTACTAATGATTCAATCGGACAGGTTGCAAAATTGTAAATATTTACAGCCGGAATCAACGCGAAAATAACAGCAAGCCATTTCCAGCTGTCAATTCCGAATATCAAAAAGAAAACTGTCGAAACAAGTATCGTTCCAACTGATCCCCAACAGTAAAAAGAATGCAGCAGGCTCATGGTAGCTTCCTTGTTCTCAAATGGACATGCTTCCACAATGGGACTGCCTAAAACCTCGATTAAGCCGCTTCCGATTGCATACAAAATTACACTTACAATAATACCTGTAAATGGAGAGGGCATTATTTCCGGTAAAAAGGCCAATCCAACAAGTCCTGCTGCCGAACACACTTCTGAAGCAACAATGCATACCCTGTATCCAATTCTGTCTACGTACTTGGCACAAAACAAATCTACCAAAAGCTGGGTAAAGAAAAAGGATGTTGATATTAGGGCAATGCTTCCAAGGGAAATATTGTAATCTGTATGAAATTTGAGAAATAGTAAAGGTGCAAAATTTGCCGCAACTGCCTGCGTAACAAATCCTAAATAACACGCTAATTTTGTTTTTTTATAATTCTTCATTATTTAACCCCTACAATGTATAGAAGTGACTTCTTTTTTCATTTCACCAACTCACACAATGCCGTATATTCTCGTAAATACATACCTCTACGATTTTCATCTGTATCAGCATAGGTATTGTATTCAGAAAAAATAGACTTTGTCTCACTAATTGGAAGCCATCTTGGTTCCATTCCCACTTTTTTCTCCCTCTCGGTCAACTTAATCATAGAAGAACCAACTACTTCACAAATAAAATATCTGTTAACCCATTTCCAATCTTCATAATATTCATTGATTTCCAACAGGCATTGCGAAGTCTTTACCAACACTCCTGTTTCCTCAGCCACTTCACGAATGCAGCACTCCTTTTCAGCTTCTCCGGCTTCCAACCCGCCGCCGGGAAGCATCCATTGATTTGTGAGAGTTTCATAAGACAATAAGATTTCATTTCCTCTAATAACAATACCCCGGCATGCAATTCTGGTTTTGTTCCATTTTCCAAAGTAATTATCACCAACGATATCTATCACCTTACAATCCGGATACAAAACGAACCTCTGATTCGGATATCCGAATTCTTCAATTAGCTCATCCGGCACAAAGCCGAATTTTTGATAAAGTGCCCTTGGGGCTGCTCCTTTTTCATCCTCTTCCCTGAATGTTGAAACTGTAACAGACTGTGTTCGGTCAAGCCTCTCCAGCGCATAAGCAAGTAATCTGCTCCCTATTCCCTGATTTCTATCATCAGGAGAAACTGCCAGACAGCAAATCATATTATGATTAATTGAAAAAAGAAGTACCCCAATGATTCTATTTCCGTCTTTCACGCAGATTGCTGTTTTTTGCCTCATAAACTTTAGTACTGTATTTTTATGCTCCTGGTGTGCATCCTCTGTCTCTAATCCCGGAAAATTCCATCGGACACTTCTCACCAGCTCCATCCAGGAATCAATGTCCTGTTCTATTCCCTCGACTACAGTATACATTTTACAACTACCTCTACAATCTATATTTTATCCCTTTACCAAACTACTTTGTCCACTATTTTCGTTACTCTGCGGGGTATGGGATTCTATAATTGATTATCGGCTACTACAATTCCTAAAAAGGTGGTTATTTTATAAATACATATTCCTTCTCTGTGGACAGCGTTTCTGCAAACCGATACCCAAGTCCACGGAATTCCCGCATGCCCTCCGGTTCTTCCAGCCGATTCTCCGCCATAAAGCGTACCATTTCACCCCTTGCCATCTTGGCATAGGTTCCCTTCTGAACCACTTTTCCGCCGGATAGTTCCCCAAAAATACAGGTGATAAACCTGTCCTCCGGCTGCAGATACGGTTCAATACACTTGGAATATTCCTTTGAAGCCAGATTGACAATTACCCGGGAAGCATGAAGACCTTGTACTTCTTCGTACAATCTGCTTCCCCAGAAATCATACATCCCCTCCACGCCGTCAATATCCGTCTTCGCCTGCATCTCCAGTCGATACGGGGTCACGCCGTCCATTGGCTTTAATACTCCGTAAAAACCGGACAGAATTCTCAGATGCTCCTGCACATAGCTTAACATGGCGTCTTCAAAAACAGTCGGTGCCATATACTGATACTGGATACCTTCATAGGAAAGAATTGCCGGAGTCAGCCCGGCATCAAGCCGCATCTTCTGAAAACGCTCATAATTCTGCTTCGCCAGCTTTTCGTTACAGCCCCAAAGCGCTTTTGCCTCTTCAAGGTTCAGCGCCTTTATCCACTTCATAATCCGGGCTGTATCATCCAAAAACACGGGCAGACTCTCATATGCAAGCGTATCCTCATCCACCTTCATCTTTTTGGCAGGTGAAATGATGATTCTCATGCAAGCTCCTCCAGCATCTGTGCGGGATTCTCGGCAGCCTTCACCTTGTCAAAGGCTTTTACAATCATACCGTTTTCATCGATGAGATAGGTTGTCCGCACCACACCCATGGATACCTTTCCGTAATTCTTTTTTTCCTGCCACACATCATATGCCTGAATGGCTGTCAGTTCCGGATCCGAAAGCAAAGTAAATCCCAGATGATATTTCTCCTCAAATTTCTTATGAGATGCTACGGAATCCTTACTGACTCCCAGCACCACCGCTCCCTTTTCCGTAAACTGAGGGTACAATTCACTGAAGCCGCAGGCCTGCTTGGTGCATCCCGGGGTGCTGTCTTTCGGATAAAAATACAGAATCACCTTTCTTCCTGCGTATTCGCTCAATGTATGCATTTTTCCGTTCTGATCCGGCAAAGAAAACTCCGGTGCCTTTGTTCCTGCCTGTAACATAGTAATCCTCCTTCTGTTTATGTCATGGTTTATTCATGTTTTGTGGGTATAAAAAGCTTGCTTTTTCTGCCCTATCCAGATAATTATACCAGAATAGTAAACATCGGGATATTGCTTTTTTCACAAGAAATTAATTTAACCCAAATGCTACTACCGGAGACTCTGTCAACCGCTTCAGATGCTCTCCAAATATCAACAACCGGCAGACTGTACATACCCACAGCCTGCCGGTCACATTCGTCCGATTATTCTGATTTATCCATATGCTTTGTCTTATCCGCCGGCTCCGTCCTGTTCGTCGATTTCATCTTGTCCATCGGTTCCGTCTTTCCCATCAGTTCCACCTCGTCCACCGATTCTGATTTTCCCTTCGACTTCACCCCGTCCATCGGCTTTATCCACTATTTCGTCTTCTTCAATCCGTCCAGATAAATTTTCGTCTCAGCAACCACGACTCCGTTCAGTGCAAGCAGTGCAATCAGGTTGGGGATTGCCATCAGACCGTTAAAGATATCCGCAATGGTCCAGACAGCCTTCACTGTCATGTAAGGTCCGATGAAGACGCAGAAGATATATAACCAGCGATACGCCTTTACAATCTTCTGATTATGTCCGGTCAGATATTCCAGGCAGCGCTCGCTGTAGTAATCCCATCCGAGAATTGTTGTGAAGGCAAAGAACACCAGGCAGATCATCAGGATGAAGGATGCCACCTGACTCGGGAAAGGCAGACCCATCTGGAATGCCTTTGTGGTAACTGCAACTCCTTCCAGTCCCATTTCATGGCTTCCTGTAACGACAATTGTCAGACCGGTCATGGTACAGATGATAATAGTATCAATCAGGGTACCCATCATGGATACCAAACCCTGCTTTGCAGGAGAATCCGTCTGTGCGGCTGCAGCTGCAATCGGTGCACTACCGATACCTGCCTCATTGGAGAAGATACCTCTTGCAATACCCTTCTGCATAGCTACAATCATCGCACCCAGGGCTCCGCCGGCCATTGCCTTCAGACCAAAAGCGCTCTTTACAATCAATACGATTGCAGCCGGAATTGCTTTTACATTAAAGATTAATACTAGCAAAGCAGCGAGCACATAAGTCACTGCCATAAACGGTACAACAACCTCTGCTACTCTGGAAATTCTCTTTAATCCCCCAATCAGAACCAAAGCGACAAAAACAGTCAGCAGGATGCCTGCAATGATAACTGTCCAGGAATAGGAAACTTCATTCCCGAGCAGCATAAAATCCACTTTCCAACCCATATCAGGGTCAAAGAAGTTCTGAACCGCGCTTGTTATTCCGTTAATCTGAGTAAATGTACCGATACCGAACAGACCTACGCAGACTCCAAAGAATGCAAAAATCTTTGCAAGCCACTTCCAGTTCTTTCCCATCCCTTTTTCTATGTAATAAAAGGGTCCGCCGACAACATGACCATCCTCCGCAACCACACGGTATTTTACGGCAAGCAGACATTCCGCATATTTGGTTGCAGTTCCCACCAGCGCGGCAATCCACATCCAAAACAAGGCACCGGGGCCTCCGGCTACAATCGCGGTTGCAACACCCACGATATTACCGGTACCAATCGTAGCGGAAAGCGCTGTACACAACGCTGCGAAACTGGATACTTCTCCATCCGTACCGCTTTTCTCATTTGCAATCAGATTTTTGATTGCCAGAGGAAGCTTTGTAATCTGCAGCCCCTTTAGGCGGATTGTCAGGAAAATACCTGTCACCAGAATCAGGACAATCAAAGGAATGCCCCACACAAGATCATCCACCTTCGTTAAAAAGTTACTCACTGTCTCCAACATTTCTTTCTCTCTCCTTAGTTTTTGTAAAAATAAAAGAGCTGACTGCGATCAGCTCCTCTAAAGAGTAGAACATGCACTTTCATGCTCTGTCCTTTTGCCTGAGAGATTGGCAGTTTCCTGCCGTACACCTTCGGCGCTTTCTGTACGGGTTTTCCGTATAAAAGACTCTCCAGAGTATTGCTGTACCAATGTAACACGTTACTGCAACAATATATCTAAGATAGCACATGTTTCTCTTGTCATCAATATCATTTTATCCGTTTTAGCACATAATTTTAACGCTATAGCAGATTTCGACTCTTATTTTTCCAAATACTCCTCAAACTGCATGGACGGCATCGGTCTGGCAAAAAGGAAGCCCTGTATATCGTCGCACTTAACCTGCTGCAGATATTCCAGCTGCATCTGCTTCTCCACACCCTCCGCAGTAATGTGAAGCCCCAGCTGTTGCCCCATGTTGATAACATAGTACAAAAGCGTTTCACCGTTTTTATCTCCGATGTGATCAATCAGACTTTTGTCCAGCTTCAAAGTGTCAAAACACCTCATATTCAGAGTGGCAAGAGAAGAATATCCTGTACCAAAATCATCCATTAAAATCTGGATTCCCAAACTGCGAAACCGCTCCAGAAGCGCACGGATATCCGCCTTTCCTTCCATTGCGCTCTCTGTTACTTCCAGCTGAATATACCTTGCATCCAGATGAGATTCCTCCAGAATAGCCTGATAGCGCTCTACAATATCCACATAATAAAGTGATGCTCTGCTCAGGTTGATGGAAACCGGATGTATCTGCCGTCCTTCCGTCAGCCATCTTGCCTGTTGTTCGCATACCGCCCGAAACATATATTCATCCAATTTCGCTATCATTCCGTTTTGCTCAAAAAGAGGAATGAAACGACCGGGAGATATCATGCTTCCATCTTCATTTTTCCAACGAACCAGAGCCTCGCTGCCGACAATCTCTCCGTCAACCGTACTATATTTCGGCTGATACCATACTTCAAATTCCTTACCTTCAAGTGCTGCCTCAAATCGTTCCTCCAGCTGTTCATCCTCTCGCCGACTTTCATGATCGATTTCATCATAAAATGCATACCTTTGCTCTGACTGAGTTTTGGCATATTCTCTGGCAATTTGTGCCTTACTATACGCATCCTCAAGTGCCTCTGTTCCGTTCATATAATAAATCCCGTATCTGGTGTGAATACCCTGTACCTGAAGTGTCCGGGTTCTCTTATTGATTTCTTTGGAAATCTGTCTTATCCTTTCCAACACTCCTGTCTCGTCCGATGCCTGCAAAAACAGAATAAACATATCCTCGCGCACATGCCCGGCACTCTCATTACTCTGAATCACACCGGTTAATATTTCCCAGACATCCCTGATAATGTTATTGCCTGCTGCCAAACCGGCTGCGATATTGATATTATTAAAATTGGTAATATCCATGGCAACTAAATAACCTTGCCTGATGCGCCGTTTTTCCATGTCCACACAGAATTTGGCATAGTTTGCCCCCTTTGTAAGAGGATCTTCATAAGCAAAGCTCAGAAGCGTTCTATATTGCTCTCTGGTAAGCAGAATCAGCAGAAAAACGCCGATTAATGTCAATACCACCACAAAGAAACTCATGAGATACAGGTTCCTTTGAACCGGCTCTATCCGACTTTCCAAAACTTTCGACGGTATCAGGGTAAGCATATACCAAACGACATCTCCGTCCAGCAATTCCACCGGCATACAATAGTAATAATTTTTTTCCGAAAGATACAGGGTTCCGCCCCCTGCCCTATTCTGTTTCATCTGCTCCTGCAGTTTTTCTATCGTTTCTGCATTGCGCTCTTCTATTGCAAGCACATCAGAAAAAAGATTCTGTGTTAACTGCAGTTCCTCGTTTCCCAACGCTGCAAGAATCTGCCCGTCTTCATTGACCACACAACTGTAACCCTGACCGTCAAAGCTATGAATCTGCAGAGCATCATTAAAGATTTCCGAACGGTAGGTCAGACCAAATACACTCTCAATTTTTCCGCTTTCATTAAATATAGGAATTGTCATAACATTGACCAGTTCATGACTTTCATCCAACGCATCAGTCAGAACATTTGTGATTGTTCCTTTTCCTTCCATACCCCGCTGAAAAAACTCACGATAAGAAAGATTTGCCATACCTCCATCCGTTGAATAGCTGGTTCCGTCCGGGAGGCAAAATGCAAAACGCTTTAGCTCATACTTATCCACGAAAACAGAGAAGGATTTCAGGGTTTTTTCAATTGTTTCAGGTGTTGCATGATGCAGATTTTCCGAAAGACCCTCCAGAAGCAGATGATTGGAATGAACCTTGTTGTACAACGCCAGTGCATTCTGATTTGCAACATCCTCGAGATTTTGCTGCAGCTGCTGCGTTAACTCGCCGGCAATCACATAGGAACTGCTCAGAACGGTAATAACAATTACAAGTAAAGCAGCTACCATAATAAGAAGCTTTTTTATATTCACTTTCCTGATATTCCCATTCATTCTCTTTTGCGCCTCGCTTCCCGGCTCTTATCTCATCGTCCGGTCGGTGCTTTCTTAAGAAAATTGTACCATGATGCCGGATAGGGCGCAATCACATTTTGCTGCTCATAACTTTTTACGGAATTTCATAGCAGAATTTGCTGCTTTTGCAGTTACCATTTCTGCAACATAACTGATACCGACACCACTGATTATGCCGAACAGAACGTCGCTCGGATAATGCACTCCCAGATATAAACGTGAAAATCCGATGAGCATTGCCAGAAGCAGCGCCGGAATACCAAATCGTTTTGGAAGTTTTCGATACAAAATGCACGCTGCTGCAAACGAACTTCCCGTATGACCTGATGGAAACGAATAATCTGTCGGTTTTTCAATCAGAGGTACCAAACCGTTGATTATTTCATACGGTCTTATCCTTGCTATCAGGTTTTTCAGTATCAGATTATTAATAATCAGAGATCCCAGCAAAGCAAGCGCACTCATACACCCGATTTTTCTTGTTTTTTTCGGAATCAGCAAAATAACTGTCAGTGCAATCCATATTGCACCTGCATTTCCAAGTTTTGTAACGAATATGAAAAATGGTGTCACAATCGGATTACGGATTACATCCTGTATAAATAATAAGATAATTTTATCTGCATTTACCAGTGCTTCTATCATGTGTCTCCACCTATATATCTTTTATTGGTCTGTGCATACCACTCTTGTCACTCCACATCAATAAACGGACTTTTTGCATCCCGTTTTACATACCGGCTGTATAGCATTTCCAAAAGTTTGTCCTTCTCCGTAACAAACTCTTCTTCATGGCTCAAAAGGATATACTTTGCGGATAACCCTTCCAGCAACCTGATTTGTTCCAGAAGAAGCTGGGCATTGTAAACACGTTTTCCGCTTTTCGTCGTACAGTAAGCCGCATCTCCCCAGAAAGCATACTCACCATTAACCTCCATGCCAATACTTCCCTTTGCATGGGAACTGGGAATTTTGAACAGATGGATGGAAACCCCATCCTCCATTACAATATTCCTGTCCACAATCTCTCCTGTATGAATGTATTTATATGTATTATCGCCACAATAGAGCTTTGAACAGGATACTCTGCTCAGGTTTCCTATATGATCCGGATGGAAATGCGACAATACTACAGCCTTATCCTTCTTTATTCCGGCAAGTGCCTGGCAGGCTTCTTCGCTGCATCCCACATCATAAATCCAACAATACTCTTTTCCCTCTACAATTCCCACATCGGCAGAAAGAGGACTTTCTGTGGCATTTATATAGTATATAGAATCGGTTATTTTTCTTAACATGCGTCCTCAATCAAAAATAGAATAACTCCTCGAATTTTGTATCCAGTGCGATACAGAGAATCAGTGCCAGCTTCGCAGTCGGATTAAACTGCCCTGTTTCAATGGAACTGATTGTATTTCTGGAAACACCCACCAGTTCGGCCAGCTTTGCCTGTGAATATCCGCGCTCTGTCCTGATTTCTTTTAATCTGTTTTTCAGTATTAATTCATTTTCCATACGACTACCCTACATGATTCCTGATAACTGAATTAAACTGTAGATATAGGCCGCTGATAAAAACGCAACAAAAACTGTATACCCTATGGCAACCAACAGTTCATGCTTTCTGTGCATTTTAATAAACTTTACCCAGAAACCTGCCATCGGCATGGAAAACACGATTGCATATAATCCATAATTCATACCGCCCCCGACAAAAATCTGAATTACAAAAAATATCGTTGCCAATATTCCCGCACAAATGCAGGCGTAGGTATTGCCTAAGGTAAGCACCTCTTTTTCAAAGATATCCTGATTTTTGTTCTCTTTTCTGCTTAATTCTAAAATTTCTTCCTTATTCATACTTTTTCTCCTTTATGAATTGCCAAGTTTTCTTTGCATCTAAAAATATAGCACTGCCAAGTTTTCTTGTCAACACTTTTTTGCAAAGTTTTATTGTCAAAAATTTTGGTCAAAAGCAGGATTCGAAATCACATATCAGGAAACAATTATTTTCTTCTCGTAACATATCAATGTCATAGCATCATTTATAATATGCTCTTCACCGGTTCTGGCAAAACCGCATTTTTCATATAGATGACAATTGGCCGGTTCCTGCAAAATCGTATCGAGACGCCATTTTTTTGACTCCGGATGCATTGCAAATGCTTTCTGTATGGCAGCATAGCCGATTCCCTGATTCCGGTACCTGGGAAGGATGAACAGGGGACTGATATAAAAAACAGTATTGTCATGCAGCTCCGGCTTGTTTGCGATATTGATTGCCCCTACCCGGGCACCATCCTTGACAATGAAATAGTATTTCCTTGTTGTCTGCGCTGCCCGTGCACGAACTTTCTCTATGGGCTCAATTGCAGGCGAGCCCTCATCGTGATATTTTTCATAGAGCGGCAAAAAGCTCTCTATCTGCATATTGTACATCTGCTCAATTTCATCAGGCCTTACCTCTTCCAGTTTAACTCTGTTCATCATCTCCGTTGTCCCTTTATCCGGAAGGTGAAACCTTTCCTGAATCATTTTAGCAACCACTTCCGGTTCCAGGTCGGTATTATCAACTTTCATATAATGTTCAAAAGGAATTTCACCCTCGTTGCTCACAAGACGGTATTTCGTTTCCTCCCGTAGCATACGATCCTCTGAAATTGCCAGATTTCGCTTGGAGGCTTTATTTCTCAACCGGTTCTCCGTTTTGTTCCGTTCCAGTCTGACAAGGCGGTCCGCTACCAGCTCGACATAGTAAACAGTTCCGCCCGTCGCCTCAAACTTATTTGATACATGCTTTATGTAATCCCAGTCAGACTGCATGTCAAAGGCCCACATGAAAGTAAATATCATCCCTTTATTGTCACTTTTGATGAATGCGTCAAATATGTCATCCCTGAGTTTACTCACAACCGCTCCGTCAAATTTACCGAATATCTCAATCACCGGCTCAATCATCATATGATTATGAAAGAGCCGAAAGTCCGTTATCTTCATGAGCTCCTGTCCGACGGTCATCTTTCCGACGGCACCGCTGCCGATTAATATCACTAAATCCATTTTCCATTCTCTCCCTACACATCATCTTTCAGAGCTGCATGCCACACTTCATCACAGATACCCTGGTTGTTCTTTCCTGCCATGCGCCACACACCTTCATATTTCATTCCTGCCTTTTCCATGACACGGCCTGATTTCGGATTATTGCTGTCGTGACAGGCTGCAACCCTGTTCAGTTCCACTTCATCAAACAAAAAGGCCATAACCTCACCAAGAGCTTCCGGCATAATTCCCTGTCCCCACCATTTCTGTCCCATACAATAGCCTATGTCAGCAGCTTCCGTTGCTTCATTCAGCTTCACCACCGAAATATTTCCAATCACTTCATTTGTTTCTTTCAGTTCAATCGCCCAGTTGTAAAAATCACGATTGTCATATCTTTTGATCCAATCCTGAAGGATACTTCTGCTGATTTCTACATTCTTGTGAACCGGCCATGTAAGAAACTTTGTCACTTCCGGATCGGAAGCCCAGTTACGATACATATCAACCGCATCTTCCGGGACAAATCTTCTTAACACAAGCCTGTCTGTTTCCAGTCTCTTTGTTCCTAAATTCTTCATTTTCTCTTCCTCCTCAAAATAATCGTTGCCTTATCGGCACATTGGTTTTGAAATAAAAAAACCACCTATCCAAAAGATAAGTGGTTTCCATCCTTCCAATAAGTGAATCTTGGTATCCTATCTTTTTTTCTCAATCGAATATGAATATACAAAATCAAGGCCATGCATAATGACATACATCGCCTGATACACTGAATATTCATTTTCCTTTCTAAAGATAGCATTCGTCATAGTCAATATTTCCTTACTCACATTTTTGTAAAGTATACGCAACTTATCATCATATGTCAAGCAAAATTCTTAAATACCGGCTTTACATATTTCATATCTCTGGTACGAATGTACTGCCCGTTCTGCCTGGTCGATCCGATATGCCCCTGCACATACCACTTGTCCCTGCAGTCTGCTATCGCTTTTCCGATGATATCCCTGGATTTCGGATTAGGCATCCAGCAGTCAATGATATTGATTCCCTTTTCCTGACTGCTTTGCCTGAGGCAGACTCTCAACATCCTCCCTGATAATCGTTGTCAGCTCTTCATTCGTCAATTCGTTGAGCAATTTAGACACACGAGCCATCTGGTTACGTTCAATTTTCTCTACGATGTTTCGCACATTTCTCGCATTTCCGAAATTCTCCTGATTCATTTCACTTGAAATGATATCCTTCAGGGCCTCATATGCATCTTCCGTAATCGTATGATAATTTTTCTTTATCATACCCTTTGCTATCATCATTAGCTCTTCAATCGAATAATCCTCAAAATTGAGTTCTGTGGGAACACGGGATTTTAATCCGGGATTCGCAATCGCAAAGAATGCCTCCATGGTGTCGCTGTATCCGGCCAGTATCACCACCAGGCTTTCCCTGTTGTCTTCCATTTCTTTAATCAGCGTATCTACCGCCTCTTTCCCAAAACTGTCACGGGAATCTTTTACCAGGGAATATGCCTCATCAATAAACAGGATTCCTCCTTTGGCTTCCGATACCTTATCAATTACTTTCTGCGCAGTCTCTCCCACATGCTGCCCGACGAGATCAGCCCTGCTGGTCTCAACAAAAACATCATTTCTCTTTAGTAATCCGAGTGCTGAATACAGTCTTCCGATTATTCTTGCTACCGTAGTCTTACCGGTACCCGGATTCCCCAGAAATACCATATGAAGGTTTCCTACCCCACCGGCGCTCTTAATCCCTCTTTTTTCAAGCTCCTGAATCGTACGGATACTGTCAATCAATTCCTGAACCTGCTTCTTTACAGAGGAAAGCCCTGTTAATGCATTCAATTCCTCGAGACATTTTTCAACACTGTCTGCATCACTCTTTTCCTGCCATAAATCAATCGCCTTCAGTGTAATATATTCTACATCCTCCACATCGGCAGGAAGAGAAAGCACACGAACAGATTGCGCTTCAATCCCTTTATCAATCAACTGACGAATATATCTCGCATTGCCAAAAGATTTCGGATCAATTCGGTCATGCTTGATACATTTGCGAATCGCATCATCCAAGTCATCATTATACTTGTAACCCTTTTTCTCAAGAAGGCTGTGCGCAATCTCGACAAGTTCATCATCAGAATAATCGGGAATCTCAATGATATATGTAAAGCGGGAAGCAAACCCAATATTCGCTTTTTTCATCATATTCATCATCGGTTCTTTATAGCCCGCCATGATTACCGAGAAGTCTCCACGTTTGTCTTCCATCTGTTTTAACAGAGTATCAATTGCCTCTCTTCCATAATCCTTCGGAGAATCCTCCACATAAAGAGAATAGGCTTCATCCACAAATAAGGTACCACCCATTGCATCGTCTATTTTTGCAGCGGTCTTCTTCGGTGTCTCACCGATGTATTCTCCCACAAGACCTGATCTGTCCGTCTCAACAAGCTTATTTTCGTTTCTGACTCCCACATCATACAGAAATTCAGCTATCACACGCGCTACCACCGTCTTACCGGTTCCGGGATTTCCTAAAAGTGCAAAATTATAACTCTCCACGGATTTTTCGGTAGTGCGTCCCATCTTTTCCCAGATTTCCTGCTTCTTTTTGGCTGCAAGAATCTTTTTATAAATTGCATCCAGCTGGTTTTTGACACTATCCATTCCAATCAATCCGTCAAAATACTTATCCAGATTTTCAGGCATCTGTCTCGGTGCTTTTTCTTCGCTTTCTGCACCTTTCGAACAAGCAGAAGCATTAGGATTAACGGGATCAGGATTCGCTGATGCCTTCTCCTGCTCTGCCAAAAGCTTTTTGCATTCTGCTACCTCCTCATCTGCATCCTCATATCCGGCTTTCACCAACTCCTCAAAAATACCAAGTGCCCTTGGAATGTCCTGCTGAACACCCCTTCCTCGCATTAGTGAATCCGCCACATCATATTTTGCATTATTATCACCTGCTGCAGCTCCCTTTTCAAAATAGGAAAAAGCCACATCATAATCCTGTGGTACACCCTTTCCCCAATAATACATAAGACCCAAAGCATTATTTGCCTCGGCATATCCATGTTCAGCTGCTTTTTGATACCAATATATGGCTTTAGCAAAGTCCTTTTCTGTACCTGTTCCACCTTCGGAAAAAACACCACAATTATACATTCCAGCCGCATTCCCATGATTGGCAGCTCTCTCAAACCATTTCAAGGCCTCAGATTCATTTTTTTGAACGCCCCATCCTTGATCATAAAATAATCCAACTTTATTTTCCGAATAAGCATGACCTTTATCCGCAGCCAATTTATAAAGTCTAAAAGCTTCTTGATAATCTTTCTGACAACCATCTCCTTGTTTATATAACGTTGCCAATTCCACAATTGACTGTAGATGCCCAATTGCAGCAGCCTTTTCAAAATACTCCTTTGCTTTTACATAGTCCTTAACTACGCCATCTCCGAAGTAAGAGGCGCAACCCATCTTATAATATTCTTCCGCTTGTCTCTTCTCCTGTTCAGCCAAAAGCTTTTTGCATTCTGCTGCCTCCTCATCTGCACCCTCATATCCTACAGAAACCAATTCTTCAAAAATACCAAGTGCCCGGGGAATATCCTGCTGAACGCCAAAGCCGTTCATAAGCGAATGAGCCACATTATATTTTGCATTATTGTCACCTATTGCATATCCCTTTTCAAAATAGGAAAACGCCATCCCATAATCCTGCATTATGCCATTTCCGTGATAATACATTAAACCTAAATCATTGTATGCGCCTGTATGTCCGGCTTCGCCTGCTTTCTTCAGCCAGTATAGAGCCTTGTCAAGATCCTGTGTTGTACCTAGTCCATCCCTATAAAAAACTCCACTGTTACGCATTCCATAGGCATCTCCGTGATTGGCCGCTCTCTCAAACCACTTTAATGCTTCCGCATTATTTTGCTGAACTCCATAGCCATTGCTATAAAATAATCCGATTTGATTTTCGGATTCGGCATTGCCTCTTTCCGCCGCCGACATGTAGAGCCTTAGCGCCTCAGTATAATCAATCTGACAGCCATATCCTTCCTTATATGCCATCGCCAGCTCCACAATAGACTGCAAATGACCGGCACGGGCTGCTTTTTCAAAATACTCCTTCGATTTTACAAGATCCTTCGTTACACCATCTCCATCTCTATAGGCACAGCCCATCTTATAATCCTCTTCCGGATTCCTCTGTGAGAATGGTACCCTGGTTCCGCACATATGGCAAAATACCGTATTTGCAATCAACTCAGCTCCACATTTCGGACAAAACATCGTTTTTTTCCCTTCTGCCTGTATAATTTAATTTCTTTTCAAAATCTCATTGGATAAATAACATTATATCATTGCATGACAATATGTTCCAACAGTTTTTCATATGGCAGTCGGGTAAAAATTAAAAACGAGGTTTGCCATTTATCGGTCAAACCCCGCTGTTGTTTCGTTAATGTGTCCTGCATTCAGATGACACCTCATACGCCACATATTCGTGAGAGTATTCATAACCAAGCTTTTCTGCCAAATGAACGGAATTCATATTCTGTGCATCCCAGCTTGGATATAAGTTCTCCTTCAGACATTCCAGAATTAAAGCAGCACAAGCAGTAGTTGCCAGATGCTTTCTTCTTTCAGACTCTTCTGTATCAACTTCAATTTCAATGCCTTCCCGATATCTGGTAAAAGAGGAAGCACCTGCGACGATTTTATCATCTTTGATTACAACCATTCCTCTTCCGTATTCCAGATATTTTTCTTTGCTGCCAAAAGCAGAAACAAAATCTGCCGTCACAGGATTCAACAGACACTTATCATAGATATCTCCATCTATCTTTTTCAGCTCATATCCCGCAGGCAGTTGTTTCACCATATCCTGCAGCTTTGCAGTGTCAAACTTTGTATCTTTCCTGATTGCATATCTTGTAACTCTTTTCGCTGTCGGAAAGCATTTCCCAATCAAATTTGCCCATGACATGTTCTGAGGTACCATAATCACAAAGCCTTCCGGTTTGTTTTTTACCAGTTGCTCATTCGGTTCTCCCGCGTAAAATGCGAAACAGCCAACGAATGCACATGCCGCTTTCGGATTATCCGTATCCGTAACATATATTTTACCCATAACATTTTGAACACATGAGTATATTAATGTTTCTTCCCAACCGGCAAATAAAGACTCTGCCTTCTCTGTATCATAAAGTTCATAAACCATCTGATTCGTTATCTGCCCCATTTTTTACCTCCACGGTTTCACTCCACTAAGCCATCCTCTGCTTTCCCAATATTCTTTCTCAGATGGTGACGCTCCCCAGTTTGCCTTTTGCATTCCTCCATAAAACCAGAAAAGAATACGGGTTCTGATACCTACCCTCACTGTTGTTTTCCAGGACAATTTTGAAGCCAGCCGTTTCATATCTTTTTTGATCTTGTCTTTCTTCTTATCAGGTACCATATTCCAGTTCATCGCATTGACGCTGATTCCATACCTAATTACCTCCGGAATTCCCCAATTGTACAGATTATTCGCTACCAGCTTCGTCGCCTTACCCGCTCCGGCTCCTGCTGCGGTTGAAATCACAACTGCACGCTTTTTGAACATTTCTTCATATGGCTTATGTGACAGCCAATTGGTAAAAAATAAGTCAAGAAATGCCTTCATAGGTGCACTGGGCATCATGCAGTAATTTGGTGTTGTTAAGATAAGAAGATCAGCTGCTTTGATTGCGTCATCAATTGATTTCTTCTCTTCCCAAAACGGACATTTATCCCTGCCTTCAATACAACTGTAGCACCCTAAGCAAAAATGATTTAAGTCCTTTGGCAGAAAAAATTCTTTCACTTCCTTCTCGCAGGTAATACCCTGCAGTAAAATATTTGCCGCATTCCATGTGCTGCCCTTATGATTTTGACCATGTATCACAACAATTTTCATATTTGTTCACCAACTTCTACATCTTTATGTCACAAACATAACGTGTTCTCAACGTATAATTTCATCCGTCCTATTTCTTCACCAACTCGCGAAAGATTGCATCACGGTCATACTTATTTTCCGCAAATCCCGGGATCTCTTTGATTGCTTTACAAAGACAGACACTGAAACCTGTCAGAATATGCCCTATTTCCTGTTCGGAATATGAACAGCCACCAGTTACAATAAGTGTTGCCAGACTATGGACTACAAGCCACATATCTCGAAAATAACGATCTGCGGTCTGTGCATCAATATGATATGTCTGCTGCAGAGATTCTCTTACAAGATCCTGTGAATGATGCAGTGCATCCATTACACTGCTGCCACCTTCCTCCCTCGTTGTCAAAAACAGCAATCGATACAACTGAGGCTCCTCTTTTGCAAAACGAATGTATTGTATCCCGACACCCAAAAAGGGAACTTCCATGTGAAGCCCTTCCTCCACATAACTGTCATACACACGTTCGGCAGCAACGCGAACTTCATGCTTTGCTTCCTCAATCGTGTGAAAACAAGTGAAAACCGGTTGCGTAGAAACACCAAGCTGACTTGCCAATGCCTTTGCCGTAAGTGCATCAATCCCTTTTTCACGAACCACACATACTGCTGCCTCAATCATTTCTTTTCTCGTATACTTATTCTTCGGAGCCATTTGATTCATTCCTTTCTCGCATTTGCTAATAATCCCGTTTTAAGTGATGCTATATAAATAGTATTCAATATATATCCAAAGATATTTATTGAGTACCATTATATTTGTGCACTGTCGTAATGTCAATGATTTTTATTCCTTTCCTCTAACAATGGGCAAAAAAAACTCCACTGATGCCGGTGGAGTTTTTCCTAATATGCTGATTTCAGCATCTTTTGTGATATTCTTGCTGTTTCCTCCGGCAAATAGGCTGCATCAACCGGGTTCATTTCATCCGGGTCATATTGCTCCACATCCTTACTGCCCAACAAATGCTGCAATCGCTTCTGCGGTTTGCCGAACCTGTTCCTCACCCGAAATGGTGGGGATCCCATCACCGTCCTGCGATCCATAGCTGCCAAACTGAGCGTGACAGCCGCCATTCAGAACCACTTCCGTGGTATCTCCGGGAAGATTTGCCCGATTCTTTTCATAGGCTTCCCGATTCATCACGCCGTCCTCTGAACCATAGACAGAGAGCACCCGCAAGGATGTCTGTGTGAGATCCTTTGTGGAATAGGCAGCCAGCAGAATCAGTCCGCCAAAGTCCTCACCATGTTCCGCAGCATAGTTTGCCGCCATTGCGCCGCCCAGAGAGTGTCCGGCTATGTACCAAGTGGTAACTTCCGGGTGTTCTTGTTGGAGCCCGTCCGCAGCGTTAGCATCCAGCACCGCCAAATTACCGGGCATCTGCACTAGCGCGCAGATAATCCCCTGTTCAGCGCAGACCCGCAGCAAAGGCGCATAGGCCGTATACTCCACCTTCCCACCGGGATAAAAAATCACTCCAACAGTCGGATTCTCGGGAATAAACCAGATTATATTCCCATCTTGCACTACCTGCACATTATCAGACTGACAAGTAATAGCCTCCAAAGCTGTCTCATCGGCACGGTAGTAGTCGGACACATAAATATAGCCTGCGATTCCGATACTGAGAACAAGGAGCAGGCATACAGCAAGAATGATTTTTGTTCTTTTCTTCATATTTGGCCTCCGCTCCCTTTATAACTTCAAATATTTCTCTACCATCTGCAGGGTTTCCCCGATGCTTCTGTCTTCCTCCTTTAAAAGCACATGAAATCCGGAATGAAGGAACTTATCATAGTTCTCCTGAGAGTTCACCTTAGCTAAGCACTCCCGAAAATTAGCCATTGCAGCCTCCGGATTATTTTCCTTTAACAAAAGCTGGTAAAGAAACTGCTTCTCTCTATCAGGCCTGTCAAAAAACCTTGATACTGAAATTTGAGGATCTGCAAGCATAATCATCACATGGTCTATATCTGAAATTTTCTTGAGAGTATCTAAGGAAATATTCGTATCTACAAATATTTTTTTGTCCGTAGTCCTCACTAATTCCTCTAATATCCTTAATTCCAATATTTCACACTCTTTGGCTACACCATCAATCCATCTTGCATACTCATCCGGTGTTCTTCGTATAAATTCCGCCCAATCCTTTAGATTTGCTGTATACCCAAGATTGGGGAACTCATCCCAATCAAGACTATCCATTAAAGATTCATGGAAATTTTCCTCACAAGCTATACCCTCATATTTTTCTGCCAGTCTTTTAACCATTGTGGACTTACCGGCATATGCTGTTCCATTGAAAAAGTAAACATTATCAAATTTCATATTCCTTTTCCTTATCCTTATTTATCCTTATATGTAAATAAAGTGAACTACCCATTGTCTAAAGCCAATGGGCTGTTTTATATCATCCGATATCCGTTTTGATACGAGTAGTTTCTTCCTGTATTTACATACAAATATTATGTGGTATTGTAATAAATATTTGTGCCTGTTTTTAGATTTCCATGTTCCCTTGACCTAAGTATAACACAAACCTCCACTTTGGGCTACCTTAACCCACCGTCTAAAGCCAGTGGAATTGCGGCAGCCCTATTTCAAATCGTTTTTTGTAATAAGTCTGGAACAATCAAAATCTGCAGTACCATTAATCAAGACAAACGTCCCTATACATATTAGGATTGCGCAATCCGATTACGCCAATGATTGTGCTGTAGTTGTGCATCATCATAGCTCCTTTCGTATTTTTAACTACGAAAGAACTATATCATAAATATAAAACAATTCCCGTTCGGAGCGGAAAGTCTTCCCGAACGGGCGGAAAGACTTATCCCGTTTCAAGCGGAATTAGATTCCCGATGGAGCGGAATATGCATCAGGCAAGAATAACTATATTCAAAATCCAGATGCACAATACATTTTCAAATGAATGCAAAAAATTAGAGCCTTGCATCGTAAACGTCAAACCATGCGCTCAACGCTAAATTTAACGCCGCTATTATGAGC
>CAMEDC010000043.1 GCA_945913255.1 uncultured Lachnospiraceae bacterium
GACCCTGCATCTTTGCTGTTGTTTTCTCAGCGACAGCTTATTTAAGATACCATATCTTTTTCGCTTTGTCAACAACTTTTTTCATTTTTTTGAAATCTTTTTAGATTTCGCATTGCTGTGTGTGTTCCTCAGCAACGAAATTGAGTATATCATTCCTTACTCCACTTGTCAACACAAAAATTGTATTTTTTTGTAACTTTTTAAACAATTTGTTTAAAGCAAGAAAAACGCCTTATTTCAGGGCGTTTCCAACAATTTTACCGCTTTGCTGTTCTAAACAATTTACTGTATATATGCTTAAAAGAGTTGAATTGTATATGTTTTTGACTCATTTTTCAGATTAAGTACAATAGACGATAAATTTTCCACTCTGTCTTCCTCTACTTCTATTAATAAAACAACTTCCCGGCTGCTTTCCGCGGCAATCGTTTCCGTATAAGTAGACAAATCATTGGGCAGCATTGTGGTCAATGCCCTGCGGGTATAATCTCCGTTTACCGTAATCTTGGAAACACATCCCGCCGAAAGAAGATCCACATACCTTTCCTGTCCGGTGGTATTGTTTAATGAAAACTTTAGCACAAGCAGTTTTTTCCCTACGGAAGGGGTTATGGCAAAATAGTCATTTTCTCCATCTTCCGCATACTTTTTGCAAAATTCATGCCCCACGAAGGAAACTGCCACCCCGTCAGGCAGTCCAAGGACTTCCTCCATACTGTAAACATTTTCCTGCTCTGTCCTGTTTTCGACCGGCGTATCATCCACCGGCTTCATTCCTTCCTCTTTTTCAACAGGCTCGGCAGTCGGCATCGGCACTACTGGTTCTTTTTCCTCTTCCAGCTGAGAAATATCAACCAGACGACTTCTGTGATTTGCATCATATTTCATTAATGTAATGGCCGCATATTCCCCCACTGCCTGTAATTCCTCGTCGGTCATTTCGGGAATCACATTTTCACCGCAGGCCGAAAGTCCGAATGCTATGCAAATTGTCAACAGAATCGCCAATCCCTTTTTCTTCATCGTCTCTTGTTTCCTTAATATATCATTTTTATTTCTATCTCATCATACAACACATTTTTCAGTCAGTCAATCGCACTGATAGGTTGCATATTTTTCTGCATCGCTCCTATGACACTCCACCTCTAGGCGGATTCCCTGTTCACAATATTCCTTATTCCTCACTACTGCACTTTCCATTAAATAAGATGCAATTCCGCCCTTCTCATATGGAATCAGGAAATGAGTCTCAATCAAATCCGCATAGATGTGCTCCTTTATCATTTCAATCAGGTCATCAATTCCGCAACCGGAAGTAGCCGACATGTAAATTTGATTTCCTTTTCTACGGGGCAAATCTTCCATATTGCATTTGTCCGATTTATTATAGACAATAATCTGCGGGATATCGCCCGCCTCCAATTCCCGTAATGTCTCCGCCGTTACCTCCATCTGAGTCCGGTAATGCTCATCCGAGAAATCTACCACCTGCACCAGCAGGTCTGCATATTTTACCTCCTCCAGAGTTGACTGAAA
Source organism: uncultured Lachnospiraceae bacterium (assembly GCA_945913255.1). GTDB lineage: Bacteria > Bacillota > Clostridia > Lachnospirales > Lachnospiraceae > Acetatifactor. The sequence continues at coordinate 1,537 of CAMEDC010000043.1, forward strand.
TGCCTTTACCAATCCATGAGGCAGCTTATGAATAAATCCGACTGTATCAGACAGGAAAAAGGGCTTGTTATCCCCGGTGTGAATGCTTCGCACAGAAGTATCCAGCGTTGCAAAAAGCATATCTTTCTCCAGCACCGTCTTCTCGCTGCTTTCACCATACAGATTCACCATGCGATTCATAATCGTTGATTTTCCCGCGTTGGTATATCCCACAAGTGCAACCTGAGGTACCCGGGACTGACTCCGCTTCTTCCTCATGGTCTCCCTGGTTTTGGATACCGCTTCCAGTTCTTTTTTTAACTCGCTGATTCTGTGTTCAATCTTTCTGCGGTCAAGTTCCAGCTTTGTCTCTCCGGCACCCTTGTTGCTCATACTTCCGCCGGTACCGCCCTGACGGCTTAAGTTCTCACGCATTCCCACTAGTCTCGGCAGCATATACTGCAGCTTCGCCGTCTCCACCTGTAGCTTTGCTTCCCTGGTTCTTGCCCGGATAGCAAAAATATCCAGTATCAGATTTGTCCTGTCGAGAATAGGTAACTCCAGTTCCCGCGCCAGATTTCGTATCTGCGAAGGAGAAAGCGCATTGTCAAACACAATTTCCTCCGCTTCACACTGAGCCGCGTACTCCCGCACCTCACTCACTTTTCCGGTTCCGATATAGAGTGCCTTATTCACAGTCTCCATTCGCTGGACAATAATACCGACCGGCTTTTTATACGCAGCTTCCGCAAGGCTTTTCAATTCCTCCATGGAATGCTCAAAATCCTGTTCCTCTCCGGTATCCACGCCCACCAGAAGCACTCTGGTAAAAACAACTTCCTCTTCCCTCATAAACACTCCCCGTTACTCTCGCTCCTGTACCACTTCCAGTTCAAACCAGAACAGGACACCATTATTATAGTTTTCCACTCCATACTGCTGATTCATGGAATCCATAATTGCCTTTACAATGGACAGACCTACACCACTTCCGCCATACTCTCTCGTGCGTGCCTTGTCCACCTTATAAAATTTTTCCCATAAATGCGGTAGGGATTCCTCCGGTATCGGATTTCCGGTATTAAATACGGACACCCTCACCTTCTTCTCGTCTTTCTGCTCCAGCGAAACCACAATTTTCTTTTCACCGCTGCAATAATGCACTGCATTGGAAAAATAATTCATAAATACTTCTTCTGTCTTGTACTCATCTGCCCAGACAAAAACAGGCGGATAGTCATCCATATAAACCTGAATCTCATTCTGTTTTGTGAGAATCCCCGCAGACTGAATATAATTTCTGATAAGTTCCGTGATGTCGAACCGCTCCATGGAAACCACATCATTTCCGAATTCCAGCTGGTTCAGAGTCAATAGCTTCTGAACCATACCGTTCATCTTCGATGCTTCGTCCATGATTACTTCACAGTAAAAGTCACGACTTTCCTTATCATCATCAATTCCCTCGGAAAGCCCCTCTGCGTAACCCTGTATCAGAGCAATCGGCGTTTTCAGTTCATGGGACACATTTGCAAGAAATTCCTTGCGCATCTCGTCAATCTGTTCTTTTTTTTCAATGTCTTTCTTCAATTCATTATTCGCCGTTTTCAATTCTGAAATTGCCTGCTCCAGCGATGCAGACAGCTTGTTGATATTCTCTCCCAGAAGACCTATTTCATTCTTCACCTTGCCCTCATATTTTGCATCAAAATTCAGATGTACCATCTGTTCGGAAATACGGTTCAATTCCAGAATCGGCTTTGTAATTTTCTGTGATACAAACCAGATAATAATGCCTCCGGCAATAGTTCCGGCGACTCCCACATACGCAAAAAAACGGTTTGCCACCTTCACACTTTCCCTGATACTTTCCAGCGGCGTCCGCATAATAAAGGAAATACCAGATTTCAGTCTTCCATACATCATCAGGAACTCATCATCTCCGAAATTCATTACCTGAATGATATAGTCTTCGCCTTCCTCGATTACTCTCGTCGGCGGCTGCTGAAATCCAAAAATATAGCCAAGCAGCTGTGCTTCCAGCTCTCTTCCACCGTTAACCGATTCATATTTCATCTGCGAGTTGGAATCCATGATACAAACAGTCAGGTTAGAAACACTGCACACATCATTTAGTTTTTCAGAGAACTCATCTGTTCCGTAGGTATCACTGTTCGCCGCCTCACTGATTGTGTCATAGGCATCACAAATAATCCGCGTCTTACTGCGGATATAGTATTCTTCCAGAAATATATTGTTGATAAACCAGCACATCAGAATCGTACCGGCCATCAGCCCAATAAAAATCTGCGCAAATTGCCTTTTAATTGAATGCTTCGTCATTTGGATTCACTTTGGTTCCTTCCATATAAATTTACCTTTTAGCAGTTGGCCTCTGCTATCTCTGCGACAGTCTCCGATACATCTACAATTTCCGGGCCTTCTGCATAGATTTCTGCGTTGTCAGCTTCTTCTGTCGGGTCTTCATACTCCTTCTCTTCCTCATCTTCCCAGAGGGAAGCATACTTCTCTTTCTTCTCCTGTCTTGCCAGCACGCCCATATTTTTAGCGGCTTGATACAGTTCCATACTGTATTCCATCAATTTCTTTTCGTCTGAAGCAGGCACAACCCCGCCCTTCATAATCCGGCGTGCCACCTCCATTATCTTTCCCATGTCTTCCACATATTCTTCCATGGCCTCGCCCTGCTTTGCAGCGATTGCATTTGCATGTGCCGCCCACTGTTCCGTCAGCTTACTCATATAGTCCTGATATTCTATCTGTTTTCTATTTGCCGCATCAAAAGTTAGTTCCAGCCTTGCTGCTTCCGCCGCAAAAACAGTTTGTCCGTTTTCCGTCGTCGCAATCTTTTTATCCAATTCCTTTTTTTGATTTGACAGCAACAGTTTTTGCTCTTGGTATGCTTTTATCTGGCTTCCGTAAATTTGCTTTGCTTCTCCTATTTTCATCTTGCGCCACATCCTTATGATTTTTTGAAATACATCCGTGTATTTAAATGGAATATCGGCACATTCAGATGAGTTTTTTACCCCGGAAATAACGAAGTCCGCATGATTTACTTATCTCATTTTTCCTAAAAGAGCTTTCATTTTCGTTTCAAATTCCTTTATTTCATCAAGCATTTTATCCAAGTGTTCGCATATTTTATCATCCGATAATTCATCTGCATTCTTGCAATGACCCTTTGTTGTGAACGGTGTTCTCCATTGCCAGTTTTCCTTCTGCTGACGGGACGGAAAGTACTTATTGATTTCATTACATACACTTCTTTGTTCATCAGACATATTTTTTGCACTTAATGACAGCTGCACAAAGAACTCTTTTCCGTCAATATTTCTTATTTCATAAAAATAATGGTTCGGAGTATTCCATCCACTGTCAGCCGCATCGCTATCCGGCAAAACAGAGGACATATAAGCTGTTTTAAATCTGATGTAAGTCTTTCCACATTTATCCAAGACCACTTCAATTTCTCCTGCCTCTGTTTTTGCCACAGCCCATTCCCTGATGACGGCAGCAACCTCCGATGCTCTATCCGGTCTGTTTTCAAATATTAAGTCTAATGCCTTCTGATGTTTGGCATATATTTCAGCACAAATCTTTGCTAATCTTTCGTCTCCCACAATATCCCTCCTAATGGTTTCAATGTAGTTATCAATCAGCAATTCCGCATCCGGAAGTAACTTAACTTTCTTCTTTGCACTCTCCAGAATCCGTAGTACATCCGTGTAAGACATTGAAAACCAAAACTCCGGGTCGCTTGCTTCCACGCCTTCCGGAGAAAGATAAATATACATCTTTTTATATCCCGGATAGGCATCTTCTGTAATCTTTCTATATCGGTTCAGCTGATTATCGTGCTCTGCAGAATCGATCTTATTTTCAATGCATAAGACAAATTTTGCTTCTGCTGACACTGCAAGTACATCTATGTTGTGCCATTCTCTTTGTATGATAAAATTATGGAAATCCATAAGCAGGGTATCAAATACATCGGCATCCTCTGAAAATGAAACAACAACATACTGTACAAACCCTCGAAGAACGCTATCACCCAGTCCATGATTCTCATTCGGATTCAGGAGCCATGAAAGCATATTGCTGTGACGAATCTCCGTTCTTGTTATCTTTAAAATATCGAACAGATTGAATTTGCTTGTCCATTCTGACAATGGATCCAAACACTCTATATCCAACAGAAATTCCTTTAGTGCCTTTGCATCATCCTGCTCCGGGATTACAACGTTATCTGAATACACAAACTCTCGAAACTTCCTAAGTGTCGCAAGGTAGCCATTCACCAACGATGCTACATTTCCCGTTGAATTATCTGTCAGTGCCTTAAGCAATGCTTCCCTTGCATCTACCTCAAAATTCTCCGAAGTAACAGCATCCCAGAACTCATCACGTCCAACATTCTTCCAAAGGTAAAAAGTATCACCCGACATTGTTGTCACTGTATTTCTGCTTAACACCGGCCGTAAGCTTTCCAAATAATTCTTATACATCTTTTTAATTTTCTCATACGATAGCTGTTTTGCTTTTTCTATATCCAAAGCCAATGCCCCCTTGTACCCTCATAACTATGTTCCAATCAGTTTTCCATGCCCTGCAGATAAATTCTCATATGTATTTCTGCTCCTCTCAGATTGCTTTCAAAACCTTTCTAATATTCTCTTCACTTGGAACAATGGTCTTCAAATCCACCTCCGGGTGTTCTTCAACATATGAAGTTAAGAAATCCATCAGATTATCCTTTGTTTTCATGTAATCATCAACAATCACATCATCATCGAAACCCAGCTTTTTTAGAATCATTGCAGAGACAACCCCCGTCCTGTCTTTACCGGCTCCACAAAAATACATCACGTTCGTATCTGCATTCATAATTGTCTCAATAATATGATTCATTTGCTCATCCAGCATTCCAAGATATGTAACAGATACCATTTCAGGTGATTTCGGAGTATCTCCCCCACCTGTAACCGGAAGATGATAATAATGAAAGCCTTTTTCTTTTTCAAGCCTGCACGGCATTTTTTCATATTCCTTTTTCTCTCTTAAATCAACAATTGTTGTAATGCCATTGTTAAGTAGCCACTTTACCTCATCATCTGATAAATTTCCCGGAAAATCACTTCTGATATAGCGCATGCTGCCGATTGGTAAAGCACGCGTATTCATTGTCGACTGTAATAACGAACTCATTGTTTTCTCCTCCCCAAATTCTGGTTAAATCATACCATAGAAATCACAATCTTACCAACAGAAAGATTGTCATAATTGTCAGTTCACCTACTCACAGAGCCGCCATCTTGACGTTAGGTGCTTCGCACAATAAAAAGCGCGTCATTCATGCTCACGGAAGTAAACTTCCATCGCATCTTCTTCCACGCGCAGACCGACCGCTCCGTACTTCGCACTCCCGCGGTCGCGGCTATTCATAACTCCGCTCTGCGAGCTCCGTTATTTCATATCCGTACGTTCGTAAAATAAATGCGACCTTGCAAATAAATTTGCAGGTCGCATTACTTTACTCACTGTCTTCGCTTAGTTTGTACCCCATGCCCCAGATGGTTTTAATCAGGTCGCCTTTTGCTCCCATTTTGCTGCGGAGTTTTTTGACATGGGTATCAATGGTGCGGGCATCACCGAAATAATCATAGTTCCACACATTGTTCAGAATCTTTTCTCTGGATAAAGCAATCCCCTGGTTTTCCATGAAATACGTCAGCAGTTCGAATTCTTTATAGCTTAAATCCACAAGTTTACCGTCGATCGTAACCTGATGGGCAGCCTTGTCCAGTTCAATGCCTCCGCAGCTTATCACGTCATCACTTCCGTGCTGATTCGTGCGGCGCAGGATTGCCTCAATACGTGCCACAAGAATCTTCGGGCTGAATGGTTTTGAAATATATTCATCCACACCAAGCTGGAAGCCCTGGAGCTCATCTCTCTCATCCGACCTTGCAGTCAGCATGATGATAGGCACCTTGGAATAGTTTCTCACCTCACGGCATACCTGCCAACCGTCCATCTTCGGCATCATCACATCCAGCACAATCAGCGCAATCTCCTTCTGCTGAAAGAAAATATCAAGCGCCTCTTCGCCGTCTCCCGCTTCTAACACATCGTATCCTGCCTTAACCAGGAAGTCCCGAACCAGCTTGCGCATTCTGCTCTCATCATCGACTACCAATATTTTTAATTTTTCCAATGTTATCACATGCCTTTCTCAAGTCATTTGCCTGCAATCCGCTACGTTTATCGTATGAATGCCCCGTTGGATTTCATTATATTCTGTAAATATGTTTATTCTGTGAAAAATAATTCCTTTTCTTTTTCCCGCACAGCCTGCTCCCTCTCGGTCAGTTCCTGCTCCCATGCCGCATACTGATTTTTGATGTTCTTCTCGTAATTCAAAATATTGGGATTATCGCTGTTCAGGGAAATGGAAAACATGGCACATATGGCAAGCACCAGAAGGATATTCAAAATCACCGAAACCGTAAAATAGGGATGCTCTTTCTTTTTCGGCGGCTGTACCTTTGGCTTTACCGGATTGGACTGCTCTCTGATTTCCCCGTCAAATGTACTGTACAGAGTGATATCCATCACTCTTGACGGATCAATTTCTTCCTGCTCCAGCAAAAATGTTCTTAATTGTTTCAAATATTCCAGTCCCACAGGCGTTTTGAAGATTCGTTCGTGAATCGCTTTCTCGTAGACATGAAGAATGCTTTCCGGTCTGGAATAGTCAATTCTGGCTTCCAGATATTCTATTTTCTTTTCCTCTGCTCTTGCCAGCTGTGCATCTTTTTCTGTAAAAAAAAGATAGCCCCCCACAGACCGCTCTTGATTCTCTGCCATGGTTTTCCTCCAAAATATTAATTCTAGTGACATTTTATCATTTTAAAAATACGATTTCAACCATAATGTCCCCCCCCTGCCCTCCGTGCCGCTGCGACCGTGACCGCAGGGACGACAGCTTGTACTTTATTACTATTTTGCGGCATTCTCCCTCATAATGAAAGCTTTATATCCATATACTATAACCATGAATCGATTATTAAGTTACACCATCAAAGGAATTATTTTTGTTACAATTGCCGGGACAATTTCCCACTTTGTTTACGAGTGGTCCGGTGAAAATCCCGTTATCGGGCTCTTCTTTCCCGTCAATGAGTCCGTCTGGGAGCATATGAAATTAATCTTCTTTCCCATGCTGTTGTATGCATTTCATATGAATCGGGAACTCAAAGAGGAGTATCTCTGCATTACCTGCGCACTACTATCCGGTGTGTCAATCGGTACTCTGTTGATTCCCGTTTTCTTTTACACTTACTCCGGCATTCTGGGACGAAATATCCTTACATTGGACATTGCCACCTTTTTTGCAAGTATATTATGTGCATTTACTGCTGTTTATCGGCTAACGCTGTCCTGTTGCAAATCGTCCTCTTCACTTTCCCGTTTGATGTTGTGGGGCATCATGTTGATAATCTTTTTCTTTGCCTGCTTCCTTCTGTTTACTTATAACCCTCCTTCTCTGGGTATTTTTTCTTCTCCCGGAGAATAATTTCTACATTTTTTCTAATGTTGTCAGATGTAGTCGTTTGCTGTCAAGGTGCTATAAGTGACACATTTATAATCGTATGCTATCATATTAAAAACGAACTTACGGGAAGAATGCCATATGAGTTATGAAGAATATTGTGAGATGTTTGAAAAGGGGTATGACGAGGCAAGAAGATAACGAAGCAATTCAAATATCTGTCGCATACATCCCGTTACGCAAGAAGGCAACCGTCAACCGGTTGCCTTCTTTTTGTGGATGGAGTACCCGAAATGGAAACCGAACACCATGGGTTCGGTTACGGATACCAAAGTGGAGTAGACGGGAGTCGAACCCGTGTCCAAAAGCCCATTCCCTGTCCTTCTACTATCATAGTCCGTTTTTGGGGGCGGCCTTGCCCGCCCTGTTCCCTACCGCATCAGAAAACGAACAATCTGACGCTTAAGGTAGCTTCATGATACGCCCGCGCGCGCAAAGCTTAACGCGTGTCGTTTCTCACAAGGATGACGCCCGGATTCCGGGTTGTGAGTGCCCCGGAGCGGACGAGCCGCAGCTGCGGCGTCATTCACAGCTTACGCTGCAAATGCTAACTGAGTATTATCTTCAGCGTTTAGTTTAATTGTGCGATTAACGTGTCGCAACGGATAGCTTCTCCAGCTGCAAGACCCCTGTCGAAACCTTTACTACCCCGAATTTTCAGGCATTTTTTCGCCTGCTAATACAGTATATGGAATTTCCGTAAGGCTGTCAACATCATCAGCTTGAAAATCATATTTTTCATTTTTTCTTTAAAGATTTTTTACCTTAAACTCTCTTTCCGTCTCTCTTCTGGCATCCTTTTTGGCAATGGTCTCTCTCTTATCGTAGAGCTTCTTACCTCTCGCCAGCCCGATTTCAACCTTGACCTTTCCCTCTTTGAAGTATACCTGCAGAGGTACCAGCGTATAGCCTTTCTCCGCCACCTTTCCGGTCAGCTTGTTGATTTCGTATTTATGCATCAGGAGCTTTTTCACGCGAAGCGGATCTTTATTGAAGATATTCCCTTTTTCGTAGGGACTCACATGCATACCATAGACGAACACTTCTCCGTTTTCAATGCGGATAAAGGATTCCTTGATGCTGCATTTACCCATTCGCATGGATTTCACCTCCGTGCCGTGCAATGCCACGCCGGCTTCGTAGGTTTCATCGATAAAGTAATCATGGTACGCTTTCTTATTATTGGCAATGAGCTTCTGCGTTTCCTTATTCTGTGCCACTCTTCTCACCTCCTGTCTCACAACTTCCTGCTTTATCATATCCAATTTTTTCTGAAAAAGCAATAAACCTGTGGTTTAATCTTTCTTCGGCTTTCAACATATTTTGCTATACTACGCATGCGCCAAAGACATGTCAATCGTTCTGTTGAATCTGTCGCAGCCGTCAATACAGACAGTCACCGGCATACCTAGTTTGTAAGTCTTCCCTGTGGCTTCGCCAACCATTTCACAGGTACTTTCGCTGTAATAAAAATAATCTCCCGGCAATTTGGAAACATGGACAAGCCCTTCCACCGTATTGGGCAGTTCCACATAGATGCCCCAGCCGGTCACGCCCGAAATCACACCCTCAAAGCACTGTCCGATGCGTTCTTCCATGTATTCTACCTTTTTCAGCTTATCGGTCTCGCGCTCCGCCTCATCCGCACGACGTTCCGTTTCGGAAGCGTGCTTACAAACCTCCGGCAGGATGCTTCTGTAATGCTCTGTTCTCTCTTCGCCCAGTCTTCCCCGCAGCTGCTCCTTGATGATGCGGTGAATCTGCAGGTCGGGATAACGCCTGATCGGCGACGTAAAATGGCAGTAATAAGGGCAGGCAAGTCCGAAATGTCCGCTGCATTCAACGCTGTATTTTGCCTGTTTCATGCTTCGCAGAGCCAGTCTGCTGATCATGGGCTCCTCCGGGGTTCCCGCCACCTTAGCCAGAAGCTTTTGTATTTCCTTGGGATGTATCTCCTCGCTTCCTACCTTGGAACCGTTTCTTCCCATGGATTTCATATAGTAGCCGAAATTATTGATAAATACTGCCAGCTTCTGAATTCTGTCCGCATCCGGCACATCATGAACACGATACACAAACGGAAGCTCCATCCAGTAAAAATGCTGTGCCACTGTCTCATTTGCCGCCAGCATGAAATCCTCGATGATGTCAGTCGCCACGTTCCGCTCATAGGGCCTTATATCAGTGGGATGTCCCTCTTTATCCAGATAGATTTTACACTCAGGGAAATCGAAGTCAATGGAGCCGCGTTTCTTTCTCTTGGCACGCAAAATGCCGGCAAGCTCTTCCATCTGACGGAACATGGGAAGCAAATCCGCATATTCTGTCTGCATCGCATCTCCCTCCAGCAGCTTTTTCACCACCGTATAGGACATCCTGCGGTTTACCCGGATAACAGATTCGCAGATTTCGTAATCAGTGATTTCTCCGCGCAAATCCACTGTCATGAGGCAGCTTAAGGCCAGTCTGTCCACACCCTCGTTCAAAGAACAGATACCGTTGGAAAGTGCATGGGGCAGCATGGGAATTACCCTGTCCACCAAATAGACACTGGTACCTCGCTTTAGGGCTTCTCTGTCCAGAGCAGAATTTTCCTGGACATAATTCGTCACATCCGCGATGTGTACTCCCAGATGGTATTTTTCTCCATCAAAGGTCACGCTGACCGCATCGTCCAAATCCTTGGCATCTTCACCGTCTATGGTCACCATCATCATATCCCGCAAATCTCTTCTGCCCGCTCTGTCAGCCTCTGAAACTTCCTGGGAGACGCGCTCCACCTGGTTCATAATTTTCTCGGAGAATTCCACCGGCAGCTCATAGCCGCGCACAATGGACATGATGTCTACTCCGGGATCGTTGATATGTCCCAGAATTTCCACCACTTTACCCTCGGGGCTACGTCTATCCGTGCCGTAATCCGTGATTTCCACTACCACCTTATGCCCGCTCATTGCCCCCTTAGAACGCTCCTTAGGGACAAAAATATCCTGGGGCAGCTTCGCATGATCGGGAATGACAAATCCAAAATTCTCTCTGGTTCGTTCAAAAGTCCCCACAATCTGCGTCATTCCCCGGGCAATAATCTTGATTACCTGGGCTTCCTGCCGCTTTCCGTCCCGTCCGGGCAGCAGAGCCACCTGAACCACATCCTTATGGAATGCCCCGTTCACTTTGTCTTCCGGGATAAATAAATCCTCCGCTCGACCCTCAATCTCCACAAAACCAAAACCTTTGGAATTGCTGATAAAAGTGCCGGTCAATACCCTGCCGTTGGATTTCATATATTTTCCCTTGATTGTGAGCATGAGTTGTCCCTCTGCCAGCAACTCCTGAAGAATCGATTTGAATTCCTCTCTCTCCTCCTTTGCCACCTGTAGGAAAACCGCCAGTTCCTTTTCCTTCATGGGCACATACAGGGAATCATTGACCAGGTCGACGATTACCTTTTTTCTTTTTTCTCTGATGCTATTCTGATTTTCCATAAATCTCCTTGAATATTACAGCTCTGACATGATTCTTCGATACGAAAGAAAACACCCTTGTGATATTCACAAGGGTGCTTCGTAAGTACAATTTAAAATACCTTCAAATTCAGTATTGCCGCAATCACCATAAATAATACCGCAAGAATCTTGGTAAACTTCACCAGACGTCCTTCCATGGAACGTCCCTTATTCTTGCCCCAGTAAGTCTCGGCAGCACCGCTGATAGAACCCAGTCCTGCAGACTTGCCTTCCTGCATCAATACAAGCACCACAAGTGCGATACAAATCAATATGAAACAAACTGTAAGTACAATCTTTAAGGCTCCCATTTCACACCTCCTAAAAATAAGGCAATTATCACTTCCGGGCATACTTTGCCCAGAACAAAAACTACTATATCATAATCATTCAAAAAAGGCAAGAATTTTATTTATATCTACACCGGACAGCTTTATAGCTTCCTCGTTAAATCGCAACTCATCCTCTGCAAAATAAATCGAGCAAATTCCGCTCTCTTTCGCATCCGGAAGACGATTTTGATCAAATTCATTCGCAATATAGACAGGAATCATTTCCATCAGAATATCCGCACAGCCTGCATCTGCCGAGTAGCAAACCAGGTTATTCAACGCTGTTCTTTCCATCCCATCCTTTGTATCCAGATATGGCGTTCTGATACTGCCGTCCTCAAACTCATAATAATGCTGGAAGTCCGGCGAATTCATGGGATAATTCCGAAGATACACAATACTCTTTCGACCCGCGTAATTCATGCTTCCCTCCAGAGAAACCCGGTTTCCGGTTCTGTCATAAAGATTGAAGGCATATTCTGTCCCGCTGTCTGCATCCAGATTTCTGACAAAGCCATCATAACTGGAAATACTGCCCTTGGTATACCCTTCCGAAGTCATGGTATCTGCGAGATAATCTGCAATAAAAGCATTCTTCATCCAGTAAAAATCAAGAAAGTTTGATATATATTCTTCTTTTGCATATTTCAGGTAACTTTCCGAAACATACAGCCGGATACGGTTATTGCCAAGAAGCTGCAACTCCACCTCATCCGGATTTTGAGCATAGGCTGCTACCTCTGCAAAAAAATCTTTCAGTTCCTCATTCTGGACAGGGTCAAAGCTTGCCGTTTCCCAGTCATCCTCACAGTAAAACAGGCTGTCATACAGTTCATACACAGGTCCAAGATACAAATTCCGGTTCTGGTGAGCTGCACAAATGTCAAATGCTCTGTAAAGCGCCTCATCAACCTCTATCTCTTCATTGGGATGTGCATTGATATACCCCACATTATGAACCGTACCGATTTCCTTATTGTGAAAAAGCTGATATGCATTCACGCAGGCTTTCGTGTAGCTTTCCGACACCAGCTTGTGCTCCGCGGTGGCGGAAAGTCCGTTATCTCCCAGATAATATTGGAATATAAACTCACTGCCGCAGTTTAATTCTGCGGCAGAATTTACATCAATCGTTATCCATCCGTCTTCTTTGCCAAGCCAGTGCATAATCCCGTAGACAAAAGCGCCTACTGCCAAAAGTATCATGCATACAACCAGCAGGAACCGCAGTTTCGGTTTCTGTTCGGAAAGTCTGATTTTCTCCACCGGCTTCGGATGCGGCAAATCTCTGTTGTCCTTCGCTGTCCGTCCCAAATCAAATCACCGCCAGCAAAAGGAATAACAGGAACAAGAGCACTATTACACCAAGGAATACAAATCCGCCGATTGCTCCGCGCTTGCAGGCATTGTAATTGCGGTAGTATCTCTTTGACTTGAATACAGCTGCAGCAATCAATCCGATAATCGGAAGCAGGAAGGAAAGAATCTTTAACCATACACTTCCTGTATCATGCAGAGGTGCACTTAAGAATGCATCCTCTTCTGCCGTATGCACCATTTCCTCATGTACTTCTTCTCTGGGCGCATTTTCATCCAGAATGGTAACAGATTTCAAAGGTGTTCCCTTCTCACGGATTGCCTTGTACTCTTCGATTTCTTTCTTATTACCGAAAATCCAGTGGTCATGACCGATGCATACAAACTCCGGCTTGTCCTCACTGTAATCATGCATGGCAGGATTATAAGCATAAAGCACTTTATTCTTTTCCAGCTTCGGGTCCGGAATCGGAATTGCCGAAATCAGGGAACGGGTATAGGGATGCAGCGGATAATCAAACAACTCCTCCGCATCTGCAACCTCCACGATATCGCCCTTATATATAACACCGATACGGTCGGATATAAAGCGCACAATAGAGAGGTCATGTGCAATAAACAGATAAGTGACTTCCTTTTCCTTCTGGAACTTTTTCAACAGGTTCAGTACCTGCGCACGGATGGACACATCCAGAGCGGAAATCGGCTCATCTGCCACAACAAGCTCCGGCTCCATAACCATTGCACGTGCCAGACCGATTCTCTGACGCTGTCCGCCGGAAAACTCATGAGGATAACGGGTCAAGTGTTCAGGCAGAAGCCCTACCTCCTCAATCATATTCTCTACCTTGCGGACACGGTCTGCCTCATTTTCATACAAATGGAAATTGTACAGACCCTCAGAGACAATATAGTCAACTGTAGCACGCTCGTTCAGAGATGCCGCAGGGTCCTGGAAAACCATCTGAATATTACGGATAACTTCTCTGTCCAGCTTCTTGGGAATCTTTCCGGAAATTCTGACACCTTTATAAAGGATTTCACCGGCTGCACAGGGATTTACACGAATGACCGCTCTGCCGATGGTGGTCTTACCGGAACCCGATTCACCCACCAGGGAAAAGGTCTCACCCTTGTAAATGTCAAAGGAAGCATTTTTCACGGCTTTTACCGCATTCTCTCCCTTGCCGAAGGTGATGTCTACATTCTTGACAGACAATAAAATTTCTTTACCGTTTTTATCAATGGGGCCGTGCTCCGGTAAATGAGATACACGAACCTCTTTTTCCTTACTTGACTTAGACACGATCTAAATCTCCTATATCCTAAATATTGAATGCTTTTATAAGTTTCTCGTGGATATTCTGAATTGCTTCCGGCTTCTCAATCTTTGGAGCATTGGGTTCCAGCAGCCATGTCTTGGCAAAATGAGTCTCGCTCACCTGGAACATGGGGGGCTCAACCAGCGTATCTATCTTCAGACAGTACGGATTTCTGGGAGCAAAGGCATCGCCCACAATATTGTTGTACAGAGAAGGCGGCGTACCCGTAATGGAATACAGCTTCGTATTTCTCTGTGCCAGCTGCGGCAGGGAAGACAAAAGTGCCCATGTGTAAGGGTGTCTGGGATCATAGAAGACCTCTTCCACCGTACCAAGCTCTACAATCTGTCCTGCGTACAGAACGGCAACACGGTCTGCAATATTGGCAACCACACCAAGGTCATGTGTGATGAATACAATCGTATAGTTGAATTCCTTCTGCAAATCCTTCAGGAGTTTCAGAATCTGTGCCTGAATTGTTACATCCAAAGCCGTTGTGGGCTCGTCACAAATCAGAATCTTAGGCTGGCAGGAAAGTGCAATCGCGATTACGATTCTCTGTCTCATACCACCGGAATACTGGAAGGGGTAATCGTCGAAACGCTTCTCCGCATTGGGAATTCCCACCTTGTACATCAGTTCCAGTGCTCTTGTTCTCGCTTCCACCTCTGTACATTCCTGATGCTTCATGATAATGGATGTAATCTGCTTTCCGATGGTGATAATCGGGTTCAGTGAAGTCATTGGATCCTGGAATACAGTTGCGATTCTCTTACCGCGAATCTGTCCCCAGTCCTTGGAATATTTAACATTTGCAAGGTTCAGAATACAGGTTCCGTGAAGTGCTTCCGCTGTCTCATCCAGATACTTTACACGGAATGCGACTGTATCAAACACTGCATTTCTCTGATTATCATCGGAGAGGTCTACACCGAAACGCATCGCTTTCTGCAACGCCTTTTCCAACTTAGCAATCAACTGTACGCGCTTGTTAAAACCGTATCTTCCCACAGAAAGGTAAACCTCTTTTGCCAGGATTTCATTTCTCTCTCTGGTCTCAGGTGTTATCTCTCCAGCAATCTCTTTCTCATACTGCTTCTTTAAGGCTGACATTTTTTCATCATACTGCTTCTTGTATTCTGTGTCAGCGGCTGCAGCAGTCTTGTGCTCCTTCTCCGTCTGCGCATTCTGCTTCTGCATTTCTTTAATCTGCGCATCCAGCTGCTTTATCTGTGCGGCTGCTTCCTTAATTTTATCCTTTTCCTTGGATGGATCAAAGGTCTGCTTTTGGTTGAAAAGGTTGGTTCTCTTTGCAACCAACTCCTTCATCTGAGACTCAGCCTTTTCCTTCTCTTCCTCACTCAGTCCCATCCTGTCGCGCTTCTCATCCTCAAGAGCGGTAATCTCTCTATAGGTTGCAGCGCCCAGCTCCAATTTGGAATACTGATTCAGCTTTTGTGCTGTGGATTTGATGATGTTTTTTGCAAGCGGAGTCAGTTTTACATGAGTATCTGCAAGTTCCTCATCATTAAAGATAATTTTACCTTCGCTCACATAACCGTTACTGTCCAGCATACCCGCAAAGGTCTTGGTAAATACAGATTTACCGGAGCCGGACTCTCCAACGATTGCAATTGATTCATTTTCATAAATATCCAGGGATACTCCGCGGATAGCTGTCAGGATACGACCACGTACGCGGAACTTTACCTGAAGGTTCTCTACCGATAATAATACCTTTTTATCTTCCATTGCTGCTCCCTCTTACATGTGTGTTCTGGGGTCGGACGCATCACCGAGATTCTGTCCCACTACATACAAAACAATCGAGATGATGGCTGCTATGGCAACAGGACTCCAGAATTCGAATTCCCATCCGGGGGTCAGCATCGCACTCTCCGCATCGAAAATCAATCGTCCCAGTGACATATCGGAAAGTCCCATACCGATATATGCCAGGAACACCTCGTAGGAAATGTAGGAAGGAATCTCGGTTGCCGCCAAAGTAACGATAACAGAGGTCATGAACGGCAGGATGTTCTTCATGGCTATCTTCGCCGTGGAAGTTCCCAGGCATTTGGATGCCAGATTGTATTCCCTGTCACGGATAATAATAACCTGTGTACGAATAAAGTAAGCGATGGACATCCAGCCGGTAATCGTCAGTGCAAACACCATGGACCAGAAGCTTGCTGTCATAATCATTACGACAACAGAAATCAACAGAATGTACGGTACATTGGCGATGATGTTGTATACGTTCATCATAATCATGTCAAACTTCTTTGAGAAGCCCCAGACAGCACCCAACAGTACACCCACCGTCAGGTTGATTGCCGCACAGACAAAAGCAAGTGTCACGGAAATTCTGGAACCAAACCAGATTGCATCGAAAGTAGAGTTACCTGCGGCACCGGTTCCCAGAATCCAGTGAATGCTGAAGCCCAGCTGCTTGATAGCAACCTTGGGACTCAGGTGCTTTGTAGCGGAATCCAGAAGGTTTCCAAACTTATCATACTCCGTAAAGAGCGGATAGAGATACGTAAACAGAATCAATACCGCAAGGATGGAAAGAATGATAATATTTATTTTCTTTTTAAAAAACACACGGAACACAGAATGCCAATAGGAATATCTCGGTGCTGTAATCTTTTCAGACTCCAAATCGCTGTGATCCACTCTGGAAAACAGTTCTTCCTTTGACAATCCAAATTGATCTAAATCGTAATTCATAAGCCCTTACCTGTCCTTCGTCGTAAATGAAATTCTCGGGTCAACCATCGACATCAGAATATCGCCAAGAATAATGGATACTACCGACAAAATTGCATAGAACATTGCAACACCCACGATAACGCCGTTATCGTATTTATTGATAGCCTCTGTCAGCAGATTACCTGCACCGGGAACTACATACACACGCTCTGTGATAATGGCACCGGTCAATGCGCCGAGCACAGCACCGGGAATACCATGAATAATCGGAATTGCCGCATTCTTTAAAATATGCTTACTGAAAATTTCTCCCTCGGAAAGACCACCGGAACGGGCGAACTTAACATAGTCCGCATTCATCTGGTCAATCATATAACGGCGCAGCCACTTCATCAGGTTTGCAATCTGAGGAAGCGACAATGAAATAATCGGAAGCACAAACATCAGCTTACTGGAGGATTCCATATCAAAGGTTGTGGGAAGTCCCATCTTTCCACCGATTGCCTTGAACATAAAAATATATGCCAGTGAAGGAACTGCAATCAGGAAAATGATATAGATTGTTCCAAGCTTATCAATCAGCTTGTCTTTCTTTCTTGCCATCATGATTCCGAGAGGTATGCCGATGAAATATGCGATACAGATCGCAATAATACCGATAACAAAGGAATAGCCCATCTTGGACATGCCGGCCTTCACGGTATCCGTTCTGGTGTAGTCATCCGTAAAGCGCTCTGCATAAACCATGTTGGAGCTTAAGGAATTCTCCGCATAGGTTGCAGTATGCAAATCATCTGCACTGTCTTCCGTCAGACCGGTAGGATACGTTACGGTCGATTTCACATAGGAACCCTGGCTTCTCGTCATGGTAGTGAATACATCCACACCGGAATTTACCGTATAGGAGGTTCCAAGACTGATGGTCAGGAAATTCTGGTGCACAAAAGGAAATTTTGAATCAAAATACAAAAGATATTTGTGAGTGGTTCCATTGCCGATAATTGCCGGCGAAAATTTATTCCCGCCATAAAGCGGATCATATAAAGTAAAGGAAAGACCTCTCTCCCCTACGACATTTTCAACATCATGAATATTATCAAATTCGAATATTCCGCCAAAGTATTCCAGAAGTCTGGAGGCAAGCGAAATATCCTTGTACGCAAACAAAGCCTGCTGTCCGCCATTGGCAACCTTTTTGCCCTGCATAATTGCATCCAGCCGCTCTACCTGATATCCGCGGGATTCATAGTATTCGCGGAATTTTGCTACATATTCCGCGGTCAGTTCGGAATCCTTCGCTTCGGTTCTTCCGAGAGTTACCGCACTGCTTCTGGTCTCCTCGTCGATTTCACCGTTCTGGGTCAATTCTTTCAGCCAATCCGCATAGGTTACATAATCCAGATAGCCGTACTCTTCCCATTTCTGATATTTATATGTGGTTCTCTGATTGTTTGTCTGCTTGTTAAAGACCGGATCTGCAGCAAAAACAAGATTACGATCCAGCAGCGCATAAATCATAATCATTACACATGCCACAACGGCCACTATGGAGAAAATTCCGTACAGAATACGCTTTAATAAATATTTTGCCATAATTGCTCTCTCATCATATATTGCAGGAGGAGGGCATATAGCCCCTCTCCTGCAACTTAGTCAGTTTCTGTAATTAAGATAAATCTTAGAATACACCGATAGACTTGGTCATGTAACCTTCGTAATCGGGAAGGATGGTATCCAGATAGGTCTGAGGATCACCATAGTCAGGACCCCAACCGGAACCGTCGGAGAAGTCGTAGTTCATATCGGAACCAACCTCTGCGAAGTAACCGGTGTTATTTACAGTATTTGCATCAGGACATGCAATCAGGTTCAGTACAACTTTTCCGCCCAGTGCGCTGTCAACAGACTGCTTCATTGCGTTTACACGGTTTACAACAGTCTCAACGCTTGCATTGTAAGGCCAGTCAATCTGGATAGGGTTGGAAGCATCAACGGTTACACCGATTTCTGCCAGTTCTGCAATAGCAATCTCCAGCTCAGATGCTGCATACTCAGGATTGTACCATCCGTCAAATCCGGAACTGTTCTGCTTTTCAGCATCCCAAACTTTAATATTAACGCCGTCCGCATCAATCTGAGCCTGCATGATTTCACCGTAAGCAGTACCTGCCTTGAAGGTGGTAGCAGTGCCATTGATATCAACGGTTACATCATTTGCCAGAGAAACGAAAGTACCGGGTGTGTAGCTGTTCACAATACGGTTATACTTCAGATCCTCACCAACTACACAAGCCATGTAGGAAGCTCTGTCCATGGAAGCAAACAGTGCTCTGCGGAAATGAACATTGTTAACTGCCTCGAAGGTTCTTGCTGCATCCTCCTCGGTCTGAGGGGAAACTGCTGCTGTTGCGTCGTTAAAGTTTGCAAAGATACCACGATGCAGGTTCATGAAACCACAGTAGGAAGTAGCATCGGTATCGGAAACATATGCATACTGGTCAAACCAGCCGTCTTCCTTTGCAACCTCAAGTGCGGAGGAGTTCAGACCTGCACCTGCGATTACACCGGACTTGATATCATTGTAAATCTTCAGAGGATCGCTGCCATCTTCCCATACCCATGTAATATTGTGGATATTGATGTTCTCAGCGTTCCAGTAAGAATCGCTTGCAGAGAATACGATGGTGTTTCCTGCAGTATAGTTGGTAATCAGGTAAGGACCGCAGTATGCGATTGCATCCTTATCCTTTGCGTAGGTGTAGCTTGCAGCGGAGTTATCATACTCGGCGCCGAACTTACCACCCATGGACTCATAGTAGGTTCTGCTCATGGGAGCGAAAATGCTGTAACCAAGCATAGTCATGAAGTAAGGGCAGGGAGCAGCCAGAGTATACTCAACAGTATAATCATCGGTAGCCTTTACTCCAACCTCAGCGAAGTCAGTAACGGTACCCTCAACGTACTCCTGTGCGTTAGCAATAACGCCGTAAACCAGAGACTCCAGACCGCCGCATGCATCCAGCATGTGCTGCATACCGGCAACGAAGTCGTCTGCGCATACGTCAGCAACCTTACGTCCCTGAGAATCGGTCCATACAGCACCCTGACGAATCTTGAAGGTATAGGTCAGACCGTCAGCAGAAACCTCATAGCTCTCAGCCAGTGCAGGCTGAAGAACGCCTTCTACATCGTACTCCATCAGACCATCGAAGGTATTAACCAGTACCTCATTGTCAACATTTCTGGAGGTAGCAAGAATATCCCAGTTCTGGGGATCCTCGGAATAATCAAAGTATTTGTAAGTGTCTGTCAGCTCGTAGCCCTTACCGGTCAGGTACTCCTTTACCCATGCTTCATAGGTTCCGGTGCCCTTCAGTTCAGCGTACTTAGCCAGCATCTCTTCTCTGTCAGTTGCCAGGATAGGCTCGGTAGTGATGATTGCCTGATGGAATCTGTCACTGTCGTTACCATACAGAACAGGAGTAACGGTTCTGGGAGCCACTCTGGAAATAGCGTAGTTGCCGCCACGGCTCTGGAAAGGCATCAGGACTGCATCCTCCATCAGCTTTGCCTCGGCAATAGCCATGGATGCCCAACGAAGGTCAACATCATCCACAATTTCCTTAGCTGCCATGTACGCCTCATAGTAATCACCCATGTTTGCGTTGAAAAGATAAGTGGAAGCCTCATCATAAGACATTCCTTCGATCTGTTCAGCCATGGACTTGGGAGCTTCTGCAACTTCTTCGCTGCTGGAGCTCTCGGCAACAGATGCACTGCTGCTTGCTTCGCTGCTGACAGGAGCATCGCTGCCGCCGCATGCGGTCATGCTTACAACCATTGCAGAAGCCAGCATCAAGCTTAAAACTTTCTTTTTCATAATCTTTCTCCTCTCGATAGATTTTTTGCATGTTCCGCAGGCAAAATGTACCCTTCACATACATGTATACAAACATAAGTACACATAAACTGCGTTTCACTTTGGCGCGCTGCCGCTTCACCTCAATAAATTTTGGCGTATAACAAAAAAAGCGCCTGAACACCATTGTTCAACGCAATTTGCAATAAATACAATTGTCTGTTTCTCACGTACAACAAAGTACATTATACATAAATACAGAATTTTGTCAAGACATGCAACCGCTTTCTTTTTCCCTCGTCCACAGCATTTTTTACCAATAAATTATATTTTTATTCATTACATACCACCACAGTATGAATATAATAAAATCCTTGACAGAAAATTAACATTATTATGCATAATTATTCATTTTCTGTTTTTCCAAATTCATTATACTCTGCTGAACTTCCAAGTTCTGCCTCAATCCGCATCAGTCTGTTATACTTCGCTACTCTGTCACTTCTGCAGGGTGCACCCGTTTTTATCTGCCCTGCATTCCAGGCCACAGCCAAATCCGCAATCGTTGTATCCTCCGTCTCTCCGGAACGATGTGACAGTATCGCACGATAACCGTTTTTCTGTGCCAGTTCCACTGCGCTTTGTGCCTCAGTCAAAGTACCGATCTGATTTACCTTTACCAGAATCGCATTGGCAGTTTTCAATTTGATTCCGGCTGCCAGTCTCTTTGTGTTGGTGACAAACAAATCGTCTCCGACCAGTTGTATCTTGTCACCAAGACGCTTTGTCAGCTTCTGCCAGCCATCCCAGTCGTCCTCCGCAAGACCGTCTTCAATGGAGAGAATGGGAAACTTCTCTGCAAGTGCTTCATAATAAGAAATCATCTCATCGGTATCTCTTGTAATTTCTTCTCCCTTCAGGCTGCTCTCACCCGGAAAGTGATACATTCCTGTCTTTTCATGATATAGTTCACTGCTGGCAGCATCCATGGAAATACAAACGTCTTCCCCCGGCACATAACCGGCTGCTTCCACTGCATTCACCAGAAACTGCAGCACACTTTCCGCATCCGGAAGATCCGGTGCAAAGCCACCCTCATCCCCCACTGCAGTGGATAATCCCTTTTCATTCAGAAGTTTCTTTAAATTATGATAAACCTCTGCACCGACACGCAATGCTTCCGCAAAATTTTTTGCTCTCACAGGCATAATCATAAATTCCTGAAAATCAACAGTGTTTGCTGCATGCTTTCCACCGTTCAAAATATTCATCATGGGAACCGGCATAAGATGTGCTCCCGTTCCGCCCACATAACGGTAAAGAGGCATGTGCAGAGCTTCTGCAACAGCCTTTGCGCAGGCTAAAGAAACGGACAGCATTGCATTAGCACCCAGATTCTCCTTGTTGTCAGTGCCGTCCAGTTCAATCATGGACTGGTCTATGGCAATCTGCTCCAGCGCATTTCTTCCTGCCAGCATGGGTGCAATCTTTTCATTGACATTCTTAACGGCATGCTGTACGCCAAGACCGAAATACCTTGTTTCGCCGTCTCGAAGCTCCACTGCTTCAAACTGCCCCGTGCTGGCACCTGATGGAACGGCAGCAATCCCCGCATAAAGGCGGTTATCCAGCGGATTGTGTACCGTCACCTCCGATTCCACTGTCGGATTTCCCCGGGAATCCAGAATTTCTCTGGCGTGAATGGCTCTGATTTCAAAAAATACTGACATAAAAATTCCTCCTTCTTGGAATATACTTTCTGGTAAGTATATCCATGGAAGGAGGAGGTTATACTTTAGTAGACCTTACCTGCAAGGATTTCACAGTAATCCTTGTAATTTTTTTCAAGAAGAGTCGGCGTGTCCAGTCCATATGGGCACTTGGCCTTACACTTGCCGCAGTGCAGACACTCTTCAATCTTTTTCATCTTTGCCTGCATTTCGGGAGTCAGCTGAGCTGCGGAGGGAGCACGGCGTATCATCAGACTCATGCGGGCACAGTTATTGATTTCAATCCCAACAGGACACGGCATACAATATCCACAGCCCCGGCAGAAATCCCCCAGAAGTTCCTCTCTGTCATGGGCAATCACAGACGCCAGTTTCTCCGTCATCACAGGAGGATTTTCTATATAAGAAAGGAATTCATCCAATTCACTCTCCCTCTGAACGCCCCAGATGGGAAGCACATGCTCATACTGTGCAAGGAATGCGTAAGCCGCCGCGGAATTAGTAATCAATCCACCTGACAAGGCTTTCATGGCAATAAAGCCCATTCCTGCTACTTTACATCTTTCCACCAACTCAATATCTTTTTCCGTCGCCAGATAGCAGAACGGGAATTGCAGTGTTTCATAAAGCCCGCTCTCCACTGCCTCATGTGCCACGTTCAGGCGATGGTTTGTAATACCAATATGACGAATCATCCCTTTCTCTTTCGCCTCCAGCATTGCCTCGTAAAGCCCTGTCCCGTCTCCCGGCTTCGGACAGAAGGAGGGATTATGAAACTGATAAATATCTATGTAATCTGTCCTCAGATTATTGAGGGAAGTATGCAAATCCTTCCAGAAGGCATCCGCTGTCGTTGCTGCAGTCTTTGTGGCAATGTAAACCTTCTCCCGCATACCGGCAAAAGCTTCCCCCAGCTTCTCTTCGCTGTCCGTATAAAACCTTGCCGTATCAAAAAAGGTAACTCCATGGGCATATGCCTTCCGCAGAAGCTTCACTGCTTCCTCCCGCGAAATGCGCTGAATCGGCAGTGCCCCAAAAGAATTCTTCTCCACTGTAATCCCTGTTTTTCCTAATGTTACCTTTGTCATAACAATCACTCCTCTTCGCTTGGATAACTATTTTTCTTTAAGGAATTATTATTTCATTTTATCCACAAATACATTTTACACACATTCAGTTTACGTTTCAACCCATATATATTCACATAATCTGCAGACCTGCACCCAAAGAATTAGCCATCCTTAACTTTTTAATTAAGGAATTCGCATAATTCTTTTTCTATGTTCCTTATATTTATTGGAATCATGCTGGTTTCCATGCTATACAATAAAGTTTTTCCATACAAATAACCATTCTCTAAATAGAGATTGACTTTTTCAATCGCATTTTTTGCGTACTCGGGATTGTCCATCATACCGAAATGTTCATAAATATAGGTTATTCTCTGATTTACATTCAATAGAAGGAAATCAGGGTATATTGTTTTTCCTCCCTTCAATACCATTTGAGGTTCATAGACATATGGTATCCCATGCTTACTAAACAAATCAGCCAGTATTTTCTCCGATTTTGACCTAACTTCCTCTCCTCGTTCTGTATATAGTCCGGAATTTTTGGGATATGGATTCGCCATACCAGGATGTCTTTCATACCATTGCCTGATAAACTCCTCATCCGTTGAAATTATTGGTGTAATTAATTTTTTTCTTGCATCCGGCATCATTAAAAACACATCTTTTATATTTTGCTTATAAGCCTTGAGTAACCGCCTTGCACTTCTCAGTCTGGATTCAATAATTGCAAGCACTTTTTCATTGTAGGTCTTCTGTGCCAATGCCTGCATGGTTTTATAATCCCGTGTTGATAAATATCTTTCCTGTCCATCAAGGTAAACATAATATTGAAAATATTTCCCCCCTTCAAATTTATGGACATGCAACGTTCCCTCCGGGACATCTGCTAATTGGTTTTGAAGTTTCTTCTTTATCTCACTTAGTTCATGAATTTCCTGTTCTACCTGTTTATGAAACTGATTACTGTTCATCATACCGTTCTTCCTTTCTATTGCTGCTTATTTGGGGATAATCATTCTGTTTGATTTACACGAATATTTCTGTTTTCCCTGATTTTTTGGGTATTTCCTTGCTTGATTTACACGAACATT
>CAMEDC010000044.1 GCA_945913255.1 uncultured Lachnospiraceae bacterium
CTGTTTTCCCTGATTTTTTGGGTATTTCCTTGCTTGATTTACACGAATATTTCTGGTTTCCTTTATTTTTTGGGTATTGTTCTGCTTGATTTACACGAATATTTCTGGTTTCCTTTATTTTTTGGGTATTGTTCTGCTTGATTTACACGAATATTTTTGATTTCCCTGATTTTTGGGGTATTGTTCTGCTTGATTTACACGAATATTTTTGATTTCCCTGATTTTTTGGGTATTGTTCTGCTTGATTTACACGAATATTTCTGGTTTCCCTGATTTCTGGGGTATTTCCCTGCTTGATTTACACGAATATTTCTATTTATCTTGATTTTTTTGGTATTTCCCTGCTTGATTTACACGAATACCGCTGTTTTCTTGATTCTTAGGATATTTTCTGCTTTGCCAAGCCGGACATATTGTCCGGCTTGACTTGATAAAAATTCAATTCTCTCTTACTTTCTTACCAGTAAAGACTTTCCTGTCATTTCAGCAGGCTGCTCCTTGCCCATAATCTGAATCAGTGTAGGTACGATATCAGCCAGGCAGCCATTCTCACGAAGGGTATACGCTTCATCGTAATTTACCAGAATGAAAGGCACCTGATTGGTGGTGTGAGCAGTGAAGGGTTCACCTGTCACATCATCCACCAGCATCTCGGCATTGCCGTGGTCAGCGCAGATAAACATAACACCGTCCACTTCCTTAATTGCCTCTACTGCCTTTCCTACACACTCATCTACAGCCTCCACGGCCTTGATTGCAGCATCCAGTACTCCGGTATGTCCTACCATATCAGGGTTAGCAAAGTTGATGATGATAACATCATACTTGTCACTGCGGATTGCTTCGCAAAGCTTGTCGCAGACCTCATAAGCGCTCATCTGGGGCTTTAAATCGTAGGTTGCCACATCCTTGGGAGAGTTAACCAGAACTCTGTCCTCACCGGGGTTGGGTTCCTCAACACCGCCGTTGAAGAAGAAGGTTACATGTGCATACTTCTCTGTCTCGGCGATTCTTGCCTGCTTCATACCGTTTGCAGCCAGCCACTCACCAAAGGTGTTGGTAACAGCAACTTTATGGAAAGCAACATCCTTATTGGGGATGGTCGGATCGTAATCGGAGAAGCATACGAAGGTAATCTGTTTTCTTGCGCCTCTGTCAAATCCCTTGAAATCATCATCACAGAAAGCTCTGGTAATCTCACGCGCTCTGTCGGGACGGAAGTTGAAGAAAATCACGGAATCGCCGTCCTGTACGGTAGCGACCGGCTTGCCGTCCTTTAATGCCAGAGTTGGCTTAACAAATTCATCTGTCTCGTTTCTGTCATAGGACTCCTGAATTGCACAGATACCGCAGTTTGCGGTCAGTCCCTCGCCCTTCGTCATAGCATCATAAGCAAGCTTTACTCTGTCCCAGTTATTATCCCTATCCATAACATAATAACGTCCCATCACGGAAGCAATTTCACCGACACCAATTTCTTCCATCTTTGCACGAAGAGCCTCTGCATATTCTTTTCCGCTTGCGGGAGGCGTATCACGTCCGTCGAGGAAGCAATGTACATAAACCTTCTCCAGTCCGTTTCTCTTTGCGAGCTCCAGCAGACCGTAAAGATGTGTGTTATGGCTGTGTACACCGCCATCGGAGAGAAGCCCCATCAAATGAAGTGCACTGCCGTTCTTTTTACAGTTCTCCACTGCCTTTAAAAGTGCAGGATTTTCAAAAAAAGTACCATCTTGAATTTCCTTGGTGATTCTGGTAAGCTCCTGATATACGATGCGGCCGGCACCCATATTCAAATGTCCAACCTCAGAATTGCCCATCTGCCCCTCGGGAAGTCCTACTGCCATTCCGCTGGCATTTCCTCTCACAAAGGGATACTCCTTCATCAGCTTGTCCATGACAGGAGTCTTTGCCAGAGCCACTGCATTTCCCTCTGTCTTTTCATTTAAGCCGTAACCATCCAGAATCATCAATACTACCGGTTTCTTACTCATGCTTTTTCTCCTTATATATAAAATATTGTCAGCATTTTATCAAATGAATTATATCAGCAAACTTTCTGCCACGCAACACCTGTTTTCCAAATAATTTTCCTCCCTTGCAAATTACTGCCTACCTTGCTATACTTGATAGAAAATCCTGGAATTTCCAAGGTTCACGTACCTACTCTTTGCAGGAAATTACGGGCTCTGCATTCCACCATGGAGAGAACCCCAAGTACTTACACGGATCAAAAGCGTTTCGGAAAAAATTCCCGGAAATTTTACATACTGGAGGGAAAGCATATGGTTACATTACTTTCAAAAATTTTTATTAAAAACAGAGAGGATATCAAAAATCCACAGGTTAGGCTTGCTTACGGAATGCTCTGCGGTGCTGTTGGTATTTTCCTGAATCTTTGTCTGTTCACCGGGAAATTTATCGCAGGCACTATCAGCCATTCCATTGCCATAACCGCGGATGCTTTCAATAACCTGTCGGATGCCGGTTCTTCCATCATTACTTTAATCGGCTTCCGTATGGCAGGTCAAAAACCCGATTCGGATCATCCTTTCGGGCATGGGCGGATTGAATATGTTTCCGGTCTCCTTGTTTCAGTCATCATCCTTCTGATGGGACTGGAACTGCTTAAAAGTTCCGTATCAAAAATAATTCATCCAGAAAACTTAAGTTTTTCTCCCGTGATTCTCATTATCCTGCTGGCATCCATTCTGACAAAATGCTATATGTATCTGTACAACAACCGGCTCGGCAAAAAACTGGAATCTGCCGCCATGTGTGCTACTGCCACAGATTCCTTAAGTGACACCCTCGCAACGACTGTCGTGCTGATTGCCACACTGGTTGCTCACTTTACAGATCTTGCCATAGACGGATGGTGCGGTATCCTAGTAGGACTTTTCATCTGCTACGCCGGCTTTAATACGGCAAAGGATACCATCAGCCCTCTGCTCGGTCAGGCACCCGAAAAAGAGTTTGTTCAGCAGGTAAACGATATTGTCATGGCCCATGAAGGGATTATCGGCATT
The DNA here is from genome assembly GCA_945913255.1 of uncultured Lachnospiraceae bacterium. Classification (GTDB taxonomy): domain Bacteria; phylum Bacillota; class Clostridia; order Lachnospirales; family Lachnospiraceae; genus Acetatifactor. The sequence goes on from CAMEDC010000044.1 coordinate 3,030, forward strand.
CACGATTTGATTGTACATAATTACGGTCCCGGCAGAGTATTGATTTCCCTTCACGCAGAAGTCCCTGCCGACGGAGATATTCTGGTACTCCATGACCTGATTGATACCATTGAACATGAATTGCGCGACACGCTGAATTGCCATGCAGTGATTCACATGGATCCTGTACAGATGGGGGATGAGGAAACAGCACGACTGAAAACGCTGGTCAGCAGCTATCTCGCAGAAATAGACACATCCCTGACGATGCATGATTTCCGCATTGTCACCGGTCCTACCCATACGAATCTGATTTTCGATGTGGTGACTCCATATCAGTTTCCGATGTCGGACAATGAATTGATTGCAAAAATCACAGAACGAATCCAGCGGGATAATCCGAATTATTTCGCGGTGATTGAAGTAGATAAAACATATGTATAGCTTTCCGGGAAAGGAATTTTATGTCTCAGGTTATTTATCTCAGCCAGGCGGAAACAAAACGTCTGGAAACGCTCGAAAAACGATATAAAAAAGATGCCCGAAAACGCTTTGAAGAACGGGTGGCTTATTTTCATCCGCTGACCGGCGGCAATTATACCTCAATCACCGTCCGCGACCAGAAAACACGCTGGGGAAGCTGTTCTTCCCGCGGCACACTGTCCTTTAATTATCGCCTGATTTTTGCGCCTCCCGTCATTTTGGACTACGTAGTGGTACACGAATTGTGCCATCTCACCCACATGAACCATTCAAAAGACTTCTGGAATATGGTCAGTTCCGTTATGCCGGATTACAAGATTCACAGGAAATGGCTCCGGGAGCATGGGCACGAACTAACCCTTGAAAATTATCTGATGGCAAAAGGAATTCCCATAAGTCTGTAAATTTCGGTTGCAAAAGCGTTCCCGTCTGCCTGTTATTTTCTATTGCAATGATATTCCCGAAAACATCAACTGTCGTACACAATGTGACTTCCGCACCAAAAAAGGGAAATCCATATGGATTTCCCTTTTGTACTATTGCTTACGTCTATTGCGTCTTTGCTTGCCTCGACTTCTCATCCCTATCACTTTATCTGTTCTCATCAACGTAGAGCTGTGCACGGCTCTGGATAATAGCAGCCGCATCCCTTGCTGTCTTCTGACCGCTATAGAAGGAGCCCATCTCCTCATTGATAATATTCATGACATCCATGTTGTAATAATAAGGTGTATTTACGGATTCCACAAACTGAATCAGCTGATCAAGCTGTGCCTGACTCAGTGGCTGGATAATTATCTCTTCTCCGTTGATATACATCGTATCGTCGTACTCCACTTCCTCCTGTGTCTCATAATCGACAGAAGTAGGTCGTTTTGTAGCCTTTTGCATTTCTTCCATGAAACACTTTTTGTTAATCGGCAGGCAGTAGTCAAGAGACTCCTGATATTCATCTGTCAGATAATATCTGGCAAAGTCCCACGCTCCATCCAGATTCTTGGATTTTGCGGAAAGCACCATGGAACCGTAAGCGTTGATATAGGAACCGCTGCCTTCAGCCGTCGGGAAACCGACATAGGTGACATCCTCTCCCATATAGCCGTTCAACTGATAACTGAGACCGTTTCCTGAGCTGATATACAACTGTAGCAGTAGTGTCTTGTTGTCACGGTACTGGGACTCCCAATTAAATCCTTCGTCCTGATAAATCTCATCCCAGTTAATCTCTTCCGGTAATGTCTTTGCAAATTCCATCATGGCAATAAAATCTTCGGAATCAAAAGCACACTTTCCTGTCTCTATATCGATAAAATCTCTGCCGCAGAACTGCATTGCAGTATTCATAAATTCATCTCTTGTAAGGTTTCCGAATGCAAGCGTACCCTCCCCCATACCGTCAAGAATCTGCTTCATCTTATCCATGGACCAGTCACTGCCGTCACCCACAAGGGACTTCTTTGCCACCATGGTAGTTACATTGAATTTCGGAATCACATAGTACAGTTTCCCGTTCACAGAGTAGGCATCAAGCACATTCTGCATGAATTCCACCTGGGAAAGTTCTTCGTCTTCCTCAATCAGCTTACCAACATCTGCTACCAGTCCCTTGGAAATGTAATTATCAATCGGAAGATTATCCGCTATCAAAATATCCGGCATATTTCCGGTGATAATATCATTGTTCAGCTGATTGGTTCCTGCATTGTAATCATCATAAGTAATATAGGAACTGTAATCCTTCAGCACAATTCTGTACGCATCACTAGTCCTGTTGTATTCTACAACGCGTTTCTTGACATCACTGTCCAGATAACAACAGGCCATTACCAGAACCGCCTTGTCCGGAATATCTTTCGGGTCTACATAGGTAAATATCGCTGCCTTCAGTTCACTATCATAGTTTTCGTTATAGATTCCAAGGAAGCTCTTATCATCCAGTTCTGCAAAACCGGTAAAATTCGTAATATTGACATCTGAGTTCACAAAGTTCATGCGAATTGTTCCTTCCGCATCCCCTTTATTATACGTATAGACACCGTTGCTGTTTGAATAAACAATATCACTTCCTATTCCTGCCGTTACCGTATTAAATCCGTTCCACGTCAGGTTGGAGGGCATTTCCGCAGGCTCGCCGAGCGTATCAGACTCCATGTCGTACTCAGCCATAAATGTCTTTGTCCAGTCATTCTCATCACTGTAAATTACAAAAAACGTACCGTCACCTTTCGGTACTATGTACTGATAATTGTTTAAAATGGTTGCCGCCTGATCGGAAAGCTTCTTCTTTTCAGAAACTGTTCCGTCTTCACCCACATTCATTTCATACAGGTTATCGCCCGAAAGCATCAGTTTCAGCTTTCCGTCTTTGGACACAAACATATCTCTTATATAAATATACTCCGTATTTTCCTCATCCGTACGAAGCCCTTCCAGCTCTGTTTCCCAGAGAAAGCTGCCGGTAAAATCCCATGAGCAAACATACTGATGATACTCACTGACATAATCGTCCGGATTGGAATAGTCCTCATAATTATATTCCCTTATACCGTATATCCTGCCATTCTCTGACATGGCAAAGTTTCCATATCCCGTGTACTCCCATACATTGTTGAGAGGCTGCACTGCAAAATCACCATCCACGGCAGTGTCTTCCGATGCTTCCTCTCCTGTTGCAGTCTCGCCTTCAGCAGTATCCTCTCCCGCAGCAGTACCGCCTTCAGAAGTTTCCTCTCCCGTAGCATTCCCGCCTTCAGCAGCACCTTGTTCCGATTTCCTATTCTGGGCAGGCATCTCCAAATCCTGAATCTGTACATCGGAACCATCCTTATTTACCGACATAAGCTTTAATTCTGTCTGGTTACTGCCGTCCTCTTTTGACCAATTCTGAACCCTGAGAAGCACATAAACCTTTCCATCCTTTTGCAGGATAGCATTTGCATTAACGTAATCTTCAGAATCATCAACAAACTGCGGTATTTCAAACTCATTTACCTGATAGACATTTTCTTTTGCAAGAGCAGAATTGGCGTTTCCTTTTCCACCGGATTCTCCCTTACTGCCAGTCTCTTCGCTGCCGCCTCCGCAGGCACACAGACCTACAGTCAGCATCAGTGCCAGCCCTGTAACCATTGCTTTTTGAAACCATTGCTTTTTCATACATCCTCCTCCTGACTTTTTGTCTCCTCGTCCAAGTCTTCTACTACCAATTCCTTGTAATTACTATTACTTAATCTTTTCTGTCTCTTTATTCCGGTTTTCTTTAATGCGGGTGACTTCCCCTTCGACTTCTTTACTCCTGGTTTCCCGCCTACGGTTTCCTTGTCTCCGAGTTCCTTGTCTCCGAGTTCCTTATCTCCGGGTTCCTTATCTCCGGGTTCCTTGCCCCCGGGCTCCTTATCTCCGGTTTCCTTATCTCCGGGTTCCTCGTCTCCGGGTTCCTTGCCCCCGGGCTCCTCGTCTCCAGATAGTCTTTCCATTCTTGCCGTGCGATGCTTTTTCTCCAGACGCTGCGCTCGTCTCTTTTCTACCAGACGTTCCGCTTTATCCTGCAGTATCAGCCTCTTCTCCCGAAGTGTCCAACCCTTGTGACGCCACCAGAGAATGAACAGTACCAGCGCAATCACAATCGCATACACCAAAAACAGCATCTCAAAAAGAGTAATCACTGCCAGTATGTCTTCATACCCTCTGGCAATATTCTCCCAGAACGGATAAATGATTGCCTTCCCGTTCATAGAACGGGTTCCAAACTCCCGAATCAACTTCAGGCGGGAAAGCAGGGAATATCTGGAAGAATTCTCCACAACCTCCGTTTCCTTCTCGTCCGAGCCCAGATTATCCTTAATGTATTTATAGGCAAATTCCGAAACAGGATTCGGCATCACAATTTCATAATGATTGATTCCGTTGCAGCTTCCAAGTTCCGACAGCGTCTGATAAGATACATATACCAATGTACTGTCCAGTCCGGCTGCCTTTTCCAACCGTCCTTCCGGTCTGTGTACCACACCGGTAACAATGTGGGGAATACCGCTGATATAGACCGTCATTCCCGCCACGTCCGAAGAGCCGAACAGCTGCCATGCCGCATCTTCATCAATAACACAGTAATCCTGCATCAAATCATTACCCGAAAAATATGCTCCGTACAAAAGCTTCAGCGGATGAAACAAAAAGAAATCGCCGCCGATTCCCACAGCATCTGCCGAAACGGTTCCTCTGTCCGAAGAAAGCGTAATTTTTCCGTCGGCACTATAGGTATCTGCCCAGAGCCTTGCTCCCGGATTTTCGGATTCCTGTATCACACCTGCATCTGAGAGTGCCCTGTCAATGGTATGTTCAAATTCAAAGATTCTGTCCTCCGTAATGCCTGCGTTTACAGAGAAGAAACAGGTAACCTGCGCTGCTCCCCCATCGGCATTCCACCGTTTGGCCATCATCTGGGACTCCTGTTTCTGGCCCAGATGTCCGGTCACAAGCATCAAAATCAGGAACACCAGGAAAGAGACTCCTCCGCTTATGCCAAATATGATTTTCTTCATCTTGCGCCTCATTTCCATGGGATTAGTTGTCAGCCAGTCTCACCAGTTTTCCGGCCTCCACGGGAGCAGAGGAAGTGGTAATCACATACTCATACCCATATAATCCGCCGCTGATTGCGGTCTGCGTATCATCACTTGCCAGCACTTCTACGTCCACCCGACTTGCAACATAACGGTTTCCCAACGGACTCGACTTTGACTCTACAATCAGAATAAATTTACCATTATTATCTTCACGAATCGCACTGTTTGGTACAATCAAATCAAAGTTTGCACTTTTCTGTCCAACGGAAACGTTCAGCGTCTGTCCGGCTGTCACACTGCCTGATACATTAAAGGTCAAAAGCTTCTTCTGTCCCGGTTCCGTGGTATCCGGTTTGATACTGGAAAGCGTCACATCCACATCATCATATCTCCACGCATTGACCAGGTCCGCCTTATCGCCCACGGAAAGTCGCTTCGCCTGCTCATTGGTAACAGAAAAGCTCATGGTATAGCCTTTTCCCTCCGGCTGCAGGACAGCCACGGGAGTTGCTGCAGAAGTGCTGTTTCCGGCAGTCACATTGATTGCTGTCACCGTGCCCGCAATGTCTGCTGTAATCGTCGCATCGATACATTTTTCCGTCAATTCATCCACCAGCTCCTGTGCCTTTGCAATTGTCTCCTGCAATGACATTAGGGTATGGGCATTTCCACTTTGCGATATCAATTCAGTCAGCGCATCTTCCTTGTCTTTCCTATCTATTTCAGCTGCATCTAATTCTTTCTTAGCATTATTTCTAGCCAAAATATAGTTGTTCATCTGGCTTGTGAGACTGGTGATTGTTCCGCTGTTTCCCTTTTTACTGTCGAGTGCCTGTTGTGCCTTTGTGAGCTGAAGGTTTGCATTTGCAAGTGTCTCTGTAGCAGTATTATAGTTTGCGGTTGCAGTCAAAACAGATGACCTTGCAGTCTCCAGTTTTGCAGCAAGTGTTCTGTATTCATCGCTGTCACCGCTGCTCACGGAAGCCAGATACTCCATCTTTGCTTCTATCTCCGAAACCCTATTCTCCGCTGCCGTCTTTGCATTCAATGCAGTTGTCTGGTTATTTGTGGCATCATTCACCGCCTTCTGCGCATTTTCAACCGCCTTGGCCTCCTCCGACACATCCTCCGTATTATCTGGGGTAACGGAGATCTGTGTTTGGAAGTCAGTCACAATCTGATCTAAACGCTTATATTCTTCGTCCCATTTCTTTTTCTTCTGCTCAGCTTCTGCTATCTGCTGCTGATATGCATTAATCTGTTGTCTGTAAACATCTGCAGAAATATTGCTTTCAGCCGCTTGAATATCCGTAGCCTTTACTTCTGCCGTCAGGAGTGCTTTATCATAGTCATCCTTCGCTTTATCCAGGGCTTCCCTTGCCGCTTTCAGTTCATCACTTTCCGCATCATCCAGATAGACAAGCACATCACCCTTCTGGACGGTATCTCCCACATGAACAGCAACGCCGGTAACCTTTCTGGTCTCTGTCACCTTCACCTCATAAGGGTCACCGCTTTCAATCGTGCCCGTTCCTCGAATCTTTGCAGTTATGGTGCCGGACATAACATACTGGGTTGCCACCTCCGGCAGAGAATAGTTCTGAATGGTATTCGAGAAAAAGGTAAGCACCAGCAGAACCGCCAGAAATACAATGGCAGCTGTTTTTACCCATTCTCTTTTTTTGCTTCCGTTCTCACTCATCGTTTTTCTCTCCTCATGCTTATTCTAACCTTTGATACCACCCTGATAGGTAATACCGTCTACCAGATATTCCTCTCCGTAAAGGAATATTAACAGGCTTGGCACCATGTAAATAGTCGCCACCGCAAAGGCCAGGCCGATTTCTCCGGCATTGATTTTACTCAAGAACACTGACAGCGGATGCTTTTCCGCATTCGTCAGCAGAATCAGCGGCTGTTCTACCATATTCCAGTAATCAATAAATACCAGAATTGCCGCGGAACAGATTGCTCCTTTACACAGCGGCATACATATTTTTCTGTATATCTGCCACTCTCCTGCCCCGTCTATTTTCGCCGCTTCGATTACCGATTCCGGAATTCGTCTCATAAACTTCGTCAGCAGGAACACCGCAAAGGGTGAAAAAATTCCCGGCAGCCAGATGGCCCAGTTGGTATCCAGAAGGTTCAGCCACTCACTGACCAGATAGTTTGGAACCAGTGTCACCTGATAAGGCATCAGCATCAGAATAATATAGGTAAAAAAGATAATTTCTCTTAATTTCCCCCGGTATCTCGCAAATCCGTAGGATGCCAGGGACGCTACCAGCAGCTGAAACACCACTATCGGTCCCACCAGAATCACGGAATTCCAGAATTTCAACAGATAATCCGGACTTTTGAAAAGCACCGTGATATACTGGCTGAAAGAAACCATATCCGGAATAAATTTCAGGTTCACCTTTTCAGAGATATAGACTTTCCCGCCTGTTTCGCTGGTAGCAAAAACCGATCCGTAGTTTGCTGAGATTTCCGAGGCCGACATGAAGGAATTTGTTATGGTCAGAACAATCGGCATCAGAAACAGGATGGCAAAGGATGCGGCTACGAGAGTTGCCAGCGTAAGCTTTGCATAATGCCATATTTTCTTTTTCCGAACCGCACTGTGGGTACCTCGCCCGGCAGTGGTTCGTATCGGTGTGTTCTCTTTACTCATCCTTCCACATCCTTTCCAAACTTATTTTCCGCAAGGAAAAGGATTCCGATGATTACCACCATGACAAGGGACATCAGAATAGCTGCAGCCGACAAGGTCTGATAGTCAAGGGACTTAAACTTATTATTCATAAAATGCTGCAGCATATAAATCGTGTCATACGGATAATCTCCCGTCAGCAGGTATACCTCACGGAATACCTTGAAGGAGTTTATCAACGACATAATCGTCACAAACAAAAGTGTGGAAGACAGATACCTTATCTTAATGTAAAAAAAAGTCTGCAGGGGAGAGGCGCTCTCCAGTGTCGCCACCTCCAGAATATCTTTCGGGATACTTGCCAGTGCCGCCATGAAAAGAATCATATTATAACCAAGATTCTTCCACAAAAATAATATGACGACAACTACCTGGGCATACTCCGATTTCAGCCAGTCTATTTTGTCCACACCAAATATCGCCAGAAAATCATTCACTGCACCATTATAATGAAAAAGCACCTGCCAGATTAACACAATGGATGCCACCGGCACCATCATGGGACTCAGGAAAAAGGTTCGAAACTGGCTGCGGAAAGGAAGCTTTGACTCCAGCACAATTGCCAGAAGCAGAGACAACAGCACAGCAAGGGGCACTGCCACCGCTGAAAAGGTAAGTGTGTTATGTACTGCTCTTCTGAATGCTCCATTTCCGATGATGCTCTTAAAATTATCCAGGAAGACAAACTCACCGCTTATGGGATTGTCTACCAGCGAATAATAGATAACCACAAGGAACGGCAGCATAAAAAACAGGAGAACGCCAATAAAGCTGGGAGCAATAAATGCCCCCGAGCTTAATTTCAGCTTCCGCAGTCTGCGCGTCGTCTTTCTATGCTTTTTCTCCGGATTTACTGCCTTTTGCAGTTCCTTCTTCTGCTTTCTGCTCACGTCTGACATACTCCCGCTGTTAACTGTTCTCACTTACGTAAATCTTGATGCGGCTCTGAATGATGGAGGCTACCTCATCCACGGATTTCTGTCCGCTGAAATATGCTGCCGCTTCCTCATTGATTATTTTCAAGACCTCACTGTTTCCGTTATAGGACACCGGCTTTGCAACATTCATCAGTTCCATCACCAGGTCTACTTCTTCCTGAGTCGGAATACGGAAGGTATAAGACCAGCCGTCCTGATAGCCGATACCGCTGCCTGTTCCCTCTACGATTGGCTCACCGTTTTCATCCAGGATTTTGTTGCCGTCTTCATCCAGCACATACTCTACCTTAACTGCTTCCTCAGCCATCTTATCCAGTTCCTCTTTATTGGTAGGGAAGCCGAGGTAATGATTTTCGCTGTCCTTCATGCCATCCAGATAGCTTTCAATAAAGCTCCAGGCTGCCTCTTTTTCCTTTGACTTTGATATAATGGCATAGGTATTTCCCGCCTGAAGTGCGCATCCCGCACTGCCGTCCGCTGTCGGGAATCCGATACAGGTTATCTCTCCTCCGAACATCTCATAATACAGCTGAATCTGATCAAAATCATAGATATAGGCGTTGGAAAGCAGCACCTCTCTGTTCTGAATCTTGGTGGCCTCCGAAGCGTCATCTTCGCTCCACTCGTATTCCTCCGGGAAACGGTTCACAAAGGAAAGCAAATCCTTAAATTCCTGGGTATCAAAGCTGCAGTCAGCTTTCTTCCAGTCGATAAAGCTGTCCTCATTGTACATCATACAATACTGCAGCATGTACTCCTTAGTCATTCCATCGAAAATAGCTGCTCCCGGATGAGCATCTGCATAGGCCATCAGTTCTGCCAGCGTCCATCCCATCTCGCTTCCCACATCGGACGTACGCCCGATGACAGTCTGCATCTCAAAATAACCGGGGATGCAAATCAGCTTACCGTCATAGGTATAGGCATTCAGTATATTTTCCAGATAATCCTCTTTCGCCAGAACTGTGCTCTTAACCAGATAAGGATTCAGGTCTTCAAAAAGTCCCTTGGAAGCAAGCTGTTCGATGTCCAGTCCGTTCAAATCAATTATGTCGGGACAATTCTTTGAAGTCAAATCGTTGTTCAAATTGGTAATGGCATCATTCCAGCTGTTTTCATTCCAATTATTATAATCAAGGTAAGTCTTGATGGAAATATGATATTTATCACTGCTTCTGTTAAATTTCACGGCAGCCGCCTGCAAATCCGAACCACCCGACATGGAACCGATCAGTATCTGCTCCTTTTGAGCCACCTGGCTTGCAGGTGTCTTTTTCAATAACGCAATACTGTTATCATCGTTTTCCCAGTCCTGGATAATGGCAAGAATTCTGCCATCCTCCAGCACACCGATTGACTGCACAAAAGAACCGTTGATATCACTGTCCAGCCAGTCAAACAGCTTCTCACCTGTCTGTGTTGCCAAATCATATTCATACACAGATGTACCGTCATGTGTAATAAAATCCTTCTCTGTTCCGGCACTGAGTGTTTCTCCGTTTCCGCCCGGGAAATTTGCATAGGTGGTGCCCAGCGCGCGCTTGTCAAAATCGACCTCCGCCAGGCAGTAGCTTCCGCTGTTTCCGTCATAGCTGTAATAACAGATATATACCTTTCCGTCCTTCCCGACTCCGGAGCCGTTAATCCAGCTGCCGCCTGCCGCACTCATCTCTGCTGCACCACAGCTGTTGCCCTCCGTATCAAAAAGCCAGATTTTGCTGTCAGCGGGGAGATAAAAACGACCTTTATCATCTATCAGAATATTTCTGACATAACTGTTTTCCTCGTCCTCCCCCATGGCATCCTTCAGATTTTTACGGAACAGCTCATTTCCCTCGGCATCAAACTTCGCCAGTTCCATCCAGGATTCATAATTGCCGTTCGCATCGTTTTTATAGTTGTTGAATACGACAACAACGCTGCCATCCTCCGTCACGGTAAAAGCATTTATACTCTGTCCGTTGTAAGAGCCGTCTTCTCCGGACTCGGATGGCTGAAGCGGTACATTCACCTTATCTGTACTGCCGTCTGCAAGAGTGTACCTGCAGATGCTCTGGGAAGATTCACCCGTTTCCTCATCATAACTGTAGGATTCATAATACAGGTCGCTTCCGGCAAATTTCATATTGTAATAAGAGGCAGTCTCATCCTCCAGTTCCGTAAACTCCGGCACATAAACCCATTCCTTAGCTTCCTGCTTCACATTGGCTTCCTTTCCCTCTGAACTCCCGCAGGCTGTCAAGCCAAACGACAATCCGAAAATGCCAAGCGCCATTGCATACATTTTCCATTTTTTCATAATACTTTTACTCCTCTTCTTTCCCCTACAAAAGAACTCAATATGTAGTTTTCTGTTCACTACATATTGAGTATAGCATACTACAGGCAAAATGCACCTTAAGATTTTATGAATTACCGCACAAGAAAAGAGAAAAATTGCAATATTTCTGTAATTATTTGATTCGGATGTACATTTTTTTCAGCTCCAGCCGGCGTTTATGGCGTCTGAAAATACTGCCCACATGATTATAGAGCCAGAAAGACTGAACCAGAAGATGGTTGACCTTTCCTATCTTCTTCTTTGTGGTTCCTTCATAGTACTCACCGCCGCAGGAACAGGACTCTCTGCCTTTTTCAAGTACCAGAGAAATCAAATCGGATTCACAGGCAATCCGACCCGCAAACTCAGTCACCCCCAATCCGATGCAGTCCTCCTTGTGGGCATCGCTTCCTCCGAAGACCGGTTTGTCAAACTGCTCTGCAATCCGCTGCGCATTCGCATTGCTCTCCGGGCTTTCACAGGCATTAAATCCCTCAATAAAATCAAACTTGTCCATCACAGCCAGCTGGTTTTTATGCTTTCTTGTATTCGTGATGCTTAAGTATTTCTCGCCGCAGGGATGCGCAGGACCCAGAATTCCGCCGTTTCTGTGAACAATATCAATCAAAAACTGTACCGGCAGTCCCCGCAGTTCCAGGATTCTCAGTTTTATCGTCTCCGGCATGATAACAAGAATATGCCCGGCATCAATCGTATCGTATTCAATTCCCTTCAGTACTACAAAATCCCGGAATTTTCTGTCCTTCAGATTTTTCTTCCAGCTGCGATAACCATTATAGGAATTGTGGTCGCTGATCAGCATTCCGTCAAATCCCTTTTTCTTCAGATTCAAAATGAATTCTTCAATGGGCACCTTGCCGTCCAAAGAGCCCTCTTTTGTATGACAATGCATGTCAAATTTCATTTGTTCCTCCTGTCCATTTCAGCGGACATCTGCTTTTTATTTCAAAGAACCTTTCTTAGTGTATCACATTTTCTTTTCTTCTACCACTTTTTTTGTTATAATGAAAAAGTTAACAATTCAGGAGGATTACCAATGTCAGGCAGTGCAAAAAACAAATTATTTTCCAAGTATACTTTCGTATTCCTTTTTGCTTTTGCTTTTCTGACCCGAATTGTCCTTGCCGCCTGTTCCATGGGCTTTCAGACCGATACTGCCTGTTTTGCGGCCTGGGCTAACCGGATATACGAACTGGGGCCGGCGTTTTTTTATTCCCCGGATGTTTTTACCGACTATCCCCCCGGATACATGTACCTGCTTTACCCCATCGGCGCACTTTACGCAAAAACCGGTATGGCTTGGCTGGGCAGTATCCATTTGATTTTGCTGCGTATGCCTTCTGTTTTCTGTGACCTGCTTTGTGCCGGTCTGCTCTGTCTGGAGGGAAGGAAACGTCTCCCCTCTGACCGGATGTTTTTTCTGTGTGTCGTATATCTGTTCAATCCTGCGGTTCTATTGAATTCCGCCGTATGGGGACAGGTGGATTCCGTCTTCACACTCCCGCTGCTTCTAATGTGTTTATCTCTGAAGAAAGGGAAAATGCTTCCCGCTTATGTTTCTTTTGGAATCAGCCTTTTGCTGAAGCCGCAGGCTTTGTTTCTGGGGCCTGTCATTCTGGCAGGCTTCCTGGATTATGTGATTTTTCAGGATTTTTCTTTCAAAAAACTGATTCTCAATCTGGGGCAGATTATCGGAGCCGGCTTTTGTATGCTTCTCCTCTGTCTGCCTTTCGGTCTGTCCAATGTATGGAAACAGTATTTTTCAACGATAGACTCCTATCCTTATGCTTCGGTCAACGCCTATAATATCTGGTCACTTTTTGGAAAAAACTGGATCAGTCAGGATACTCTCTTTCTGGGATTATCCTATCGTATCTGGGGCAGTCTGGCAATCTGCGCCGCCGTTTTCCTGACCCTGTTTTTCAGTTTCCGTCTCAGGGGCAATACAGAAAAATATCCTGTTCTATGTGCATCTCTGCTCATCAGCATCTTTACCTTTTCCGTACGTATGCATGAACGTTATCTGTATCCTGCCATGCTCTTTTTGCTGTTGTCGTTTCTTTACAAGCCTGTCAGGCAATTATTCTATTGTTACTGCGGTTTCTCTTTACTGCACTTTGGCAATACCGCACATGTTCTCTTTTGTTACGACCCGCATAATTATGACAGAACAGCTTCCCCAATCCTGCTTATCAGTGCCGGAATGGTGATATTGGTATTTATACTGTATTTTGTTGTCTATCGGTTCTACCTGGCTCCCGATGCAGACGCACAGTCAGCAAATTCCCACAACCGTTTTGGGGGCGTGACAAAACGTATGACCTTTCCCCCGAAACATTTGCGTAAACCGGAACCGCTTCGGCGTGCAGACTGGATTTGTATACTTCTCATTACATGTTTTTACAGCTGTTTTGCCCTTTATGATTTGGGAGACCGTGAGGCTCCGGTCACTACCCGCGACATGGTTCAGAATGAGACAATCGAGCTTGATTTTGACGGAAAGATTCCCTCGACTCTCCATTATTACATTGCTCCATGGAACAATCGCAAATTTATGCTGGAGGAAAAACACCCCGAAGACAACCAATGGAATTCCTGCATTCAAATCACCCTTGGGAATGTTTTTACCTGGCAGGAAATCAACCTGCAGGTAGAAAGCTCCGAACTGCGACTGACTCTTCTTGACAGTCAGGCTTCCTTGATTGAACTGGTCTTCCGTGACGCGGACGGCAATATTATGGTACCTTCCAATGCGAAAGATTATCCCACTCTGTTTGATGAATCAGACCTTTTCCCGACAAGAAGCAGCTTCCGTAACAGCATGTACTTCGATGAAATTTACCATGGTCGTACCGCATACGAATTTCTCCATAATCTTCCGGCGTATGAAAACACCCATCCGCCGCTGGGAAAGATTTTTATCGCTCTGGGCATCGCTGTCTTTGGAATGAATCCTTTTGGCTGGCGAATTGCAGGTGCTTTATTCGGAATTGCAATGGTTCCGATCGGCTATCTTTTCGCAAAAAAGCTGACCGGAAATACCCCGGTCTCCGCTCTGGCCTGTGTGCTCTTTGCCTTCGATTTTATGCATTTTACCCAGACCAGGCTTGCCACCATTGATGTGTTCGTCACCTTTTTTGTCATGCTGATGTATCTGTTTATGTACCAATACTGTGCAGAAACCGTCTATGGGAAATCACAGAAACGAGCTTTTCTCTATCTGGGAGCCTGCGGGGTCAGTATGGGACTCGGCATTGCATGTAAGTGGACCGGTGTTTATGCAGGTGTCGGCCTTGCTGTCATCTTCTTTGTCAATCTGTACAGAAGGTACAAAGAGGGCAGATATTCCGCAAAAACGGTATGCCGCACGATTCTTTTCTGCCTCTTTTTCTTTTTGGCAGTTCCGGCCCTCATATACCTGTTATCCTACCTGCCTTTCCGGGATTACACCGATGATGGACTTTTCCTGAGAATGCTGCACAATCAAAAAACCATGTTCAGTTACCACAGTGGTTTGAATGCTACTCACCCTTATTCTTCCGCCTGGTACGATTGGCCCATCATCAAACGTCCCATCTGGTACTTTTCTTCCATTTTGACCGGAAGTGCAGGAAACGGCGGTATGCGGGAAGGCATCAGTGCTTTCGGCAATCCCCTCGCATGGTGGAGCGGTATTCCTGCAGTTTTTTACATGGTATACCTTGCTGTCAGAAAAAAAGACCGGACTGCTGCCTTCCTGATTACCGGGTATCTGGCACAGTACCTGCCCTGGTTTTTTGTAACCCGTATTACATTTATCTACCACTATTTTCCCAGTGTTATTTTTGTGGTTCTCATGATTGTACACAGCATCATGCAATGGAAGAAAAAGATGACAAAACGAAACTTTATCTTTCTGTGTTCTTTCTTGGGTACTCTGGCAATGTTATTGTTCCTTTTATTCTATCCGGTACTTTCCGGACAACCGGTAGATGCCGGCTTCGTAGATAAGTGGCTTCGCTGGTTTGACAGCTGGGTTCTGGTTGCAAAATAACAGCAGTCAGATGGCAATATTGACCATCTGACTGCTTCTTCTTTAAATCAAGTGATTCTTCATTTCTGCAAGTGCCTGCTGAATCAGTTCTTCAGCTGCACCATCATCAAACTCATCCAACCGTTCCTGAGCCGCAACGCAGGCTTCGCCGACAACAGGAGGAATCTCATAGCGCATCAAATCTTCCAGCTTCTGCGCCGCCTCTCTCACTTTAAAGTTCTCCAAATCATTCAGTATGTAGAGAAGTCTCGCATTCATCTCACCCGTACTGATGGGATATTTCGACGATTTTTCTACCTTTACGGTTCTCTCCAGCATCTTGAGGACTCTGGAAACCAGTCTCTCCGCTGTCTCTTCGTCATTGGCCCGGATTCTCGCTTTTGCATTCTGCATTCGTCCGAAAATTTCCTCATCAATCTTAAAACTTAAGATTTCTTCAATTTTCATGATTGCATTCCGCGTATTCTTTGCCTGCAATTCCTCCATAACGCTCTTGACGCTTTCATACAATTCTTTGTCTTCCACAGGAAGAGCTCCTACCTTCTTCAGTGCTCTGTCAATTCTCGCATGCAAATCCTGCGAATCAAACGGCTTGAGTACATAATCCAGTATCCCCAGTTTTGTTCCCTCAATAACCGTCTCCCTGTTTTTTTGAGAAGTCAACATGATAACCGGAATTGTCGCTCCATTTTCCATGGTCCGGATTTCCCGCAAAGTCTCAATGCCATCCATCAACGCCATCTGCACATCCAGAAGAATCAGATCCGGCTTTTCTTTATTCAGGTACCGGATTGCTCTGGCACCGGAATTTACAGTAATCACCTCATACTTGTTCTTCAATTCCTGCTCAATCGTGGCAAGATTGATGATATTATCATCCACCGCCAGAATGCGCATCTTGCTCTCCATCTTACGTCACTCCTCCTTCTCCAGCCAATCAATCAAAGAACGCAGAAGCTCCTCCGCCTTGTCATCCTCATACATTTTCAGCTGTTCCCTTATCTCTTTTAACCGGCTGTCAGTAACATAATCCAGCTGGTATTTCAGCAGGCCCTCTACTTTGGTGGCACATTCCTTGGAATGGAAATTCTCCAGTAAATCCAGCGCCTCCCTGATTTGCACTATCACAGCCTGCAAATCAATATATGCATTGATATTTTCCCGACTCTCATTTTTTTCTGAAGAATCTTTCTTATCCAGGAATTTTTCGATATCCTTCAGAAGCCTCTTATAACAGGAAAGCAGTTCCCCGGAATGTAGCTTGATAAACTCTTCGTCCCCTCTTACCGCAGCTTCTTCCTGCTCTCTTGCCTGGTTGGAAAGTTCCATTGCCCCCACATTTGCCGAGGCACTTTTCAGTCCGTGCACTTCTATCCTGTAATTCTGATAATCTTTCTTTTCCAGCAGCTGCATCAAAAGGTCTATCTTTCTCTTTCCGTCCATGCAGTAGAGCTGTAACAGTTCCAGATACTCCTCCGTGTTACCGGTATGATGCTTCTTTGCCTCTTCCACATCAATCCCCGAAATATGAATATCCTCGTACTCCTTATGTACTTTTTTGTCTGTTGCAGGTTCATCAACCTTTTTCAACAGTTTATTGGCACTCGGAATCCACTTGGACAATATCTCGTTTAAGGGTTTCCTGTCAAGTGGTTTCGCAATAAAATCCTGGAACCCGTTTTGAAGGAACGTTTCCTTCATGCCATCCATAGCATTTGCCGTCAATGCTATAATCACTGGCATTCTTCCGTTAATCCCGCATTCCTCCCGGATGATTTTTACCGTCTCTATACCATCCATCTCAGGCATCATGTGATCCATGAAAATCAAATTATACTTTGTCTTCTTAACCAGTTCAATCGCCTCAGGTCCACTGGATGCTTCCGTCAGATCAAATCCGTATTTTTTCAGGAAACCACATGCAACCTTACGGTTAATCAGATTATCATCCACGACGAGAACCTTGTAGTTTCTCACTACAAAGGTTTCCACCTGTTCCAGTTCCTTGCCGGGTACATCGGGTACTTCTTCCAGTGTACGACTATCCACTATCTGCTGTGGCAGCGTTACCGTAAAGGTTGTTCCTTCCCCGTAAACGCTCTCTACCTCAATACTTCCCTTCATCAGCTGAACAAGCCTCTTTGTAATCGAAAGTCCCAGTCCGGTTCCTTCCACACCCCGATTCTTTCTGGAATTTACCTGCTTGAAATCCTCAAATATTTTCTCCAGATCTTCCTGTTTGATGCCACAGCCGGTATCTTCAATCCGGAAAATCAGGTTTTCTACATTTTCGTCCGATGAGCACCTTCCCTTTACACTGATTCTGACATGCCCCCTGCTGGTAAACTTCACGGCATTGTTCAATATATTAATCAATATCTGTTTGATACGGCCTGCATCGCCGTTATAAGCACATGGAATGGTGTTGTCAAACTCGCATTTCATCAGCAGTCCGCGCTGTGAAGCAGCAATATCCATCATGTTCACCACTTCATTTACCAGACCTTTGATATAATAATCTCCCATAACCAGTTCCATCTTTCCTGCCTCTACTTTTGACAAATCAAGAATGTCATTGATTATGGTAAGCAGGTTCTGAGATGCCGATTTGATATCGCATGCATATCCATACACCTTACGGCCTCTGCTCTCTTCCATGATAATATCGCTGAGACCGATAATTGCATTCATCGGTGTTCTGATCTCATGGGACATATTCGCCAGGAACTCGCTCTTTGCCGTGTTTGCTCTCTCCGCCTGTTCCTTCACCTGCTTGATTTCTTCGATGTAATTTGTCATTTCTGTGATATCCATCACCAGTATAACATAGCCTTGTGTTTTTCCGTTTTTCCTCTGAATCTGTCTGATATGGCCTTCATAAAACCGGTTGTTCAGACTGAAGTTCAATTTTGACTCAGCAGAAAGAATATCCTGAGGGAAGTCCTCCATCTTCTCAATACTATCCCCCATCCTCTGAAAATTCAGCTCCGTAAAAATTCCCGCTGCCGCCTGATTGTAACTGACAATCTGCTTCTTATCATCCAGTGTAATAACACCGTCATCCATGTTCTGCAATACCAGTTCCGCTGCAAGATGCGAAACATCATAATTTCTCCTGCTCCATACCAGAATCACCACCAGAGATAGTTCCAGTCCCAGTGTCATCGGCGTCAAATCGTAATCCGGTGTCAAATGAGTCATATAGGCAAGCAACGCAAACATCGGAAGCAAATTCAGTACTGTAAAAATTTTATACTGCTTTTCCTGCAGTCGTCCCGGTTTCCTTGAGATTGCCCGCAGCAGCACATAAAGAGAAAGGACATATGGTATCAGGCATGCACTGGCAAAGAAAATATAGTATGCCGGTCCATAGGTCAGACGCAAATAGGGATGCGTAATCGAATCTGTCACCCATTCGATTTTGCGGTAATATAATGTATGCTTATCACAGGTAAAAATCAATGTCAGGATGATAAGGTCAACAGTCATCAATATCTTGAACAGCTTTTCGGGTGCCTTCTCCTTACAGTAAGTACAAATAAACCAGCAATAGCAGATTGCCACAAAACTGGAACCCAGATATTCAATTTTAGTAGCCGTAATAGCTGTCTCCTGGGACTGTGCCATCAATTCCAGAAGGTACCCGCTGTTCTGTATCAGGGAAGCGACCACAAAAAAAGTCATCAATTTCTGTTCTCTGGAGCCATCTCCCTGAAGCAGAATTCCCAATGCCACAAACAATAAAACCATACCGACTATCTGAATTGCAATATAAACACTGTACATAAATCTCCTCCGGACTGCTTCCTCAGGTTCACATATAGTTCTCCTCAAAGGCACTTACTTCCATCGGTCTTGCAAAATAATACCCCTGGAACATATCGCACCCGATTTCCTTCAGGAAGTCCACCTGTTCCGCCGTCTCAACACCTTCTGTAATCACCGGTATTTCCAGCTGTCTGGAAAGTTCAACGATTGTCTTCAAAATTTTTTCCGCACGTACCTTATCATCTGTCTTTCCCAAAAAAGCCATATCTATCTTCAGGACATCCACCTTAATGTCCTTCAGCATATTCAAAGAAGAATAACCGCTTCCAAAGTCATCCATTTCCACGATAAAACCTGCCTCGCGCAGCTTCGCAATCAGTTGCAGTTGCGATTCCAAATCCGACATCACTGCTGTTTCCGTAATCTCCAGTTTTAAACTCTCAGGCCGGATTTCATACTCTCTCACAAGGCTTGTCAGTGTTCCGTATACATCCATGAAATAAAAATCCTTTGGCGAAATGTTGATGGAAATATAGAGTTCTTCATGCCCCATATCTCTCCAGCGAACAAGCTGCTTACATGCCATTTCCCACACATAACGATCCAGCTTTGCAATCATACCGTTCTTTTCAAACACGTCGATAAATTCTACGGGGCTTATCATTCCCTTTATCGGATGAAACCACCTTACCAGTGCCTCTGCTCCCAATACTTTCCCGCCAACGGAAATCTGCGGCTGAAGGAATATCCGAAATTGTCCCGCAGCAATTGCAGCCGGAAGTTCACCTGTCAGTTCCTGCTCCCGAAGTACATTTTTTCTCAGCGCATCATCATAGTAAGCAATATTCTGACCATATTTTCCTTTTATTGTTCCAATAGCCATAAATGCTCTGTCACACATAACAGAAACCGGAATACTGTAATCAATTATTTCATAGACCCCCACACAGATCTGGATTGGATAAGAAAAATTGTTTTCAATGCTGTGTGCTATTTTCCATGAACCCTGAGCAAAAACATCCTCCCTGTACTCGCTTTTCTTCATCAGAAGACCAAAACGATCATTCTCAAGACGTCCGAAAATTTCTCCCGGTGCAGTCCGTTCCCGAAGCATATCTGCAATGTTTCTCAGCAATTCATCTCCGGCATCGGAACCAAACACATCGTTAATCAGCTTAAAATTCCGGACGTCCGAGCACACCATCAGATAGGTTTCTTCCGGATTTTTCTTCAATTTTTCCGACACCTTCTCATAGAAGAATTTTTTGTTATATACTCCTGTCAATTCATCATGATTGACAATATAACGTTCTTTTTCAAGATTTTCAATTTCTTCCGTTCGATCCTGAATCGTATAAAAGCAGCCCATATAATAACTTTTATCATCCGATAAATTACGACACAAAATTTTGTAATGCTTCTTGCTGCCATTTTTCTCACGCGTCACAGGGCAAGATACATCACTGCCCTCAAGGCCTCCCTGCTCTCTGCGCCACTTGTCCAATTCCTTTTCCAATGTGCTGTAATCCCAGTTTCCCTCTTGCATCATAGCCTGTGCTCTGTCATTGGCATGAATGCACTTTCCGTCTTCGTCCAGTATAATAATTGCATCTGACATTTCCTGAACTACCATTGTGAGCGTTCGCTTTAAAAACTCCCGGGGCACATATACCATTACAAAGTAATAAATTGCTATTCCGCCAAGTGCATACGCAAGGATAGAGGTATTGACAGCTGCAGACGAGAACACATAGGAAGCGTCCCATGCTGCAATCAAAAGGAATATTAATGCCAACACAAAATATTTCCCGCGATAAGCTTCTGCGGCTTTCACCATTTTGTAAATCAGGGTAATCATTGCGGACGCAATCAGAAAATAACATAATCCAAGGTGTATATTGTAATAAACATGATGCACCGGTTTGAAGCATGTATCACCATAACCGGTGGGTACTTCGATGCAATCAAATGCATGATGGAAAACGGTATTTACCATCATGGAAACAGAATCCAGTCCCAGCAGGATACCCCATATCTTTACGTTTACAAGCCAGGGCCTGCTGCTGTTTGAAAATTCAAGTGTAAAGAGAAGTAAATAGAGAAGGAGCCAGTCCATGCATGCAAAAAAGGCGCTGTATGCTACCATACAAACGTTCTTATCCGTTGTCAGAATAATTACGATATTAATCATAGTTGCAATCAGCGCGGAACACAGAAGCTTTCCGACAATAACTGCTATTTTTCTGTCATCTTTTCCCGCCTTATAAATGCAAAACAAAAGGCAGATACTTGCAACGACAAATGCGATTGCATAAGCTGTTTTCACTCAGATCACCCTGCTTTACACTTTGTACTCTTATGTATTATCGTACCAGTTTTCATTTATTTTGTCTACATAATTCGACAAATGAGGGACACAAAAAATGGCTGCCGGTTCGAAAACCGACAGCCATGAATAAAAACATTATTTCATCTGGGCAGCAACTTCTGCAGCGAAGTCTTCCTGCTTCTTTTCAAGGCCTTCTCCGGTCTCAAAACGAACAAATCTCTTGATGCTTAAGTCTGCATTGTTCTCTTTTGCAACCTGTGCAAGATACTGGGAAACGGTCTGCTTACCATCCTCGGCCTTTACATAAACCTGCTCAAGCAGACATACTTCCTTCAGTTCCTTATTCAGGCGGCCAACGATTGCACCCTCGATAACCTTCTCGGGTTTTCCTGCCATCTTGGGATCCTGTGCAATCTGAGCTGCGATGATTTCCTTCTCATGAGCCTTGAACTCCTCAGATACATCTCCGGTAGCAACATATTTGGGATAAAGAGCTGCAACCTGCATTGCAAGGTTTGTAAGTGCTTCCTTGATTGCATCGTTTACAACATTTGTCTTGGCTTCTACAATAACGCCGATACGTCCGCCGCCGTGTACGTAAGAAACAACGCATCCTTCGGTTGCCTCAACCTTTTCAAATCTTCTGATACTCAGTTTCTCTCCGATAACCGCAATCTTGTCTACCAGAGCTTCGGAAACGGTCTTGGAACCATCCTCGATCCATTTTTCAGCCATAAAGGCATCCATGTCAGCTGCGTTGGAATTTACTGCCTGCTCAGCCACAGCCTCAACAAACTTCTGGAAGGTCTCGTTCTTTGCAACGAAGTCTGTCTCGGAGTTAACCTCTACAACAGCTGCAACAGTATCACCCTTGGAAGCAATACGGCAGATACCTTCTGCTGCGATTCTGCTTGCCTTCTTCTCAGCCTTTGCCTGTCCGTTCTTTCTCAGATACTCAACAGCCTCTTCCATATTTCCGTTTGTCTCATTCAGAGCTTTCTTACAATCCATCATGCCGGCGCCGGTCTGCTCACGCAGTTCCTTTACCATAGCTGCGGTAATTTCTGCCATTTTCTATTCCTCCTATTCAGCATCTGCTACTTCTTCAATATCCTCTGCCTCAGTGTCAGCAGCCACATCCTCAGCTGTGTAAACTGCTTCACCCTGATTTGCTTCAATAACAGCGTCTGCCATCTTGGCAACAATCAGCTTAACGGCTCTGATTGCATCATCGTTTCCGGGAATGATATAGTCAAGTTCCTCGGGATCGCAGTTGGTATCGCCGATACCAATCAGAGTAATTCCAAGGGAGTGAGCTTCCTGTACACAGATTCTCTCCTTCTTGGGGTCTACAACAAAGATAGCATCGGGGATTCTGGTCATGTTCTTGATACCGCCAAGATTCTTCTCCAGTTTCTCCCACTCTTTCTTCAATTCGATTACTTCCTTCTTGGGAAGCACATCAAAAGTTCCGTCCTCAGACATCTTCTCGATTGCGTGAAGTCTTGCAATACGGGACTGAATGGTCTTGAAGTTTGTAAGCATACCGCCCAGCCATCTCTCATTTACATAGTACATTCCGCAGCGTTCTGCTTCCGTCTTAACTGCATCCTGCGCCTGCTTCTTGGTTCCTACGAAAAGAATGGTACCACCCTGTGCAGCAATCTCGGAAATTGCTCTGTAAGCCTCATCAACCTTACCTACAGACTTCTGCAAGTCAATGATGTGGATACCGTTTCTCTCGGTGAAGATGTAAGGAGCCATCTTAGGGTTCCATCTTCT
>CAMEDC010000045.1 GCA_945913255.1 uncultured Lachnospiraceae bacterium
TATAGCTTAGAAAGGAGCCTTAAATGGGAAAAGATCTCAAAGGAAAGGAGATTGGAGCAGGAATCGTTCAGCAACCTAACGGGACTTATTTCGCCAGATTTGTTGATAAATTTGGGAAGCGCAGAACGAAAAGATCCAAGAAACTTCAAGAGGTAAAACAGTGGCTTGCTGATGCTACATACATAGACCAACACAGTGACCTCGACCAGGCAACGGATATGCTCGTTGATGCCTGGTTCGATTATTGGATAGGGGTAAAAAAGCAGACAGTGAGACCTAATACGGTCAGAAACTATTCGGAACGGTATGAGCGTAATATCAAGGGTGTTATAGGCAATAAACTCTTAACTGATGTAAAGCCCATTCACTGCCAGAAGATTTTTTCGGATATGGCTGATGAGGGCTATAAGACGACTACCATATACCAGACGCGGATCGCTCTTTACAACATGTTTGAGTTCGCAAGGGAAAATGATGTTCTCATTGCAAATCCCTGTAAGAAGTCGTTAAAGAGCGATATGGGAAAGCCTTCAGATAAGAAAGAAGCTCTTACGATAGACGTTCAGAAAAAGTTCTTAGAAGCTGTGGTTGGCTACAGCTATGAGAATCAGTACCGCTTCGTGTTGCAGACCGGACTTCGTACAGGTGAGCTTATAGGACTTAAGTGGAGTGATATCGACTTCGAAAGTCGTACCATGAAGATTGAGAGGACGATGGAATATCGCTATAAGGTAGGTGAATGGAGAGTTGGTCCACCTAAGAGCAAATCCGGCTACCGTACAATTCCTCTTACAGACGAAGCAATTCGTATTCTTGAAAATCAGAGATCAAAGAATAAGAGCTTAAAGCTCGTGCCGATGGAATGGAAGGATATTGTCTTTCTTTGCAGAAAGGGAACGCCGGTCAAGAACAGTACTTATGATACAGGACTTTTTAAGTATTGTGACCGTGTAGGTATTCCGAGATTTTCAATGCATGTACTCAGACATACTTTTGCGACAAGGTGCATTGAAGGTGGAATGAAGCCCAAGACTCTGCAGAAGATTTTAGGTCATTCTAATATCGGTATTACCATGAATCTGTATGTTCATATTACAGAGGATGAAAAACATAGAGAAATTGACTTAGTGGCTGACGCGTTAAAAGTGGTATAAAACTTGATGCGAAATTCATCTCCGTGGTACTCGATGTGGTACTCGGTTAAAAACACGAATCGCGGAAAGCCAGTAAAATAAAGGAAAAATGAAGGAGATGAATATATTATGAAACTAGGAATCGTTGGCCTGCCGAACGTAGGTAAGAGTACATTATTTAATTCATTGACAAAGGCGGGAGCGGAATCTGCAAATTATCCCTTCTGCACCATTGACCCGAATATCGGAATTGTGGCAGTACCGGATGAGAGACTGAAGCTGCTGGGAGATATGTACAAGTCCAAAAAGGT
Organism: uncultured Lachnospiraceae bacterium; assembly: GCA_945913255.1. Taxonomy (GTDB): domain Bacteria; phylum Bacillota; class Clostridia; order Lachnospirales; family Lachnospiraceae; genus Acetatifactor. Next base: position 1,445 of record CAMEDC010000045.1, read on the forward strand.
GACACCTGCTGTCATTGAGTTTGTTGATATCGCCGGACTGGTAAAGGGTGCTTCCAAGGGTGAGGGACTGGGAAACCAGTTTTTGAGCAACATCCGTGAGGTAGATGCCATTGTTCATGTGGTGAGATGTTTTGAAGATACAAATGTCATTCATGTGGACGGCAGTGTGAATCCGATGAGAGATATTGAGACAATCAATCTGGAACTGATATTTGCCGATCTGGAAGTACTGGAAAGAAGAATCGCAAAGGTAGTCAAGGCGGCCAGAATGGACAAGAGCTATGCGAAGGAGCAGGCTCTTTTGGAGCGCCTGAAAGCTCATCTTGAGGCAGGAAAGCTTGCCAAATCCATGGAGGTTACGGATGAGGATGAGCTGACTTTGATGAAGGAATACAATCTTCTGACTTATAAGCCGGTAATTTATGCGGCAAATGTATCTGAGGACGACCTTGCCGATGACGGCGCTTCCAATTCCATGGTGGAGGAGGTCAGAGAGTTTGCACAGGCAGAGGGCAGCGAAGTATTCGTAATCTGCGCACAGATTGAACAGGAGATTTCCGAACTGGATGACGATGAAAAGGCAATGTTCCTGGAGGATTTGGGATTATCCGAGTCAGGGCTGGAAAAACTGATTAAGGCAAGCTATCATATTCTGGGGCTGATGAGCTTTTTAACGGCCGGGGAGGATGAAACCCGTGCCTGGACAATTAAGATTGGAACAAAGGCACCTCAGGCGGCAGGAAAGATTCATTCCGATTTTGAGAGAGGCTTTATTAAGGCTGAGGTTGTCAATTATAAGGACCTGCTGGAGCAGGGTTCCCTTGCCGCCGCCCGCGAGAAAGGACTTGTGGGAATTGAAGGCAAGGACTATGTTGTCAAAGATGGAGATGTAATTCTGTTTAGGTTTAACGTATAAGGAGTTTTTATGAACGCAGGAGATATCGCATTCCCGAATCTCGGGATTTATCTGAAGGATGTGCCGAAGTCTTTCAGTATATTTGGGTTTGAAATCGCTTTTTACGGTGTTATCATAGGGTTGGGCCTTCTGGCGGGCATTTTGATGGCGGTGCATCGGGCGAAGGTGACAGGGCAGGATCCGGAGGTTTATTGGGATTTTGCAATCTACGCGGTTATTTTTTCCGTGATTGGAGCCAGAATTTATTATGTGATTTTTGCCTGGGACTATTATAAGGACAACCTTCTGAGTATTTTCAATACCAGGAATGGTGGCATGGCGATTTACGGAGCCGTTATCGCGGCATTTATCACTTTGTTTATTTACTGTAAAATCAAGAAACAGAGGCCTTTATTGATGGGAGATACGGCAATGCCGGGACTGCTACTGGGGCAGATTATCGGCCGTTGGGGCAACTTTATGAACAGAGAGGTTTTCGGGGAGTATTACGACGGTCTCTTTTCCATGCAGCTTCCCATAGAAGCGGTACGGGCGCGGGATATTTCCGAAAACATAGCGGCACATATTCCGGAAGGAGCAAATTATATTAATGTGCATCCCACCTTCCTGTATGAGAGTGTCTGGAATCTGGCTGTGATGATTTTGATATTGCTCTATACAAAGCATAAGAAATTTGATGGAGAGATTTGTCTGTTTTATCTGGGAGGATACGGACTGGGACGGTTTATTATAGAAGGAATTCGTACAGATACTTTGTTTATACCTGGAACCACGGTTCCGGTATCCCAGGTTCTGGCACTGCTGATGTTGATTTTTGCAGTCGCAGTGGATGTGGCAGTGCGCATTCGCTTAAAAAAGAAGCCGGCGATAGAAGTACCGGAGCAAGAAATGGAAGAAGCCGACGGCGAAGCTGAAAATAAATAGGGCCGTTACGGAAAAATTGGAGCCGAAAACGAAAGAATCCGGTTCGGAAGCAGAGAATACAGAAAAAATAAAATTTTTTTTGAATAGGGGCAGAACGTGAGAAACATAGATATTCCATCTTGCGTCCTGCCTTTATACTATATCTTGTGGTTTTTGATAAAAAGCGCCCTGCGAGAGTCTCGCAGAGCGCTTTTTTACGTGATCTCTTCCAAAACTTTGCACTTGTAAAATCCTTAAGAATATATTAAAATCATGTTAGAAGTGGGATGGATATGGTATGAAATCCCATAAAGTGGGATGAACCCCCATTTTTCTGACTGGTGGTGATTGCTTTTGTTTATGGGCAGATACAATCATACAATCGATCCGAAAGGCAGGTTGAGTATTCCTTCAAAGTACCGCGAGATTCTCGGTGATGAATTTGTGGTTTCAAAGGGAATGGATGGCTGCTTATTTGTGTATGCGAATGATGATTGGAAAGTCTTTGAAGCAAAGCTTGCATCATTGCCACTGATCAATGAGGAAGCAAGACAGTTTGCAAGATTCTTCCTCTCGGGAGCACAGTACGTGACCGTGGATAAACAGGGACGAATTCTGATGCCGCAGGATTTAAGGGAATTCGCGGGATTGGAAAAGGATGTGGTCCTTGCCGGAATGGGAAGCCGCATTGAAATCTGGAGCCTTGAAAAGTGGGAGGCAAACAGCAGTCAGGTTGATATTAACAAGATTTCACAGGGAATGATAAATCTGGGACTTACCATATAACCCGGATTGGTTACACAGGGAAATTCAAAGAGAACAAAAAAACCGAGCTTCGAGCCTGCGGGAAAGGATGCCGATGGAATTCAAGCATTATTCCGTACTTCTTGCGGAGACGATAGAACAACTTGATATCAAGCCGGAAGGCATCTATGTGGATGGTACATTGGGTGGAGGCGGACATGCCTTTGAGGTATGTAAAAGGCTGACAACGGGACACTTTTATGGCATAGACCAGGATGACGCAGCCATCTGTGCCGCAGGAGAGAGACTCGCCCCCTTTGGTGATAAGGTTACGATTCTTCGTGACAATTACTGTAATATGCGGGCAGCGTTGGCCGCATGCGGGGTGGACAAGGTAGACGGTATCGTCCTTGACCTGGGAGTATCTTCCTATCAGTTGGATACGGAAGACAGAGGTTTTTCTTACCGGTTTGATGCTCCGCTTGACATGCGGATGGACAGGCGTGCAAACCTGACTGCCCGTGATATTGTCAACGGATACTCCGAAGGAGAGTTGTATCGTATCATTCGGGATTACGGAGAGGAACAATTTGCAAAAAATATAGCAAAGCACATTGTAAAGACAAGAGCGGACAAGCCGATTGAAACTACATTTGAACTGAATGAAATCATCAGGGCGGCGATACCGGCAAAGATGCGTCAGAACGGACATCCCTCCAAGCAGACTTTTCAGGCAATCCGAATTGAATGTAACAGGGAGCTGGAAGTCTTAAAAACAACTCTGGATGATTTGATTGAATTGCTGAATCCGGGCGGAAGGCTTTGTATCATTACCTTCCATTCCCTCGAAGACAGGATTGTAAAAACAGCTTTCAGGAAAAACGAGAATCCCTGTACCTGTCCGCCTGAGTTTCCCGTGTGTGTATGCGGAAAAGTATCAAAGGGCAGTGTGATTACGAAAAAACCGATTCTTCCCGGAGAAAAAGAACTGGAAGAGAACAGTCGCTCCAAGAGCGCAAAACTAAGGGTGTTTGCCCGAAAATAAGCAGAATTGGAAAGTGGGAAATATTATGAGCCAGAACAGAAGGAACTATGGACAGGCTACATATGAAAAAAGCGGAAACGTAAGAGTCGGAAGAAACCGCAGCGAATACGTTTATGGGAATGTTGTACGCAAAACAGCACCTGCAATTCCCTTTGAGGATGTACCGGAGAGACGGCATGCTCCTGCAGTGCGCAAGAACCGGGAAAAGGCAAGATACATGAGTTTTGGATATGTTTTGTTCCTGATGGCAGCGATGTGCACGGCAGCTTTCGTGCTGCTGAATTATATTCAGCTGCAGGCAGAGCTTACACAGAGGACAAAGAACGTAGCGTCCAAGGAAGTGCAGCTTAACAATTTGAAAATTGCAAATGATGAGGAATACAACAGAATTATGAGCAGCATTGATTTGGAAGAGATTAAGCGAGTAGCAATCGGCGAACTGGGCATGGTATATGCGCAGGAAGGACAGATTGTTACATATACGAACGAGAAGAATGATTACATGCGCCAGGTGGGCCAAAATTAACCGTACTCATGGAAATCTATCAGAGGTGTAAAATTTGAACAGACAGAAAGCAAATAAGTTTTCCATAAAGATGCAGAAAAAGCTGGTAGTACTGTTTATTTTTGTACTGCTGGCTTTTGCCGGATTAAGCGTCAGACTTTTCTGGCTTGCAAGAGAGAAGGAAAACCAGTATCAGAAGCAGGTACTGTCCCAGCAGGAATATAGTTCCACACCCCTTCCGTACAGGAGAGGAGATATTGTGGATGCCAGAGGTACAAAGCTTGCAATCAGTGAAAAGGTATATAATCTGGTAATTGATGCCAAGGTAATGAATACGGAGTTGGGAGGAAAGAAGCCATATCTGGAACCTTCTCTGGAGGCATTGGGACAATATTTTGAATTGGATATGTCAGCTGTGCGGGAGCATGTGACGACCAATACCACATCCTCCTGGTATGTGCCGCTGAAGCGCCTGAGTTATGATGAAATCAGTGGATTTCTGGCAGCTCAGGAGGAAAATTCCAGCATCAGGGGTGTCTGGTTTGAAGAGGAGTACAAGAGGATATACCCGTATGGCTCGCTTGCGGCGGATGCCATCGGTTTTACCAGTACGGACGGTCAGGGAAGCTATGGCCTGGAAGAGTACTATAATAATGTGCTAAACGGCATCAACGGAAGGGAGTACGGGTATCTGAATGATGATCTTGCGTTGGAGAGAACCGTGAAAGCTGCTGTGGATGGAAATACGATTCATACAACCATTGATACCAATATTCAGATGATTGTGGAAAAGTATCTTCAAAAATTCATGGAGGAGCATAAAAACGAATATAAAGAGGGAAATGGTGCAGAGAATGTCGGCTGCATTATGATGGATGTGAACAGCGGTGAGATTCTTGCCATGGCGAGCTATCCTACATATAACTTGAATGATGTACGAAATACGGACAGTCTGATTGGTTCCATGATGGTAGAGCAGGTAACCAATGCAAGCGGATATTTTGAAATCAAGAAAAACGGTACGGTTATCAATGAATCGGTGCTGGCAGGTATGACAGATGACCAGATTTATCTCAATCTGAATAATCTCTGGAAAAATTACTGTATTTCCAACACTTATGAACCCGGTTCAACGGCCAAGCCTTTTACGGTAGCGGCAGCACTGGAGACAGGAACGATTTCACCGAATGCAACTTTCGAGTGCAATGGTTCAATGGAAATCGGCGGATACACTATCAGGTGTCATAACAGATATGACGGAACTTTGACTTTACAGGGAGCTGTGGCAAAATCCTGCAATGTGTCCATGATGAAAATTGGACAGGCATTGGGGAAAGAACAGTTCAGTGAATACCAGAAGATATTTAATTTTGGCCTGAAGACGAATGTTGATCTGGCAGGAGAAGCAAGAACAGCCAGCCTGATTTACGATGTGGAGGATATGGGACCGACGGATCTTGCAACCAATACTTTCGGGCAGAATTTCAATGTTACTATGATACAGCTGATTACCGGTTTCTGCTCCCTGATAAATGGCGGTTATTATTATGAACCACATATGGTGGACAAGATAACCAATGCGAACGGTGCAACAGTCCAGAATATCGAACCACGTCTTCTGAAACAGACAATATCAGAGACAACTTCTGAGCATATCAGGCAGTATTGTACTGCGGTTGTGACGGAAGGAACCGGAAAAACTGCAAGACCGGCGGGCTATATGATAGGAGGAAAAACTGGCACAGCAGAGACAATCGACCCGAACACTCACAAGCGTTCAGATACGGACCATGTGGTATCTTTTATCGGATTTGCTCCGGCGGATGATCCACAAGTTGCCATCTATGTTGTAGTCGATCGTCCCAATGTAAGTCATCAGGGTGATGCAAAGTATGCTACCGGTATTGTGCGGAATATTTTGACGGAAGCCTTGCCATATTTGAATATTTTCATGACAGAGGAATTAAGTGAGGCGGAAATCGCTGAGCTGGAAGCACTTCAGCTGGAAATTACGACACAGTATACTCAAAAACCGGAAGATGTGGGATTGGAAGACGGAGAGACAGAGAAAGGAAACGGAAATCAGGCAGGCGGAACTTCGCCACAGTGGATGAGTTTTCCTGTTGATCCGGAATCGGGATATCGTGTTGACCCGAATACCGGGGATCAGTATGATGCGCAGACGGGTGTTTTGATTGGAAGCGGTGAGACGGCCATGGGAAGTGAAATACCTGTGAATCCCAATATAGAATAAAAGGAAGTCGGAAAACCTGTTGCCGTATGGCGGCAGGTTTTTGTGTTTCAAGTTGCAATCCGAGGGCAAATCCTGTATACTGGATTGTGGAAAATTCTGATGAAGAAAGAATATGTTGAAAAAGGGGACAATAGATATATGAGAATCATGCCGAACCGTATGGACAGAGGTTTTATGAAATATCAGGAGGAATTTGAAGCAAAAGCTTTGGAGGTACTTCGTTCCGGCTGGTACATTCTGGGGAAAGAAGTGGAAGCTTTTGAGCAGGAGTTTGCAGCATACACGGGGGCAAAATATAGTGTTGGTCTTGCGAGCGGGCTGGATGCACTCTGGCTTGCATTCCGTGTTCTGGGAATCGGTGAGGGAGATGAGGTGCTTGTTCAGGGCAATACGTATATCGCCAGTGTGATGGGAATTACGATAAACGGAGCAACGCCCGTATTTATAGAACCGGACGAGTACTTTAATATTGATGTGGAAAAGTTGGAAGAAAAAATTACGGAGAAAACCAAGGCAATTCTGGTAGTTCATCTCTATGGTCAGGCAAGCCGAATGGACGAGATTGTCAGAATCTGCAGAAAACATAATCTTCGTCTTGTGGAGGACTGTGCACAGTCCCACGGGGCATGCTTCGATGGACAAATGACGGGTACTTTTGGCGATATCGGCTGCTTTTCCTTTTATCCTTCCAAAAATCTGGGTGCCTTCGGAGATGCCGGGGCGATTGTGACGAATGATGCAAAAATTGCCGCAGATATGAAGATGTATCGAAACTACGGAAGCGAAAAGAGATACTACAATAAGGTGGTGGGAGCCAATTCCAGACTTGATGAGATTCAGGCAGGTCTGCTTCGGGTGAGATTATCCCATTTACAAGAGCTGACGGAAGAACGTGTCAGATTGGCGGAAAACTACAGCCTCGGCATCAAAAACGATCGAATTAAGCTGCCCAAAGTCCGGGAACATGCAACGAGTGTCTGGCATCAGTATGTGATTCAATGTGAGGACAGGGATCGTCTGGCAGATTATCTGAATCAACGGGAAATTGGGACAATCATTCACTATCCGATTCCCCCGCACCTGTCGGAGGCTTATGCCTGTCTTGGTTATCGGAAGGGAAGCTTCCCCGTCACGGAGCATGATGCGGACACTGTGCTTTCCATTCCCATGTACAACGGTATGACGGATGAGGAACAGCAAACAGTAATTGATAGTTTGAATGCATTTTAGGAGATAAGAGGAATATGAAGCTGTCAGAGCAATATAAATTGATTTATTTTAAGGATCTGGGTGATGAGAGAGGAAATCTGGTGGTAATTGAGGGGGAAGGAATGGATATCCCCTTTGACATCAAGCGAGTGTTTTATATGTATGGTTCTGATGATACGGTAGTGCGTGGGCAGCATGCAAACCGGGAGACGGAATTCCTTCTGGTGAATGTAGGCGGAAGCAGCAAGGTGAGAGTGGACAATGGAACGGAGTCGGAAGTGATTGTGCTGGATAAACCGGGTATGGGGCTTTATCTGCCGCCCATGCTATGGAAGGATATGTATGATTTCTCTCCGGATTCCATACTGCTGGTTCTGGCAAGTCGCCATTATGACGGACAGGAATATATCCGGGATTATCAGGAATATTTGAAAGAAATGCAGGTTGAGGTGAAAGGATAAGGCACTTATGAGCAAATTGTCAATTGTTGTTCCGGTCTATTATAATGAAGATACCCTGATGGATTTATACCATGATATGCAGGAAAAGATTCTGGATAAACTGGGAGATTACGAGCTGGTATTCGTAGATGACGGCTCGGGAGATAATTCCTGGAAGATTATGAACGAAATCAAGGCTATGGATTCTGCACATGTACGGCTGGTAAAGCTGTCCAGAAATTTTGGAGAGCATGCAGCGCTGCTGGCGGGGTTAAGCGTCTGTACCGGAGACTGTGCCGTGACAAAGCAGGCTGATTTGCAGGAGGACTCCACACTGATTCTGGAGATGTACGAGAGCTGGAAAAAGGGGAACAAGGTGGTTCTGGCAGTGAGACGCTCCCGGGATGAGAACCGTGTTAAGGTGTTTTTTGCAAATCTGTATTATGCCATGGTTCGCAAGTTTGTGAATAAAAACATGCCGGAGGGCGGCTGCGACTGTTACCTGATTGACAGACAGGTGATTGAGGTGCTGGAGCGTCTGGATGAGAAGAATTCCAGCCTGACATTGCAGGTATTATGGGCAGGATTCAAGACGGATATGGTTTACTTTGACAGAAAAGACCGTGAAAAGGGAAAATCCCGCTGGACTTTTGCAAAGAAGCTGAAACTGGTACTGGATTCCATGATGAGTTTTTCCTATGTACCCATTCGGTTTATGACTTATATCGGTGTTATTTTTGATATTTTTGCGCTGATTCTGCTGATCAGCGTACTGGTGGAATTTTTCAGCAAGGGAGTGCCGATTACGGGATGGTCTTCCCTGATGTGTGTGATACTTCTTTCTTCAGGACTGATTCTTTCCATGCTGGGAATTCTGGGTGAATATCTTTGGAGAACACTGGATGCGTCCAGAACGAGGCCTCCCTATATCATAGATGAGCATAAGGAGCCGGAAGAACAGGAGAAGGGGGAAGAGTGAAAGAAGAGTGGAAGAATTGGAAGCTGCTTCGGAATCTCCTGATTCTGGGCAGCATCCTCGCAGCAATAAAATTGATTTTTGTGGATTATACATTAGATGAGGAATACCAGATCGTGATGTCCTATCGGCAGATTGCCGGGGATACCCTGTTTGGAACAATGTGGGAACCTCATCAGACATCTGCCTTTGTCTGTGCCTTTTTGATGCGCCTTTTTATATGGGTGACGGGAGGAACAACAGGGGTTGTGATATTCCTGCGTGTCTGTACCACTGTGATACAGCTGTTGCTTACAGTGTGGGTGGAGAGAACCCTTTGCAGAGTGACAGAAAAAGAGTACGCTTTTCTGATAAGTATCTGTTATTTTAATATTGTACCGAAGATTATTCAAATTCCGGAGTTCAGCAATCTGCAGCTCTGGTTTTTTACAATTATCATTCTTGCCCTTGCACGTTATTACTGTCTGAGTGAAGAGTCTGAAAAAGGTGGCTGGAAATGGATTCTGCTTGCGGGAATCAGTATGGCTTTATCAGTGCTTGCCTATCCGGCTGATATTGTGCTGTTTCCGTTTCTCCTGATTGTGGTTTTAAAAGCGGGGAAAAAAAGATGGCGTGATGTCTGGCTTTTCTGCGGAATCTGTGCAGGGTGTGCGGCCATTTGGCTTTCCTGTGTATTATCCCGTGTTACCATAGAAGAATTCTTTAGAAATATCAGGTATATTGTGGCGTTCGATTTGACCCATGAGCTTTCCGGTGTGCAGGAGGATAAGCTTCTGGCAATTGCTAAAGACATCGGTACGGAACTCTTTTTGTTTGGTATTTCTTTTTTGATTGGAATGCTTATCTGGCAGGTCATCAGGAAAAAAGCGCAGGATGCACCGGAAAATATGCCATTCTGGCTTGGCGCGGCGGTGCCTGCTGTTGTGGCATCTGAGGGGATTCAACTTATTTATTGGCTGGTTTTTCAGAAAGGATATGAGGAGCCGCAGATACATCTTTTGACAATTGCCCTGCTTGCGGCATTTTCCTGGCGCTATGCGGATAGTCGGAAAAAAATTCTGCTCCCCTGCCTGGGCGGTGGTCTTCTCATCCTGGTTGCAGTTCTTTATATGAGTGATTTAAGCTTTTTCTATGCGATTCCTCATGCACTTCCCGGTATTCTTGGGGCAGCCATTGTGATTGGGTTTGCTCTGGAAAATACACTGGGTAAAAGGAAAGCAAAAGTCTGGATACTGTTACTTATGGGAAGCCTTGCCTTTATGTCAGTCTTTGGGAAAGGTGTTGTACTCAGAGCGGGGAAAACGGATACCAACACAATTCTGGGGCTCGGTGGAATCATGCGTGAGGGACCGGCAGCAGGAATTTTGACAAACTATATGCAGGCATATGTGAATGACTGTGATTATGAGGATTTTGAAGCTTATGTGGAGGAAGGAACAGATTGCCTGATTGTCACAAATATGGTGGGAACGGGCGGTACAACACCGTATATGTTCCGGGATTTATCAGTCTGCCATTTTTCCATTGTAGATCCTACCAGCTATGATGAAAGGCTGCTGACCTATTGGGAGCTGTATCCGGAGAAAGTCCCGGAGGTAATTGTGGTGGATTGTTGGTATGGACAGCTGATGGAGCCTGCTGACAACTGGATTATGCAGTATATTGAAAATGATTTCGGATATACAAGAGTGGAAGAGGGAAGATATGTCAGATTTTATTTCAGATAAAGGTAAGGGTCTGTGGCAGTTTATCAAATTTGTTTTTGTTGGTATCTCAAATACGCTCATCAGCGAGGGTGTATATGCGGTTCTGGTCTTTTTCAGGATACATTATCTTCCCGCCAGTTTCATCGGTTTTTCCCTAAGCGTATTGAATGCCTATTATTGGAGCAGTAAATATGTGTTCAAAGAACAGGAGGATGGGGAAAAGAGAGTCTGGTGGAAAGTACTTGCCAAGACCTATGTTGCATATTTCTGGGGATACCTGGTGAATGCAGCGCTGCTTGTGCTGTGGATTGACATTTTGGGAATCGGAAGGCTGACGGAACCACTGGGAAACTGGTGCATGGAGAGGGGATTTGCATCTCTTGACACTGTGTTCTGGGGAAATATATTGGCGGCAGGCATCAATCTGCTGATTACGGTGCCCATGAATTTTGTGATAAATAAGTATTGGGCGTACAGACAAAAGAAGAAAGACTGAAGATTATTTGACATAACCTCATAAAAACGGGAATACAGTATAGTAACCCCCTTTTTATGAGGTTTTGTATGCTGACGGATAATAACAAAATCTTTCACAGGAAGAAGATTCTCACTACATTCTTTGCATGTGCGGGCATTCTGGTGTTCCTTTTCGGCAGATTGGTTTATCTTTGTGTATGGCGTTCGGAACATTATTCTCAGATGGCGGTAGACCTTCATGAGAGGGAACGCAGCATCAAGGCTGCCAGGGGACGGATTCTGGACAGAAACGGGGTTGTACTGGCAGATAATAAGACGGTCTGTACCGTCTCCGTCATTCACAATCAGATAGAAGATCCCGAGGCAGTGACGGAAATGCTCTGCAGGGAACTGGAGTTGTCTGAAGATTATGTGTCGAAGCGTGTGGAAAAATATTCCTCTATGGAGCGTATCAAGAGTAATGTGGAGAAGACAACAGGTGATCGTATCCGGGAATATGATATGCCGGGAGTGAAAGTGGATGAGGATTACAAGCGGTATTATCCTTATGGAGAATTGGCCAGCAAAGTGCTGGGATTTACCGGCGGAGATAATCAGGGCATCATCGGGCTTGAGGTTGTCTATGAAGAATACCTGGAGGGAGAACCGGGAACCATCCTGACTGTCACCGATGCCAAGGGAATTGAAGTGGAGGCGGCGGGAGAACGGCGTATTGAACCGGTGAGTGGGCAGGACCTTTGTATCAGCATGGACAGAAACATTCAGTCTTATGCCACCCAGCTGGCTGTCCAGGCCTGTGCCACAAAGCAGGCAGACAGTGTTTCCATTCTGGTGATGAACCCGAAAAACGGGGAAATTTATGCCATGGTAAATGTGCCGGAATTTGATCTGAATCATCCGTACGAGCTGCCGGAAGGAACCGATGAGAACCTCACGGCAGAAGAAAAGCAGAATGTCTTGAATGGCATCTGGCGAAACGGCTGCATCAATGACACCTATGAGCCCGGTTCCACTTTTAAGATCATTACGGCTGCGGCGGGACTGGAGGAAGGCGTTATTACACCGGAGAGCAGATTCAGCTGTCCGGGTTTTATTGTGGTGGATGACAGAAAAATCAGGTGTCATAAGATAGCGGGGCATGGTTCGCAGTCGTTTACCGAGTGCATGCAGAACTCATGCAATCCTGCGCTGATCAGTGTGGGGCTGCGCCTGGGAATTGACAATTACTATCGATATTTTGAACAGTTCGGACTGAAGAAAAAAACAGGAATCGACTTGCCGGGAGAGGCAGCCACCATTATGCATAAAAAAGAGAACATGGGAAATGTGGAACTGGCTACGGTGGCATTCGGGCAGTCCTTTCAGATTACGCCCGTACAGCTTTTGACAACCGTTTCGTCCATTATTAACGGTGGAAACCGGATTACACCGCATTTTGGCGTGAAAACACTGGATGCGGACGGAAAGGCGGTACAGACCTTTTCTTATCCGGTAGAATCGGGAATTGTTTCTGAACAGACAAGTGCCACAATGCGGGAAATTTTGGAAAAGGTAGTGTCGGAAGGCTCCGGCAGAAATGGTGCAGTGGAGGGGTTCCGTGTCGGCGGAAAGACCGCAACCAGTCAGACGCTTCCCAGAGGCAGCGGGAGATATATCTCTTCCTTTATCGGCTTTGCACCGGCTGACGATCCGCAGGTAATTGCCATTGCAGTCGTGAATAATCCGCAGGGCGTCTATTATGGGGGGCAGGTGGCGGCTCCGATTATTCGCCAGCTTTTTGAAAATATTCTTCCGTATTTGGAAATAATGGAGTATAATTAGACGATGAGCAGAACAACGATAATGTCTGTGATGATTTCTTTTGCAATCAGTGCGCTGGCAGGACCCTTTCTGATTCCTGTGTTGAAAAGGCTGAAAATAGGACAGAACATCAGGGAAGAAGGACCGGCTGCTCACTTGAAAAAGGCAGGTACACCTACGATGGGCGGTATTCTGATTCTGATCAGCGTGACAGTGACATCATTGCTCTCTATCGATGAATATCCGAAAGTGGTACCCATTCTGTTCCTGACTGCAGGATTTGGCATGATTGGGCTTCTGGATGATTACATAAAGGTAATATGCAGGCGTTCCATGGGGCTTTCTCCACTACAGAAACTGACAGGTCAGCTGATTGTCACAGGATTGTTTGCATGGTACCTGCAGCATTATACGGACGTGAGCCTTTCCATGAAAATTCCCTGGATGTCAGGTCAGTATCTGGATTTCGGTTCCTGGAATATTCCGATACTCTTTTTTATTGTGCTTGGAACGGTTAACGGCGTCAATTTTACAGACGGTCTGGATGGGCTGGCCGGGAGCGTTACGGTGATTGTTGCAGTGTTTTTTACCGTAGTGGCGCTGGGCTGCGGAAGTGGTATCGAGCCTGTTACCTGTGCGGTGACCGGAGCACTTCTGGGATTCCTGCTTTTTAATGTGCATCCGGCAGCCGTATTTATGGGAGATACCGGATCTCTGGCCTTGGGCGGCTTTGTGGCGGCGTGCGGATATATGATGCAGATGCCTCTCTATATTGCAATTGTGGGAGTGGTTTATCTGGTGGAGGTGGCTTCCGTTATTCTTCAGGTTGCTTATTATAAACTGAGTGGTGGGAGAAGGATTTTCAAAATGGCACCTCTGCATCACCATTTTGAGTTGTGCGGCTGGTCAGAAACAAGAATTACGGCTGTTTTTACTGTGATTACAGCCCTGATGTGTCTGTTGGCGCTGACGGGATTACATGAGATTAATTGAGGAGAAAGAAGGTAGTTGTTATGAAAAAAGGAGAGAAATGTCTTGTGATTGGTTCCGGCATCAGCGGAATCGGATCCGTGGGGCTTCTGGAGCATATGGAAGCAGAAGTTGTGTTGTATGACAGCAACGAGAAAATGACTGCGGAGGAGCTTCGGGAAAAACTGCCCGAAGGCAGCAGGGCACTTTGTGTTGTGGGTGAACTGCCTGAGACAATCAGGCAGGAGACGGAGACGGTCGTTTTAAGCCCAGGAGTACCCGTAGATATTCCACTGGTTGAAGAGCTGAGAGCAAACGGCGCTAAAATTATGGGTGAGATTGAACTGGGATATCAGCTGGAAAAGGGCAGAGTGGTGGCAATCACCGGAACCAACGGAAAGACGACCACGACAACGCTGATGGGAGAGATCATGAAGGCACATCTCGGTGCGGATAAGGTATTTGTAGTGGGAAACATCGGGAATCCCTATACATCCGAATGCCTGAAAACAGCTGCGGATACGGTTACAGTCGGAGAGATCAGTTCCTTTCAGCTGGAGACCATAAGAGATTTTCATCCCGCTGTGTCTGCTATCCTGAATATTACGCCCGATCACTTAAACCGCCATCATACGATGGAGGCTTATGTGAAGGCAAAGGAAAATATTACGATGAATCAGGGCCCGGAGGAGACTTGTGTCCTGAATTACGAGAATGGATATACAAGGGAATTTGGGTCCAGATGCCCCGCAAAGGCAGTCTATTTCTCTTCCGTAAGAGAATTGAAGGACGGTTATTTCCTGAGAGGGGATAAAATTATCAAAAGCGAAGCAGGAAAAGAGCAGGAAATCATGGATATTCATAAGGATATGAATCTTGTGGGTATCTGCAATGTGGAAAATGTGATGGCTGCCATTGCTATTGCCGAAAACATGGGAGTTCCCATGGAAACGATTCTTGCTGTGATTAAGAACTTTCATGCAGTGGAGCACCGGATTGAGTTTGTTGCGACCAAGGGCGGTGTGGATTATTACAATGATTCCAAGGGGACCAATCCCGATGCGGCAATTCAGGGTATCAGGGCAATGAGCAAGCCCACGATTCTGATTGGCGGAGGGTATGACAAGCAGAGTGAATATGATGAGTGGATTGAGAGCTTTGACGGTAAGGTAAAGTGGCTTGTCCTGATTGGACAGACCCGTGAAAAGATTGCAGAGTGTGCCAGAAAGCACGGCTTTGATAAAATCCGTTTCGCGGATACCTATGAGGAGTGCTTGAAGCTTTGTACGCAGCTGGCTGAGAGCGGAGATGCGGTGCTTTTGTCACCTGCCTGTGCCAGCTGGGGAATGTTCCCGAATTATGAGGTCAGAGGGGAACAGTTTAAGGAATATGTGAAGAGTCTCGCGTAAGGAGTGTTTATGGCGTCACGCAATACGGCAAAACGAAGAAAAAAAGAACAATCGGAGTATTTTTTTGACTACAGTCTCCTGTTTATTGTGTTGTTTCTCCTGGGGTTTGGACTTGTCATGATTTACTCGGCCAGTTCCTACGAGGCATTTCAGGATTTCGGGGATGAGGCATATTATCTGAAGAAGCAGCTGATTGCCATTATTATTGGGTTGGTACTAATGATATTTGTGGCGAATATACCCTATCATTTCTGGGAGCGGTTTGCCCTGTTGGGGTACGTGGTTTCCATGGCACTGGTGCCTCTTGTAAAGACACCTCTCGGCGTGGAATCTCATGGTGCGAGACGATGGATTCGGATTCCGGGAATCGGGTTGAACCTGCAGCCCGCAGAGGTGGCAAAACTGTGTATGATTCTGTTCCTGGCAACCATGGTGTGCAAAATGGGAAAAAGTGTGCGCACGATGAAGGGCTTTATTTTCATGATTTTACTTCCCTTGCCGGTGGTGCTGGAGGTTTATCTGATAACAAAAAACTTAAGTTCCGCCATCATTATTCTGGGAATTTCGGTACTGATGGTTTTTGTGGCAAGCCCAGACTATAAAAAATTTATTGTCATGGGACTGCTGGGCATTGCGGCTGTGGCTGTGTTGCTTTTCTTTATCATTTCGTCAGGCGGAGAGGGCGGCTTTCGAAGTGAGCGCATAGTGGCCTGGCTTGATCCGGAGAGCGCTGCTCAGGGAAAGGGTTTCCAGACATTGCAGGCTCTGTATGCGATTGGAAGCGGAGGCATCTGGGGAAAAGGACTTGGTCAGAGTATGCAGAAACTGAGTTTTCTGCCCGAAGCGCAAAATGATATGATTTTTTCCATCATCTGTGAGGAACTGGGACTGTTTGGCGCCATTGCCATTATTCTCATGTTTATTATGTTACTCTGGCGTATGATGGTGATTGCCAACAATGCCACCGATCTCTTTGGAGCCATGCTGGTAGTCGGTGTGATGGGGCACATTGCCATACAGGCCATTTTGAACATTGCGGTTGTGACCAATACTATTCCAAACACGGGAATTTCCCTTCCCTTTATCAGTTACGGAGGATCCTCTGTTATGTTTCTGTTGATAGAGATCGGACTGGTCTTAAGCGTTGCAAAGAGGATTCAGTTAAAAGAACTTTAGAACGCGAGGGGTACACGCACGAAAGATAACCCTGCTACATAGGATAGAACAGGTTATTTAGTTTGAATCCGGATGGTGGGCTATGAATTCTATTCATATTCAGGGCGGTATTGCCCTGCAGGGCAAGGTTCGTGTACAGGGCTCCAAAAATGCTTCGTTACCTGTTCTGGCGGCGACGCTGCTTGTTGGGGAGAGTTCTTTTATTCGGAACTGTCCCAGAATTGCGGATGTTTATGCCATGGTCAGTCTGTTGAAAAGTCTCGGATGTGATGTGGCATGGCAGGAACAGGGAATTTTCATCGATTCGGCGAGAGTGAGACGAGAAGAGATGAAATCAGAGGCTGTGACGGGGATGCGTTCTTCTCTTTGCCTGTTGGGGGCACTGATTGGAAGATGCGGAGAGGTTGTTATGGAATATCCCGGCGGCTGTGTGATTGGGAAAAGACCCATTGATCTGCATCTTGCGGCGCTGAGCAGCATGGGAGTACAGTTTCTCGAAGAGGATGGGCTGTTGCATGCCGCTGCACCGCAGCTGCATGGCGCGGATATCGTTCTGCCGAAACAAAGTGTCGGCGTTACAGAAAATGTGATTCTGGCGGGTGTTATGGCAGAAGGAGAGACAATTCTGTGCGGGGCAGCGAAGGAACCGGAGGTTGTAGCGTTGTGCAGATATCTGCAGCAATGCGGAGCAGACATAGAGGGAGCCGGTACAGACCGCCTGACTATTCGCGGCGGATGCACACTGTATGGGACGGATTTCAGGGTACCTTCTGACAGGATAGTTGCAGGGACTTATCTGTTGGGATGTATCGGAATCGGAGGCAGCGTTTTCCTGGAGGAAGCGCCCGGAGAAGAATTGGGGGAAGTCCTTCATGTGGCAGAACAGATGGGAGCCAGAACCTGTATTTCTAAAGAAGGTATCTATGTGCAGGCACCGGAAATTCCGAAATCAGTGCCTCTGATTTCAACAGCTCCCTATCCGGGTTTCCCTACGGATTTACAGTCGGTTGCACTTGCGGCGTCCACTGTGGGGACTGGAGTATCGGTAATAGAAGAAACCATTTTTGAAAACCGTTTCCGCATTGTGGAAGAATTAGAAAAGATGGGAGCTTCGGTGGAATTGACTGAAGAGAGGCGGGCTTTGGTTCACTCGGTACCTAACCTGAGGGGAGCCCGGGTAACTGCAAGAGAATTGAGGGGAGGAGCGGCTCTGGTGGTAGCCGGACTTATGGCACAGGGCGAGACGGTAGTGGGAGGGTGTTCATATATTTACCGCGGATATGAGAATATCTGCAGAGATTTCAGAGAGTTAGGAGCGCGTGTGATAAGTGTCTAAGGGCAAAAGAGCGATACGATTGCTTGCGGTGGCGGCTGTTTTGACGGCTGTAATTCTGGGAGCCGGATATTACATCAGAAGTACCTATACTGTTCGTACGGTGTATGTGGAAGGTAATGTGCATTATACGGAGGATGAGATAAAGAAAATTGTCATGGACGGCCTGCTGGGAGATAATTCTCTCTATCTTTCCCTGAAATACAGGAATAAAGGGATAGAGGGAATTCCCTTTGTGGATGTGATGGACGTGTCTGTTCTGGCACCGGACACGATAAAGATAACGGTATATGAAAAGATGTTGACAGGATATGTGAAATATCTGGACACTTATATGTATTTTGATAAGGATGGCTATGTCGTTGAAAGCTCCAGTGTCAGAACGGCAGGAGTTCCTCAGATTACGGGGCTGGAGTTTGACTATATCGTACTTGGAGAGGCTTTGCCAGTGGAAAACCCGGATGTGTTTGACAGCATTCTGAACATCACAAAACTGCTGAAGAAATACGATCTTACCTCTGAAAAAATTTATTTCAGCAAGTCAGGGGATATAACAGTGTATTTCAATGAGGTTAAGGTGGCACTGGGAAATGATACCGCGACTCTGGAGGACAAGCTGATGCTTTTGCCGGAGCTTTTACCCAGTCTTGCGGGAAAGTGCGGAACGCTTCAGATGCTGACTTATGATGAGAATGGAGGTAAATATACTTTTAAGCCGGAGTGACGGCTGAACTTTTTCAAAAAAAGGTTGATTAATTTAGAAAATGATTATATGATAAACTATATGGAATTTTATTGTGCAGAAGGAGGACATACCCTTGCTTGAGATTAAGACGAATGATGCTGAATCTGCAGCCAAGATCATCGTGGTTGGTGTAGGCGGCGCAGGTAATAATGCTGTAAATAGAATGATTGATGAACAGATTGACGGAGTGGAATTTATCGGGGTTAACACGGATAAGCAGGCTCTTCAGCTCTGTAAAGCTCCCAAACTGCTTCAGATTGGAGAAAAACTGACAAAGGGATTGGGCGCAGGAGCAAAGCCGGAGGTTGGCGAGAAGGCTGCTGAAGAAAGTGCAGAAGAGATTTCTGCTGCGCTGAAGGGGGCGGATATGGTATTCGTTACCTGTGGAATGGGCGGCGGTACCGGAACCGGTGCGGCGCCTGTTGTTGCAAAACTGGCAAAGGAAATGGGGATTTTGACGGTAGGTGTTGTGACAAAGCCTTTCCGTTTTGAGGCAAAGACACGTATGGTAAATGCGTTGAACGGTATCGAACGTATTAAGGCAAACGTTGATACCTTAATTGTCATTCCCAATGATAAGTTACTTGAGATTGTGGACAGGCGTACCACCATGCCTGAGGCGCTTAAGAAAGCGGATGAAGTGCTTCAGCAGGCGGTTCAGGGTATTACGGATTTGATTAATGTACCCGCAGTCATTAACCTTGACTTTGCGGATGTACAGACTGTTATGAAGGATAAGGGGATTGCACATATCGGTATCGGCGAAGGAAAAGGCGATGACAAGGCACTTGAGGCTGTTAAGATGGCAGTGGAAAGCCCGCTGCTGGAGACAACCATTTCCGGCGCAAGCCATGTGATTATCAATGTGTCCGGCGATATTACGCTGGCAGATGCGAGCGATGCAGCAGGTTACGTACAGAATCTGGCGGGAGAGGATGTCAATATTATTTTTGGTGCAATGTATGATGATTCCAAATCTGATTCCTGTACCATTACTGTGATTGCTACCGGTCTGGCAGATGCGGCAGGTGCCCCTGTTCAGTCCAGAATGGGCGCAGGTGCGGCGTACAGACAGCCTACAGCACATCTTACACCAAATTCATTAAAGAATCTGAATAACCAGCCCGGCACGGCAGGACAGCCCGGAACTGTTCAGCCCGGAGTAAGGCCGGTTCCCGGAATCCAGAAGCCTGTGGACATCAGAAGTTCTGTAGAAGAGAAGACCCTGAAGATTCCTGATTTCCTGCAGAGAAAGTAAAAAGTGATATGAATCAATAAACTCCCGGTATGCCGCTATGCATAACCGGGAGTTTTTAGATAAAGAGGAGAATGAGAACATGTACGAGAAAGAGTATGAACTGGTAAAAAGGCAGTACGACGATATGATTGAAATGATTCGCACTATGACTTCCATGGATCGAGGAAGCAAATATCTGCCGGGAATCATGCAGATTGCGGACTATATGGCAAATCAACTACAGCAGATGGGATGTGAGATTACCCGCCACCATGATGACATATATGGTGATACAGTTGTGGGTCGTAAAAAGGGGAAGGGCAAAATCAAACAGCTGTTTTTTGCCCATATGGATACGGTGTGGCCGGAAGGAACGGTGAAAGAACGCCCCTTTGAAATCAGGGAAAATCTGGCTTATGGCCCGGGAGTCAGCGATTGTACACCGGGGCTTGTCAGTTCCCTTTTCCTTTTAAGGACGCTGAATGAACTGGGAGAAGACCGGTATGGTGAATTGATTTTCCTCTTTACTCCGGATGAGGAGTTGTGTTCTCCGTCTTCCGGTCAGTGGACACAGAAGTATTCCAAAGAAGCAGACATTGCTATCTGCATGGAAAGCCCGGAGGACCCGGGAACCTTTATTTCTTCCCGTGCCGGTTCCGTGTACTATAATGTCTATGTCAAAGGGAAAATGGCCCATGCGGCTATTAACCCGGAGGAAGGAGCCAATGCACTGGAAGAACTGACTTACAAGATGAATGATATTCTGGCAAAGAAATTTCCGGATGTCTATCTGGTGGTTTGCCAGATGAGCGGCGGCAGCGGAGACTGTTGTGTTTCCGATAACGGTTATGCCATGCTACGGTACCGTATCAAGTCATGGGACAGTGCTCCCCAGATTGCAGAATTCCTGAAGGAAGAAGAACAGAAAACATATGTAAAGGGTACCACCACCAGTATAGAGTACTGGCCTGAGAATGGTTTTGGCCCCATGCCAAGACTTCCCTGGATGGATGACATCATAAAGCTGGTGGAAACAACCTCCGGGGAGATGGGATATCCCCTGAAGGAAGGCTACAGTTATGGGGGCTGTGATGCTTCCAATGCTGTTTTAAACTGTCCTACCATCGACGGCATGGCACCGGAATCCGTGGGCTGCCATTCTGTGGGAGAGTATCTGTGTCTGGATACTCTGGTGCCCCGTACAGCGCTCCTTGCTGTCCTTGTGGAAAAGCTTTCCCGGGATGAACGTTACCTGAAGAAATCCCTTTAGGAATAATCTTTGGGGTAGAACACTTCCTGTCATCCGAGTCGGCATGGCAGGGAGTTTTTTTTGTGTCCGGCGAAGCATATATTTGTCGAAAACTAAATTTTTTTTCACTCTGTTTTTGACAAAATATATAGCTTATTCCTCTTATAATCATTGTGAAAAGGATGATGCGGATGCACTATGAACTTTATGTTGACAGCTTATTTTTGATGAACTTTGGAATGAACCTTTACCTGTTGATGCTTGTGGACCGAAGCACGTTAAAAACGGCGTCTCCATGGAGAATACTGCTGGGGACAGCTTTCGGAAGCATAAGCTTCTTATTGCTGTTCTGGGTGTCGCTTCCATTTCCCTGCCGGTTGTTACTTGGAATTCCGGGTGGGACTGTGGGAATGCTTCTGATTGCCTTTCCTGTGAAAAACCTGAGAATGTTTCTGAAGCTGTTGGAAAAGCTGCTTTTTTACTCTTTTTGTATGGGAGGCCTGCTGCTTTGCCTGATACGGCTTCTGCCGCAGCTTAGGCAGTGGCTGACGGGCTTGTGGGGAATCCTGGCAGTCGGAGGCATCGCTTTTTGCCTGTTCGGCAGGTTCCTGCCGGGATACAGGGAGAAAGACTGCATATGTCGGGCAACTCTTCGCAGAGAGGGGGCCAGTATGACAGTGGCGGCAGTTATTGATTCGGGCAACACACTGATTGAACCGATAAGCGGAAAACCCGTTTCAGTGGTCGAGGAAAAAGTGTTCCGTGGGTTGTGGAAAAACAGTATGCAGGGTTTCCGGGCTATTCCTTATCACAGTGTCGGGAAAAAGCATGGCATTATGGAAGGCTATTTGCTTCCGGAGCTGTGTTTGGAAATTGACGGGGTAAAGAAAGAGTTCAGAGATGTTTATATAGCTGTCAGCCCGGAAGGGTTACATCCCACACAGAATGCAGGCGCAGAATCCGTAAAAATGATAGTGAACCCTATGCTCCTTATGGAGAGCAGGAAGGGCAGGCCGAAAAGACGGCAGATTGTGAGGACATATGATTCTGAAAGTGGCAATACCGGGGAAAATGCAGTTTAAGATGATACGTAAAGAAAATATTCTTCTGCGCCGCAAGGGTGAAATACATTATATCGGAGGTGCGGAAGTGCTGCCGCCACCGCTGGAGATGGACAAAGAAAGTCAGGTCATCAGTGACCTGGGAACGGAAGTGGATGCGGAGGCAAAAGCCATCCTGATTGAACATAACCTGCGACTGGTGGTGTACATAGCAAAAAAATTTGATAATACGGGAGTCGGGGTGGAAGATTTGATTTCCATTGGAACCATCGGACTGATCAAGTCCATTAATACCTTTAATCCGGAAAAGAAAATCAAACTTGCCACCTATGCGTCAAGGTGCATTGAAAACGAAATTCTTATGTATCTGCGCCGAAATAATAAGACCAAGCTGGAAGTATCGATTGATGAACCGCTGAATGTGGACTGGGACGGAAATGAACTGCTTCTGTCAGATATTCTTGGAACAGATGAGGATATCATCTACCGGGATATGGAAAATGAGGTAGAGCGAAAGCTGCTGCTGGGGGCTATCAGCAAGCTGTCCGAAAGGGAAAAGATGATTATCAACCTGCGTTTTGGACTTGGAAGCAGTGACGGGCAGGAAATGACACAAAAGGAGGTTGCGTCCCTGCTGGGCATTTCACAATCCTATATTTCCAGACTGGAGAAAAAGATTATGCGCCAGCTGAAAAAAGAAATGAGCAACCACATTTAGACTATGCAAAAAGGGTATCATTCGGTATAATGTAATACAGGCAAAAGAAAAATGAGCGGCGTGAAACGCCATTCATTTTTCTTGCCTGTATTAACGAGCAAACAGTCTGCGGAGCAGACAATAAGCGCCGAAGGCGCGTGTTTGCGAGTTTTGCACAGAATTTGCGGAGCGGGAATAACTTATGATTAAACGTGAAGATATATTATCAATGGAATATTTAAAGAAAACAGAATTTACGGGTTGCCATCAGGGAATGCGATATCGTCTGGAGGGAGTTACCGACGAAGAGGGAGAAAAAAAGCTGCGCGTTACCGTCTGGCCTGAGCCATTTAACTTTTTCACAACACCTGCGGAAAAAAAGGAGAGCGCTGAGTTCCTGTTTGATGAAGATGGTGTCGTGGATGCTGTGGCATGGATGAATGACAGGCTGTTCCTGGAGAAAGAAAAATGGGAAAATGCCGGTGATAAGTGGGATAGTTACTGATTATGATACAATATATTATAAAAGATATGGTATCCATGGCAAGGTATATTCCGTTTGGGCTGCTGTTGGGAATTCCGGCAGGAGTTATATTTTCCGGAATTCTTGCCAGAGGGAGAAAGAAGGGGGAAGTATCCCCGGTTCCGATAATTGTGTTTAATATATATGCTGCACTGATGATGAGTATTACTTATTTGTCAAGAGAAAACGGAAGCAGAATCGGACTGGATTTAGAGTTGTTTTCTACCTGGGGAATTAACACCAGGAACAATGCATATGTGGTGGAGAATATATTACTTTTTGTCCCCTATGGCTTTTTATGCTGCTGGGCATTTCCCGGAGTGAGAAAATTTTTCAGGTGTACTTTGGTGGGAGCACTTACCAGCCTGGGCATAGAGATTCTTCAGCTGGCCACGGGACGGGGGTATTTCCAGATAGATGATATTCTGACAAATACCATCGGAGCAATGCTCGGGTATATTTTGTTTCGGCTGTTGACGTAATAAGTAAAAAAGTGGCAACTTCAGACAGAAGTTGCTATTTTTTATGATTCTTAAGAAAGATTACTTGTGCATTTATGTTATTCGGGTGATGTGCATTTATGTTATTCGGGGTTAGTGTAAAATTTTAATTGGCAAAAATAATGGGAAGTAGAATTACCCACTTCC
>CAMEDC010000046.1 GCA_945913255.1 uncultured Lachnospiraceae bacterium
GTCACCCAAACATGCGTATATTCTTTCGACCGGTAGAGGTATCGGGAGCGGCAAAGACCGGAGAATATTGTAACTGTTGATTTCAACTTTACACAGCCGGGAGGTTCGCATAGAGCAGGAACTCCGCGGGTAAGGAAGGCTGCGAGAAAGGAAGGGTTAAAAATGATTACAACTGAATATCCGGTGATTAACCTGCAGGCAACGGGTGAACGCATTCGTGAACTGAGAGAGCAGAACGGTTTTTCCGTTCGCGAGGTCAGTGAGTACATGGGCTTCACGGAACCCCAGGCAGTTTACAAGTGGCAGAGAGGTCAGTGCCTCCCCACGGTAGAC
This sequence comes from uncultured Lachnospiraceae bacterium, assembly GCA_945913255.1. Classification (GTDB taxonomy): domain Bacteria; phylum Bacillota; class Clostridia; order Lachnospirales; family Lachnospiraceae; genus Acetatifactor. The sequence goes on from CAMEDC010000046.1 coordinate 334, forward strand.
AACTTGCTGGCACTGAGCAGAATATTTCACACATCCATAGAGGACATCTTGATCGGAGACGACGAGATGTCCTCTCGTTTTTTTCAAAAGTGGAGTAAACCAGCGGTTTATTTTCAAGTAAGCTGCTTAGGAATATAATGCCTATTGTAAACGCAAGGCAGCCGCTGCACTGACACCTGCAAAGGAGCCGGAAACAGTCGGCAGAGCAGCAAAAGACAATCAGTACCTTGACAACTTTATAAAATTTCATCACAAGAAAGGCAGGTAATCAAAATGGCATGGATTCCAAGCGTAGAGGTAGAAAACAGTCAGGGAATCAGAGAAATTTCTCTGGCCACCAGGATTTTAAGCAGGCGCAGCATTTTTCTGAATGGGGAAATCAATGAGGAGACAGCCAATGCTGTCGTGATGCAGCTGATGTATCTGGATGGGGAAAGCGATGAAGATATCAGGCTGTACATCAACAGTAACGGAGGTGAGGTAAACAGTGGTCTGCTGATTTACGACACGCTGCAGTTTATGAAGTCACCTGTCCATATTTACTGCATGGGAATGGCAGCGAGCATGGCAGCAGTCATTCTGGCGGGCGGACAAAAGGGCAGAAGATACATATTGCCGCATTCTAAGACCATGATTCATGAGCCGCTGATTTCGCGGGGAATGGGCGGTTCGGCAACCTCCATCAAGAATATTTCCGATTCCATTCTGGAGACGAAAAAAATCCTGAACGGAATTCTGGCAAAGCACACGGGAAAGACAGTGGAAGAAATTGATGAGGCCACCGCTTTTGACCATTATATGAATGCGGAGGAGAGCGTGGCATTCGGACTTTGCGACAAGGTGATAACTTCGTTTTCCTAAAGTCGATACCAAGCAGACTGCGGAAAACAGAGTTTCAAGAACCCCGGAGAAACACAACATATGCAACAACAGAAGGGAGAGCGTATGATTAGAAACGACGATTTGATTCTGGCAGACGGCCAGTATTACAGCCTGGACTGCCATAAGACACAGCTGAACAACAACGTGCTGGTGGTTGGAACTTCCGGAAGCGGGAAGACACGAAGCATTGTGACACCGAATCTGCTGCAGGCATCAGGCAGTTACGTGGTTTCCGACCCCAAGGGAAATCTTTATAAAAAGTACGGCGGTTACCTGAAGGAGCAGGGGTATGTGGTGAAGAAACTGGATTTTGTCCATCCTGACAGGTCGGTGCATTACAATCCGTTTCATTACATTCACTCGGAACAGGACATCATCAAGATAGCCCATCTGATGATCGGGGATGTGCGGGAAGGATCGAAAGAGGACCCTTACTGGAAACAGACGGCGGAGACACTGCTCACTTCCGTGATTTCCTATCTGATGTCGTACACTTCCGTGAAATACCGGAATATGTCAAACCTCATGAAACTGATTCTCGCCTGCCAGCCTCAGGATGATGACTTCAAGAGTAAAACGGCATATGATGATATCATGGCTGGCGTGGAATCGGAAAATCCCAATGCCTTCACGCTGCGTCAGTACAAGAAATACCGCATGGCACCGGCGAGAACTTTGATGTGTACGCTATCTACTGCGACCGCCAGACTCGGAATGTATGAAAGCCGGGAACTCTGTAAAATGCTGGAGGATGATACCCTGGAAATTACCGATATCGGGAAAAGAAAAACAGCTTTGTTTGTGGTTGTCAGTGACACGGATCGTTCCATGGACACGCTGGTAAATATTTTCTTTACCCAGGCCATGAATGAACTGTGCAGCTATGCGGATGACAGGTGTCGTGACAACTGCCTTCCGGTACCTGTCAGGTTTATCATGGATGATTTTGCAACCAACTGCATGATTGACGAATTTCCCAGAATGATTTCCTCCATTCGTTCCAGAGGAATTTCCACCATGCTGATGATTCAGGCAGAATCTCAGCTGGAGGCTGCCTACGGCCGTGACGGAGATACCATTATCGGCAACTGTGACACCTATGTGTATCTGGGCGGCAATGATGTCAAAACGGCAAAAGCGGTATCAATGCGCTGCGATTTGCCCTTGAAAAAGATTCTGAACATGCCTGTGGGAACCAACTGGATTTTCCGGAGAGGGCAGGAGCCTGTCAATGCAAGCAACTTCAACCTGGATAAATACAGAAGTCTCCGGTACGGAGAAAAGTTGCCCGAACAAAAGAACCTGGTGCTTTAGCCCCGGGTTCTTTTTGCGTGTGCGCCTTGCGGCGCACGTTTCTAACGGGTGAAAGCCGCAGAGAAAAAAGAAGAAAAATAAATGAGAATCTGCTTGCTTTTTTTTAATTTTACCAGTATGATAAAAATATAGCGTGCCCGTGCACGCGGCAAGGCGCAAAAAACAAAAACGGGAGGTTACAAATGCTGTACATAGGGATTGATTTGGGAACATCGGCAGTAAAACTGCTGCTGATGGACAGTGAAGGAAAGATTGTAAATATCGTATCCAGGGAATATCCGCTGTATTTTCCTCATCCGGGCTGGTCGGAACAGAAGCCGGAGGATTGGTATACGCAGACGATGGAGGGAATAAAGGAGCTTTTGAAGGATGCCGATAAGAGTCAGGTGGCAGGCATCAGCTTCGGCGGTCAGATGCATGGTCTGGTAATACTGGATCAGGATGACAATGTGATTCGTCCCGCTATTCTCTGGAATGACGGACGTACCACGGAGGAGACGGATTATCTCAACAATGTGATCGGCAAGGAAAAGTTATCCGAGTACACAGCCAATATTGCCTTTGCCGGGTTTACAGCACCGAAGATTCTCTGGGTGAAAAACAAGGAACCTGAGAATTTTGCAAAGATTGCAAAAATCATGCTTCCCAAGGATTATATCGCATATAAATTGACAGGCGTACATTGTACGGATGTATCCGATGCCTCCGGAATGCTGCTGTTTGATGTAAAGAACAGAAAATGGTCACAGGAAATGTGTGATATCTGCGGCATCAGCGTGTCCCAGCTGGCGAAGTGCTATGAGAGCTACGAGGCAGTTGGCACGGTACTCCCTGCAATCGCGAAAGAACTTGGAATTCCGGAACGCTGCAAGGTGGCGGCAGGTGCCGGGGACAATGCGGCAGCTGCAGTGGGAACGGGAACAGTCGGAGACAATATGTGCAATATTTCTCTGGGCACCAGCGGCACCATTTTTATTTCTTCAAAAAAATTCGGAGTGGATAAATACAATGCATTGCATTCCTTTGCCCATGCCGATGGAAGTTATCATCTGATGGGATGTATGCTCAGTGCGGCAAGCTGTAATAAGTGGTGGATGGATGAAATCATCGGTACAAAGGACTATGCTGCGGAGCAGAAGAACATTGAAAAACTGGGTGAGAATCATGTTTATTTCCTGCCTTATCTGATGGGCGAGCGTTCTCCACACAATAATCCGAATGCCAGAGCAACCTTTATCGGCATGACCATGGATACCACAAGAGCCGATATGACTCAGGCAGTTCTGGAGGGTGTCGCTTTTGCCCTCAGAGATTCCCTGGAGGTTGCAAAATCTCTCGGTATTGATTTGAAGCGGACAAAAATCTGCGGCGGTGGTGCGAAGAGTCCTCTCTGGAAGAAAATCATTGCAAATGTTCTGAACCTGAAGGTAGATGTCATCGAGAGTGAGGAGGGGCCTGCCATGGGCGGTGCCATGCTGGCAGCAGTAGCCTGCGGCGAATATGCAAGCGTGGAAGAGATTGCACAAAAGGTTGTTAAGATTATTGACACTGTGGAACCTGAACCGGAACTGGTGGCAAAATACGAAGCCCGCTATGCGCAGTTTAAGGAAATTTATCCCACCTGCAAGCCTTTGTTTGAGAAGCTGTTATGATTCTGAGTGAAAAAAACGAAGATAAGAAAGGATGAAGGAAATGAAAATTTTATCTGTAAACGATCCTGCATTTAAAAAGTACGGACGGGTTGTGACAAATGTTGATTTCACGGAGCTTGTGGAGGCAATGAAGAAGACACCCGTTCCCGAAGGTGTGGTTTATGAGCCCAGTGTTCCCGAACTGGAGGCTCTGCCCGTGATGCAGAAGCTGTCCGAGATTACATATGGCGAGATGCCGATTCAGATTGGATACTGCAACGGCCACAACACAAAGCTGAATGCACTGGAGTATCACAGGGATTCCGAAATCAATGTGGCGGCAACGGATGCCATTCTGATGCTTGGACTGATGGAGGATGTGGAAGACGACCACACTTATGATACCGCAAATGTGAAAGCATTTCTGGTCCCTGCGGGTACTGCGGTTGAGGTATATGCAACGACACTGCACTATGCACCCTGCGGTGTGGACGGAAACGGTTTCCGGGTAACGGTAGTACTCCCGAGAGGAACCAATTATCCCTTAAAGACAGAACATCCCAGAGCAACCGGCACCACTACGGACAATGAGGATTGCCTCATTACGGCTGTGAATAAATGGCTGATTGGTCACGCGGAAGGCGGTCTGAGCGAAGGCAGTTTTCTGGGATTGAAGGGAAAGAACCTGGACATCGCTGAGTAAATCGAGGAAAGTCTGACAACAGATTTAAAAAGTTGTAGAAACAGGTTGATAAAACAGTTATAATAATTAGTAAATTATGGCGTCTTCAAGACGGCGCTTTAATAAAAACTGAATAAACATAATGTATCAGTAAATTCATTTTAGGAGGGTTCAAACATGAACAATTTACCACAGGTAAAAATCGGTATCGTTGCTGTAAGCCGTGACTGCTTCCCCGAGAGCTTGTCCGTAAACAGAAGAAAGGCTCTGGTTAATGCTTATACCGACAAGTACGGTGCAGCAGACATCTATGAGTGTCCCATCTGTATTGTGGAGAGCGAAATCCACATGGTTCAGGCGCTGGAAGATATCAAGAAGGCAGGCTGTAATGCACTTTGCGTATATCTTGGAAACTTTGGTCCTGAAATTTCCGAGACTCTGCTTGCAAAGCATTTTGACGGTCCTGCCATGTTTATCGCAGCAGCGGAGGAGAGCCAGAACGATTTGTCCGACGGACGTGGAGATGCATATTGCGGTATGCTGAATGCAAGCTATAACCTGAAACTGCGTAACATCAAGGCATATATCCCCGAGTATCCCGTAGGTACCGCTGAGGAATGTGCTGACATGATCCATGAGTATGTTCCCATCGCAAGAGCAATCGTTGGATTAAGCGATTTGAAGATTATCTCTTTCGGTCCCAGACCTTTGAACTTCCTGGCTTGTAATGCTCCCATCAAGCAGCTTTACAATCTGGGTGTTGAGATTGAGGAGAACTCCGAGCTTGATTTGTTCGAGGCATTTAAGAAGCATGACGGAGATGAGAGAATTCCCGCAAAGGTTAAGGAGATGGAGGAGGAACTTGGCGCAGGCAACAAGAAGCCTGAGGTTCTGGCTAAGCTTGCACAGTATGAGCTGACATTGCTTGACTGGGTAGAGGCACACAGAGGCTACCGCAAATACGTTGCAATTGCCGGAAAGTGCTGGCCTGCATTCCAGACCCAGTTTGGTTTCGTTCCCTGTTATGTAAACAGCCGTCTGACCGGCATGGGTATTCCCGTTTCCTGCGAAGTTGATATTTACGGCTGCCTGAGCGAGTTCATCGGTACCTGCGTCAGCGCAGATGCAGTTACTCTGCTTGACATTAACAACTCCGTGCCCGCTGACATGTATAAGGAAGCAATCGAGGGCAAGTTCCCTTATACGCATAAGGATACCTTCATGGGATTCCATTGCGGTAACACCTGCTCCAAGAAGCTGGCATTCTGTGAGATGAAGTACCAGAAGATTATGGCAAGAAATCTGCCCGTAGAGGTTACCAACGGAACTCTGGAAGGGGATATCGCACCCGGTGACATCACCTTCTATCGTCTGCAGTCCACTGCTGACAATAAGCTTCGCGCTTACATTGCACAGGGTGAGGTGCTTCCCGTTGCATCCAAGTCCTTCGGCAGCATCGGCGTATTTGCAATTCCCGAGATGGGACGCTTCTATCGTCATGTACTGATTGAGAAGAATTATCCTCATCATGGAGCAGTTGCATTCGGTCACTTTGGAAAGGCTTTGTTTGAGGTATTTAAGTACATCGGTGTGCCTGTAGAAGATTTGAACTACAACCAGCCGAAATCACTTCCTTATCCTACGGAAAATCCTTTCTGCTAAAAGGTAATATATGAATAACAGGTAAATACATAGAAAAGAGGGCAGATGAATAATCTGCTCTCTTTTTTTCTGCGATAAGGTATGTTATGATAAAGCAGTAATATTGGTGCGTATCACAATAACTGAAATGAAAGAAAGGAAGTTACTGCAATGACAAAGGATATGACAAAGGGTTCTCCCATGAAGCTTATTTTGGGGTTTTCCGTGCCGCTTTTGTTTGGATTTTTATTTCAGCAGTTTTACAGTCTTGTGGATACAGTTATTGTGGGAAGGTTTTTGGGAACGGAAAATCTGGCTGCGGTTGGTGCTACCGGTTCTATTAACTTTTTGATTATCGGATTCTGCATGGGAGTTTGCAGCGGTTTTTCCATACCCGTATCTCATAAGTTCGGAGCGGGTGATTATTCTGGACTGCGCAGAATTGTCGCGAACTGTGTCTGGCTGTCAATCGGATTTTCGATTGTGATGACGATTCTGACCACCGTGTTTTGCAGATATATTCTGGTGCTGATGAGGACGCCGGATAACATTCTGGATGCAGCCTATACGTATATCTGGGTGATTTTTCTTGGCATTCCGGTTACCTTTCTGTATAACATGACTTCCGGCGTCATCCGTGCGCTGGGAGACAGTAAGACCCCCGTAATCTTTTTGCTGATGTCCTCTTTCCTGAATATCGGGCTTGATTTGTTCTTTATTGTAAACCTTCAGTGGGGTGTATCGGGGGCGGCCTGGGCAACCGTAATTTCACAGGGTGTGTCCGGCTTGTGCTGTCTGCTGTTTATGATAAAAAAATTTGAGATTTTAAGAATCCGAAGGGACGAATGGGCTTTTAGCAGACATCTATGCGGTTCACTTTGCGGAATGGGTGTTCCCATGGGGCTGCAGTATTCCATTACCGCTATCGGCAGTGTTATTCTGCAGAGTGCTACCAACACAATTGGCTCCGACGCGGTTGCGGCAGTGACGGCAGCAGGAAGAATCAGCGGGTTCCTTGCCTGTCCCTTTGATGCAATGGGATCTACTATGGCAACTTACGGAGGGCAGAATGTGGGTGCTGGCAGGCTGGAACGTCTGGGGCAAGGCTTGAAATCCTGTATTATTTTGGGTGCGGGCTATTCTGTGATAGCGTTTTTGGTTGCGTTCTTTCTTGGAACACCGCTGGCAACTCTCTTTCTGGATGCCTCGGAGGCGGCAATTATCGGCAACGTGAGAATGTTCCTTATTTTTAACACGGTATTCTATTTCCCGCTTGCGCTGGTGAATATCGTAAGGTTTCTGATACAGGGTATGGGATTCCCTACCTTTGCCATCCTGGCAGGAGTGTTTGAAATGATTGCGAGAGCATTGGCAGGCTTTGTGCTGGTTCCGGTCATTGGCTTTACCGGTGTTTGCCTCGGTAATCCGGCTGCATGGATTTTTGCGGATGCGTTTTTGATTCCTGCCTATTTTCATGTCAGAAAGGTACTTCAAACGAGAGCACAGTCCCGAGGATGAAATATGCCGTAAAGATGTTGTTAAGATTGGGAACGGATAGACAAAAGAGCGCAAATTGTGATAAGCTGATAGACAGTAGGAAGTGACAAATGACAAAAACGGAAGCAGAGCTGAAAAAGAGGTATTTTACAAAAGATCAGAAGCAGGAAATAGAAGAAGGATTACGCGCAGGAGTTGATGTTGCCATCTATGCACGCAGAGACTTTCTTGCGATTCAGATGCGTCAGATTCGTCTTGGACTGGAGAAAGGTCTGCCGGTAGAAAAATATGCCATGCCGGAATATGACTGGTTTCAGATGGAGGAAATCAGAAATGGCCTTCTGGACGGAGTCAGAATCGAGTTGTTTGCTTCTCCGGCAATTTCATATGACAGAATGCACCAGATCCGCAGGGGGTTGCGGGAGGGAATTGATCTTTCTCCCTATAAGTATCTGGAAGCGGGCATATTAAGGGAACTGAGATATGCTATTTTACATAAGGTTAATATCGTTCCCTATATCAATGCCGGGTATGGTACAAAACAGCTGGCGGCAATTCGAAAGGCTCTGGAAAAATGGCTGGAGATTGATAGCTGGCTGAAGAAAGAATTCAGAGGAATCTCAATTGAAGAAATATGCCAGGGCCTGGAGGAAGGGCTGGATATTTCCCTTTATGCCAGAACAGAATATTGCTGGCAGCAGATGCGGGAAATTCGTTTGGGCCTGGAGCAAATGATAGATGTGGAGCAATATAGGAATCCTTACTACTCCTGGCAGCAGATGCGCGAAGTTCGCCTGGGTCTGGAGGAAGGGCTGGATGTTTCCTGTTACCGCAGCCTTATGTATACGGCTAAGGAAATGGAGAAAAGAAGGGAAAAGCTGAAGGAGAATCCGGCTGCATTTCTGCAGAAGGAAGAACTGCAGGAGGAGATACCTGCCGAGGAGGTTGCAGAGCACTGTAAAATAAAGATTTCCCGGGATGAAATGGGGGCTTATCTTGAGCTGTGCGGATGTGCAAAGGATTTGAGCCGGACGGAGATTCTGAAGGCGTTGCAGCAGAAAGGAATCTGTTTTGGAATCCGCTATGATGACATTGATGAGATAATCAACGGCAAAAAAAGCGGAAAGAAATTTTTGATTGCCAAAGGGAAAAAACCACGGGATGGCTGTGATGGCTGGTATGAGTTCTTTTTCAGAACACAGGTAGCCAGAACGCCGAAGGAACTTGAAAACGGAAATGTGGATTACAGAAATATAGAGTGGTTTGAAACGGTACAAAAGGGGCAAAAGCTAGCCTGCTATCACAATGCGGAGCAGGGAGAAAACGGTACTACGGTTACGGGGCGAACCATTTTCGCTAAGAGAGGAAGAGAGCAGAGCATCTTAACCGGAAGCGGATTTAAAAGACTTTTTGATGGAAAAACCTATTATTCTGATAAACAGGGGATTATTACACTGCATGACTTTACCATGGAGATCACGGGACTTCTGGTGATGGATGAGGTAAACCTTGCCACGGGAGATGTCAATTACGAAGGAAATGTTCTGATTCAGGGAAATGTGAGCAGTGGTTCAAAAATTAATACGAAAGGCGACCTGGTTGTTAAGGGTTATGTAGAAGCATCAGAAATCAGCTGTGGCGGGAATGCATTGCTGCATCAGGGCATGAATGGCTCCGGGAATGGTTTTATCCATGCCGGAAAGGATGTTATCGGAAGATTTTTTGAGGCGGTGGATATTGATGCGGGCGGCAACATTCGGGGGGATTATTTCCTGAACTGTAAACTTCACGCAGAAGAAAAAGTGCTTATCAGCGGGAAGAAAAGTTTGCTTGCCGGTGGCAGCGTTCATGCGGAGAAAGGGCTTCAGGTCAGCAATCTTGGCAATCAGGCAGGAATCGCAACCTATGTTAAGCTTGGAATAAGTGAAAAACTGATTGAACAGGAGAAGGAACTGAGTAATCAGATAAAGAATGTTGAACAGGAATTGTATATCCTGAAAAATGCACATTCGGAGTTGAAAAGAAAGTATCCGCTTGAAATCAGAAATACGATGGAACTCTATCTGAAGATAGAAAGTGCTGTCTATACCAAGGAAAAGCAAATGGAAGAATTGAAGGAAGCAAAGAGTAAGCTTGCGGACGAGAGAAGACGGTCTGAAAATGTAAGCGCTGTGATATCTGACAGACTTTTTGAAGGGGTTACTTTTGAAATTGGCGGGACAAGATGGGAATCAAAGAGCGTTGAAAATGTTATGATAAGGAAGAGCGAGGGCAAAATCGGAGTCTTTTCCAACAGATCGATTTAGCAGGGTAAGGTGCATAGGAGGAGCATCATGCGGGATAAGATATTGATAGTAGATGATGTGGAAATCAACCGCGAACTTCTGGCGGAAATTCTGGGTGATGAGTACAAAGTTATCATGGCGGAAAACGGCGTGCAGGCGCTGGAAATTCTGGAACAATCAAACAGTGAGATTGCCGCGATGCTGCTTGACTTAATCATGCCGCAGATGGATGGATTCACCGTCCTGGAGAATATAAACAAAAAGACCTGGAGTAAGCATATTGCCTGCATGATTATCAGCGGTGAAAATACTGCGGAGACGGAAGAACGATGTTTCGAACTGGGTGTTGCCGATTTTGTGCACAAGCCATTTGACAGCAGCCTGGTTCGAAAGCGAGTCAACAACGTGGTTTCTCTGTACCAGTATCAGGCGGAACTGGAACAGAAAGTGGAAAAGCAGACAGAAGCATTGAGGAAGCAGTACAAGCTTTTGCAGATGCAGGCTGAACAGTTGAGGTTGAGTAAGGCCAATGTAATTGATATTCTGGGTACGGTAGTTGAGTATCGTAATCTGGAGAGCGGCGAACATATCATGCGCGTGAAGGGATATACAAAAATTCTGGCTGATAAGTTGATGAAGAATTGTCCGGAATACGGGTTGACCCCTGAAATGATTGAAGTGATTGTATCTGCAAGTGCACTGCATGATATCGGAAAGATAGCGATACCGGATTCCATCCTGTTAAAGCCGGGCAAGCTTACGCCGGATGAAAATGAGTATATGAAATCTCACACTACGCGCGGATGTGAGATTCTGGACAATATCAAGAATGCGTGGGATCGTGAATACGGCCGGGTGAGTTACGAAATCTGCCGGTATCATCATGAGCGGTATGACGGAAAAGGATATCCTGACGGGTTAAAGGGAGAAGAAATTCCGATTTCCGCACAGCTGGTGTCTCTGGCAGATGTGTATGATGCGCTGGTAAATGAGCGGGTATATAAGAGCGCCTTTTCCAAGGAAAAAGCTTTTCAAATGATTGTAACCGGAGAATGCGGTGTCTTTTCTCCGAAGCTTCTGGATTGTTTCTGGAATGTAAGAAAGGATTTCGAAGCGTTGGCAGATGCCACGAGGGAAGAATGAGGCCGGTTCTTCTTTATCTGAATACAGGTCTGTTCCCGAAAGAATGGGCTTAGTTGGAAAGGCACGGGTGTATGCATGAAAAAAGAGTTTACGGATGCAGCAGTAATTAACGGTATATTGCGGAATACCAGAATCGGCTTGTGGAGCATGGAACTGGATGAAGGTGCCGAGCCGAGAATGTTCGTGGACGAAACCTTTTGCAAAATGATGGAAATGGATGAGATGTTGTCTCCGGAGGAAGTTTACCGATTCTGGTATGACCGTGTGGATGATTTATACAGACAGAGCGTGAATACTTCCGTTGAGGAAATGATGCAGGGAAAGTATGCAGAAGTGCAGTATCCCTGGAAGCATCCTTCGGGGAAGACGATTTATGTGCGTTGCGGGGGAGCGGTGGATGCTGAATACAAGCAGGGGGTACGCCTGTGCGGCAGCCATCAGGATGTAAGTGATGTCGTGCAGGTGACACAGAATGTACAAAGCCTGATTCAGCTGCTGAACGAGAATCTGAATAACGTATACACTGTTGATATTAACACACAGAAAATTGTTGTGTATCGGAATAAAGCGGACGAACTGCTTTCTCCCAGACTTCTGGAATGTGTTGCAAACGGCGGGCGCTATGAGGATGCCATAAAAATCTATATCGAAGAATGTGTTCATGAAGATGACAGGGAAAAAATGCTCAGGGCAACGAATCTGAATAATATCAGGCGGGAATTGTCCGACAAAGAGTTTTTCACTGTGTATTATCGTGTGGTGAGAAATGGTGCTGTGCTGTTCTTTTGCCTGAAGATTGTGAAGATGGGAGAAGGAAGCAACTATTCCAATGTTGTGCTTGGATTTGCGAATGTTGACGCGGAAACGAGGAAGGAACAGGAGCAGAAAAACCAGCTTCGAAGACAAGTTGAAATTGTAAAATCACTGGCAGACATTTATCGCGTGGTTTCGCATATTGATCTGGAGCGGGACAGATTTATGGTTGTTGCCAAAAGCGCGACACTTTCCCCCAAAATACCCGACAGCGGGGTGGCAAGCGAAGAACTGAAGCGTGCCATGGAGAAGATTGCAGATTTTGAGTATGTAGATAGCATGGTTGCGTTTACAAAACTGGATACAGTTGCAGAGCGCCTGGAAGAGAAACATCTGATTAGCTGTGAATTTTACGGGAGAAACAGGAAGTGGTATCAGGCAACTTTTGTCGCTTTGGCAAGGGATGAGGAAGGAAAAACGGTTCATGTTCTTTTTGCGATACAGAATATTAATGAGAGAAAGCAGAAAGAGGTCGCACAGATGCAGGCTCTGGCGGATGCGCTGATAGCAGCGGAGCATGCGAGCCAGGCAAAGACCACTTTCTTAAGCAATATGTCTCACGATATCCGTACGCCCATGAACGCTATAATTGGCTTTGCCACGTTGGCAGAAAGCCATGTGAATCAGCCGGAACTTGTAAAAAATTATCTGGGAAAAATAATGACTTCCAGCAATCATCTGCTTTCTTTGATCAACGATGTGCTGGACATGAGCCGTATTGAGAGCGGTACGGTAAAGCTTGAGGAAAAGGAATGCAGACTTTCTGAAATTCTGCATGATATTTTCAATATTGTACAGGGAGACATCCATTCCAGACAATTGGAATTCTTTATGGATACGGTGGAGGTTGTCAACGAATCTGTTATTTGTGACAAACTCAGAGTAGACAGGATATTGCTCAACTGTTTAAACAATGCAATTAAGTTTACGGAACCCGGAGGTACAGTGGGTATACGGCTGATACAGAAACTGGGTGCACCGGATGGATTTGCCGATTTTGACTTTCTGGTGTGCGATACGGGAATCGGCATGAGCCCTGAATTTTCAAGGCATATCTTCGAACCGTTTACTAGAGAGCAGACATCTACCGTCAGTGGTATTTCCGGAACCGGGCTTGGCATGGCAATTACAAAGAACATTGTTGAAATGATGGGCGGAACGATTTCGGTTGTCAGCGAGGTCGGAGTCGGAAGTGAATTTACGATTTCGTTACGATTCCGACTTGGAAAAGATACAGAACAGGGAGGAATTATCCGTGAACTGGAGGGCAGAAGGGCTCTGATCGCGGAGAACCATTATAACGCCAGCATGAATGTTTCAAGATTGCTGGAGAAACTGGGATTGTGCCCGGAGATTGCAAAATCCGGAGAAGAGGCTGTTCAGAGAGTACGTGAGGCGGAAGAAAGCGGCAGAGCGTATCGTGTTTGTGTGATTGACAGCCACCTGGCAGATATGAGCGGTGTGGAAGCGGTACGACAGATGCAGACAGCTGTGAAAGGGAAGCAGACAGCGATGATTCTGACTGTCTATGACCCGTCGGAGGCTGAAGATGGGGCGAAGGAAGCGGGAATAACTGCATTCTGCTCAAAACCGGTCTTTTTGTCGGAACTTCGCAGCATTTTAGCAGGACAGCCCCAAACGAAAAACAGGAATAATGAGGAAATACCCGATTTTACGGGAAAACGGCTCCTGCTTGTTGAGGACAATCCACTGAATCGAGAAATTGCCTTTCAGATTTTGCGGAAATATGGGTTCCTCATTGAGATGGCAGAGGATGGTTCGCTGGCGGTAGAAAGAATTGCGAATGCCGAGGCAGGATATTTTGATGCTGTGCTGATGGATATACAGATGCCGGTGATGGACGGCTATAAAGCCACGAGAGCAATTCGCAGTCTGAAAAACAGAAAACTGGCAGAGATTCCGATTATTGCCATGACTGCAAATGCATTTGAGGAGGATAAGAAGGCGGCGCTGGATGCGGGCATGAATGCACATATTGCCAAGCCGATGAACATCAAAACGGTGTTGTCCGTTTTAAGTGGAATTTTGGATAAAAATGGGGATACCGAATCGGTTTGAAGTTCGCAGAGAGGGGAATTTTTGTAGAACCGGAGGAGAAGGGGTATGACACAGAAGGATGACATAATACTGCAGGAACTGCGACAGGAAAATGAGAGACTTCAGAACATTCTGAATCTGCTTCCCGGAGGAATTTCCGTGATGCGGTACAGTTCCACGGGGCAGGCGATACCGGAATTTCTGTCAAAAGGATTTGCGGAGATGACCGGTATGACGCAGGAAGAAGCATGGGAACTGTACGAAAAGGATGGAATGGAGGGGGTTCATCCTGAGGACAGAAACAGACTCGCGCAGGAACTGGAAAACTATTTTGCCGGTGAGGAGGGAATTGCGGAGTTTGTCTATCGGCTGCGAAAGGGGCGCAATGACTGGATATGGGTTAAGAATACCCTGACGAAGATTGATAGTGACGGTGGTGTCAGACGGGTTTACTGTGTCTATCAGGATATGACCAGAGAGCGGGAGGAACGAATGCAGCTGCGGCGGAAATATAATGACATGCTGATGCAGCATTATCGTACCCATAGCGCTGATGTACTGGCAGCAGGACACTGCAATGTGACCAGAAACAAGGTCATGGAAATCATTGATTACAGACATTCCGGATTCTGGGCTTCGCTTGGTTCTGATCGGGATGCTTTTTTCAAACAGCTGTCATGCTATGTGGAGGACGAAAAGGAAAGGCAGCTTTTTCTGGAAATCTTTGAGCGGGAAGCGACGATTCACGCGTATACGGAGGGACGGACGGAGCTGATATATACCTTCTTTATTCGGCTGCCGCAGGATGCCCATGGCTGTTATGCGCAATTTAAGGCGAGTCTGGTGGAGGAACCGGATACGGGTGACATAATGGGGATCCTGACAGTGTCTGATGTGACAGACAGTGTCATCCGGGAAAAGCTGATGCATCAGCTTGCTCGGGCTGGTTATGATGTGGTGTCTGATGTCAATTTATTTGATGACTGTCAGAGACTTGCAGCCGGTAAAGATATGGTATACGGTCAGGGACAGCTGAGCTGCTATTCCTGGTACTTAAATGAAGTCCTGGAGAAAAGGGTTTTGCCGAAGGACAGAGAGCGGGTAAAGCAGATGCTGATGCCGGATTATATACTGGAACGGCTGAAGGAGGAACCGGCCTACTTTGTGCCTTATACCACTATGGGGGAGGACGGGGAGGTCAGGACAAAAACACTGCTTGTCGCCGCTTCCGATCTTCGTCTGGGACGAGTTTGTCTGGCGAGGAAGGATATCACCGATTCACGTTGGGAGCAGCAGAGGCTGTTGAATGTAATTGCCTATACCTTTGATAAGTTAACTTTTATAGATGCCCAGACGAGGCATATGACGGAGTATACCCGCCAGATGATTCTTGAAAATCTACCGCCTTCAGAGATAGAGGATTTTGAGGAATATTTAAGTCACAGATCCTGGCTCTATGATGCCGACAGAGAAGGCATAACGATTGAGCAGAGACTTTCTATGGAGAGTATTCTGGAAAAATTGCAGAAAAATCCCGCCGGATTTGAATTTCTTCTGCCCTGCCATGAGGGAGGAGAGATACAGTACAAACAGATTATTGTGATGTGGGGAGACAGGCCGCATAAGACGGTTTGCCTGGTTCGTGCCGATGTGACGGACATGATTAATAAGGAAAATCAGAATAAGAAGGCACTGGAACAGGCACTGCTGTCCGCGGAAAAAGCAAATCAGGCAAAAAGCACCTTCCTGTTTAATATGTCCCATGATATCCGTACACCGATGAATGCAATCATCGGTTTTGCCAATCTGGCGGGACGGCAGCCGGAAGATACGGTGGTTGTGAAAAACTGTATTGAGAAAATACAGCGTTCCAGCGATATCCTGTTAAGGATTATCAATGATATTCTGGATATGGCACAGATTGAAAGCGGAAAGTTGAAACTGGAGCCGATACCGACAGATCTCAGAGTGATTTTAAACAATATCGGAGATATGTTTCAGGAGACAATGAAAGAAGCGGGTATCACGTTTACCATGGAGACGGATTTGAAATCTCCTCTTGTACTGTGTGATGACTTGCGTGTGAGCCAGATTTTTATCAATCTTTTGAGCAATGCGCGGAAATTTACGCCGGAGGGCGGAAGTGTCACTTTGCATTTTAGTCAGATCCCGGAGGAAAGGAATGGAAGGGCAGAATACAGGCTGGTGGTAAAGGACAGCGGTATTGGTATGCATGAAGAATTCCTTCCGCATATTTTTGATGCATTTGAGAGAGAAAGGACATCCACCACAACAGGTGTCGAAGGAACCGGTCTGGGACTCAGCATTGTAAAGAGACTGGTTGAAATGATGGAAGGGCATATTGAGGTGAAGAGTGAACCCGGAAAGGGAACGGAGTTTACGGTATGCTTTTTCCTTCCGGTTGTGACACAGGAAGCAGAAGAGAAGGAGAAAAAAGACTCATCGAAACAAGTTGACTTTACAGGGAAAAGAGTCCTTCTGGTGGAGGACAATGACCTCAACCGGGAAATTGCTTTTGAAATCCTGAAAAGACAGGGTTTTACGGTAGAACAAGCAGAAAACGGTGCAGTAGCGGTGGATAAGGTTCGCAGTGCAGAACCCGGATATTATGACCTTGTTTTGATGGATATTCAGATGCCAGTCATGGATGGATACCGGGCAACGGAAGAAATCCGACATCTGGAAAATCCGGTGCAGGCCGGTGTCCCCATTGTGGCGATGACGGCAAATGCCTTTGACGAGGACAAAAGAAAATGTATGGATATCGGGATGAACGGGCATATTGCAAAGCCTTTGCGTATCAGTACACTGTTTGACACACTGAACAGAATTTTATCCGCAGACCGGCAATGAGCAGAGTCGTATCAGCCGATTTTGATAACTTTTCGGTCGTAGGTTACCAGACCGTTAACTTCTTCTTCCACATCGGAAAGCTGGGTGTAAACAGCGCCGCTCAATCCTTTTTCGGCAAGGGGAAGAAGCTGTTTTTCCATCAGCTGGCGGAAAGCGGCATTCAGCTGCTCTGCGGAATCATACTTCCGGTAACCGTAAATCTCTTCTGCTGCGGAGTGTCCTTTGATATGGCAGGCATAGCCGCCATACTCACTGATGACAAAGGCGCGGTGAGCATCTGATTTTACTTTCAGCTTTCGGAAATAGTTGTGAATACTCTTAAAATCTCCTCCTTTCTGGTCGAACCATCCGCTGGCATGGTCCACCGGACGGGAGGAGTCTTTTTCTTTGATGAGACCGGTGATGCGGATTGCATCAAATTGTCCCCAGCCTTCGTTGAAGGGAACCCAGACTGCCAGAGAAGGAACGCTGTATAAATGTGATACGGTATCCAGACACTCTTTTTCCCATGCAAGCCGTCCCTCTTCTGAAGTACGGGAGAACAGCTTGTAATGGGAATCTTTTACATGTGTGAGCAGACGTGGTAATACCGTGGGAAGATAGCACACAAACGGCATATGATAGTTGGTGCCGCCGTTTACCATATCCTGCCAGACAATCATTCCCAGGCGGTCACAGTGATAGTACCAGCGCATGGGTTCTATTTTGATGTGTTTGCGTAGCATATTGAAACCGGCATTTTTGGCCAGTCTGATATCAAAAAGGAAGGCTTCATCACAGGGAGCCGTCATCAGTCCGTCCGGCCAGTATCCCTGATCCAGCAATCCGTTCAGAAAATACGGTTTGTGATTCAGGCAGAACCGCATGGTACCCTTATCGTCAGCTTCCACAGTAAAGGAGCGCAGGGCAAAATAACCATGGATAATGTCTTTGTCGGCTATGATGGTAAAGCTGTAAAGAAAGGGCGTTTCCGGCGTCCAGAGGCGGACAGCATCTTCGGGAAGAGTCAGCTGCAGCTCATTCGGAGCGGTTGATTCCCGGCGGATGGCAACACCAATCAGCGCCATTGTGCTTTTGCCGGGCAGGAGGTCTGTGGTGAAGGAGTCATCAGCCTTATAGACCGTGCAGGATACAGAGGAAAATTCCTGCGGTGAGTCCAGAGTAATGCTGACGGAAGCGGTGTCCGGGTCAGGAGTGATTTTCAATCCCCGGATATAGTTCTCCGGTACCCATTCGTACCAGACACTCTGCCAGATACCGCTTTGGGCAGTATAGAACATGCCGCCGCGGTTCAGAGTCTGCTTTCCGCGTGTATACCAAGAGGTATCGCTCTCATCGCGGACACGAACCTGTAGCAGAAGGGGATTGTCTCCTACAAATTCCGTGATATCGGCTTCAAAGGGCAGGTAGCCACCGGTGTGGGAGGCGATTTCACGACCGTTTGCATAGACAACAGTTCTCTGATCCACCGCCTCGAAGCGCAGGATGCAGCGCATTCCCTTCTCTTTGTGTGTCAGGTCTTCCTCGGAAAAAGCAATATTCCGCTCGTACCAGAGGTGCTCGTCCGGCTGCAGCTGTCTGTTTACCCCGGAAAGCAGACATTCCGGAGAGAAAGGCACAAGTATCTGTCCGTCGGACGGAATCGGTTTCCCGGGCAGAAGCGTCACATCGGATGTAGTGATGGCATAATTCCATTTTCCGTTTAGTATCCGATAATTTTTTCGCCTCAGCTGAGGACGGGGATATTCCTGCCAGACATCTTCCGTATTGTTTTTCAGTATCTCCTCACCCCAGGGTGTATATAGGGGAATCAGAGTACCCTCCGGGTGCTTTTTCTGTATGCTGGAGACAGCGTCTTTTACCTTCATATGGCCTTCACCTCTGTTGAAGAATCACAGTATTGTTTATAATCAGTATAGCACAAAACCGTTCATTGCGGTAGTGATAACCTTATCACGCAGGATTGTTTGAAGCCATGATTTACTCATAGAAGGCCTTTACCCGGATTGCCTGATTATAGTCGCCAAACTGTTCGCCGAACAAGGTGCAGCCACCGCAGTTTGCGGTATCCTCCGGCACTTCGATGCGGAAGGTAAGCAGGCTGTTGTAATCAATCTGCAGACAATCTATGGTGACGGGGGACAGTTTTTGTCCGCCGTCCATAAAGGTACCGTCCCGGTTGATAATCAGAGTTTTCAAAAGTCCGTATTGATTCAGACTTTCCGGCCACCATGCGGGGGAAATATGTCCTTTTCGATCTCCGTAGTCGCCGGGACTGACCCAAACGCCCAAAGGGATTTCGTTCAGGGAGAAGTGGATATCCGACGGATAATCCTTATTAAAGCCCGGGTATTCGGAGGAGATTTCAAAGGAAATCTGCAATTCTTTCAGATACTGTCCGGCCTGCAAATGGTTTGGCAATCCATATTCCACATAGCCGCTGGTAAACCACAGAATACCTGCGTCAAAGTGCTCCGGAAAGGTAAAAGCCCTGGTATCGTCCAGTGCACCAATCAGTTTTTCGGGTGTGGACAGGCCACAGGTGGGAGTGATGCTGCAGGAAGTAAAGTAGCCGATTTTGATATCATCCAGGTAATAATCCTGTGCATCTTGCTCTTTTTTTGGAATCATATCAATAACGATTCTGTCATGACTGGGGTTGATGCACTTCATGGTGCCATGCTTTCCGGAAGCAGTTTCTATTGTTACAAGTCCGGCTCCGGCCAGCTTGCTGATGTGCATTGTGACAGCACTGTTTGTAAGTCCCAGGGCCTGTGCCAGATAATTCATACTGACACCGGGCGTCTGATATAGGATTTTCATGATTTCCATTCGCATGGGAGCACTCAGGGCTTTGATGACAGCCTGCGCTTCCTCCAGATTTGACAAGTAAAGCATGGCATCTCATTCCTTCACTGAATTCATGTTTCATTTGACAATTTCACTATAATGGAATAAACTGAAAATGTAAAGGAAAAAGTGAATTATTTCACTAAAAAATGAAATAAAAGAAAGGATATCAGAAGATGGCAAAACTGTATGTGAATCCCAATGTGAAAAAAGGGCATATTAATCCTGAATTGCAGGGACATTTTTCAGAGCATCTGGGAAGATGTATCTATGAGGGAATCTATGTTGGTGAAAATTCCGACATCCCCAATGTAAACGGTATGCGTACCGATGTGGTGGAAGCGCTGAAGGAAATTCAGGTGCCCGTACTGCGCTGGCCCGGCGGATGCTTTGCTGATGAGTATCACTGGAAGGATGGCATCGGACCCAAAGCTGGCAGAAAGAAGATGATTAACACTCATTGGGGCGGTGTTGTGGAGGATAACAGCTTTGGTACACATGAGTTCATGGAACTTTGCCGCCAGTTGGGCTGTAAGACTTATGTGAACGGAAATGTGGGCAGCGGCACGGTTCAGGAGATGAGCGAATGGGTGGAGTACATGACCTTTGAGGGCGTTTCTCCCATGGCGGATCTGCGAAAAGAGAACGGACATGAGGCTCCCTGGACGGTGGACTATTTCGGTGTGGGCAACGAGAACTGGGGTTGCGGCGGTAATATGCGCCCTGAATTTTATGGTGACATGTATCGCAGATATCAGACCTATGTGAGAAATTACAATCCGGAGAAGCCTATCTGCAAGATTGCCTGCGGTGCCAATGCAGGGGATTACCATTGGACGGATAAGGTGCTGGAAACTACCTTTGATCATGGAAATGGCTTTATGGGAGGCATGTCCCTGCACTATTATACATTGCCTACCGGTGATTGGCAAAAGAAAGGTTCCGCTCTGGAGTTTGACGAGAAGGACTGGTATCGTACCCTGAAAGCTACCTTAAAGATGGAGGATCTGATTCAGGGTCACGGTGCTATCATGGATCAGTATGACCCTGAAAAGAAAATCGGCATGGTGATTGATGAGTGGGGTACCTGGTATGATGTGGAGCCCGGCACGAATCCCGGTTTCCTGTATCAGCAGAGCACCATGAGAGATGCGCTGGTAGCGGGCATCAATCTGAACCTGTTCAACAAGCATTGTGACCGTGTGAAGATGGCAAACATCGCGCAGATGGTGAATGTATTGCAGGCAGTGATCCTCACCGAGGGTAACAAGATGCTGAAAACACCAACCTGGCATGCATTTAATTTGTATAAATATCATCAGGATGCAGAACTGGTGGAGTCTTCCGTGGAGACGAAGGAAGTGGGTGTTGAGGATGCGTATCAAATTCCCGATTTATCCGAGTCCGTGTCCCTCGGAAAAGAAGGAAAACTCCATGTGACGCTGACCAACGCTTCTCTGACAGATAATACGGAAGTGGAGGCAATCTTTGCGGAGACACCCGTGAAGTCCGTAAAGGGAACCATCCTGACGGGAGACATGAAGGCACACAATACCTTTGAACAGCCGGATGAGGTACATACAACGGAGTTCACTGCAGTGACCGTGAAAGATAACAAGGTACTCTTCACGATCCCTGCATGCAGCGTGCTGCATCTGGAAGTGGAAATCTAACATTTTGCCAGGTGATAAAAACAAAAAGATATTGTAGGTAAAACCCTCCGTCTGCTATGCTTAAAAAACGTAGCAAGGGGGGTTTTGTTATGGCATGGATGATGTTTGCAGCAGTATGCGCTTATTTTGTAAAAGGATTGTGTGGCTTCGCCAATACCTTGATTTTTTCCTCGATATTGAGCTTTCGGTTTGACAATATTAGCATTTCTCCCGTAGAACTGCTGCTTGGAAATCTTCCGGGTGTTTTCCTTTTGAAAAATGCAGGAGCGGAATGGGTGAAGTTCTTTTTTGGACTGGTGATTATGGGCTTGGGAGTTGAAATGTTGATTAGAGAAAGAACTGCGGCAGAAGGACGACAGGTTTCCAAAGGAGTTCTTGTGGTAATCGGTATCCTGTCGGGACTTCTCTGCGGACTCTACGGGATTGGTGCTCTGCTGGCTGCCTATATGAGCCGTGTGACAAAAGACAGCAGTGCTTTCAAGGGGAATCTCTGTGTGGTGTTTCTGATAGAAAATACCTTCCGCATTGTTATGTATGCTGTTACGGGAATACTGACAGCAGAGGTGTTGAAAAGTGCGTGTATATTGCTACCTGCTATGGCATTTGGACTTTTAATGGGAATCAAAAGCAGCAGTTGTCTCAAAGAAAGAACAGTAAGAAGAGCGGTGATTATCCTTTTGATTCTGTCGGGAGTTGCGTTGGTGTGGAAACAAATCGTGGATTGAGGCTACAGCTTACTTTGGAAATCTTCTAATTGATGAAAAAAATGGAAATTGAGTTATATGCCATATTTTTCCCTCATATCATTCAGAGCAGCATGAGCATTTTTTGTTTTGCCGTCTTGCAAGCGCATTTTTGAAGAATACTTCATTCTGTTTTTGGAGGAGCAGTTCATTCCGGAGCAGCGGGCGGTTCTTGCAATTCTTACGGTAATCGGATAAAATAAAAGCAATTTGGACGATAACGGAGGTGCGGTTATGTTTGAGTATCGGGAGACAATGGACAGAATTTTGCAGCAGGAGGTTGCGGAAGGCCGGGTAAAGGGGGTCAGCGCACTGGTACTGCATAAGGGGAAGGAACTATATTACAATCAGTTCGGTTACGCAGATGCGGAAAAAGGTGTTCCCATGCAGCGGGATACCATCATTCGGCTGTATTCCATGAGTAAGCCAGTGACAGCGGCGGCAACCATGATTCTTGTTGAGCGGGGAGAACTGGATTTATGGGATCCGGTATCGAAATATCTTCCATGCTTTAAGGGACAGAAGGTCTGGGATGATGAGAAGGGTGAGGTTGAGGCAGAGAGGGAAGTTACCATCTTTGATTTGCTAAATATGACTTCCGGTATAACTTATCCTGATGCGGAGACGGAACCCGGCAGGAGAATGCAGACAGTGGTGGAAACCTTTGTTGCGCGCAGAAATGCGGGGGAAAGAGTGGACACACAGGAGTATATGCGGGGCATTGCTTCGGTTCCTCTGGTTTTCCAGCCTGGTGACAGGTGGATGTACGGCTTCTCGGCAGATGTGCTGGGCGGTGTAATTGAAGCGGCGTCAGGCAAGCCGTATGGGGTTTTCCTG
The DNA here is from genome assembly GCA_945913255.1 of uncultured Lachnospiraceae bacterium. Classification (GTDB taxonomy): domain Bacteria; phylum Bacillota; class Clostridia; order Lachnospirales; family Lachnospiraceae; genus Acetatifactor. Next base: position 23,257 of record CAMEDC010000046.1, read on the forward strand.
CAGGAGGAGCTGTTTGGGCCGCTTGAGATGAAGGATACAGGCTTCTATGTACCGGCGGAGAAGCTGGGGCGTTTTGCGCAGGCTTATGAACCTACGGAAGATGGGCAGCTGGTGCCTCATATCGGCAGCCATCTTGGTGAATATTATAAAGAGGATGTTGCCTTTGAATCCGGCGGTGCGGGGTTGGTATCCACGCTGGATGATTACAGCCATTTTGCATCCATGTTGACACATAAGGGCATGTATCAGGGCAGACAGATTCTGGGACGCAAGACCGTGGAGTTCATGACACAGAACAGATTGACGGAGCATCAGCGCCGTACACTGATCTGGGATAGTGTTCTGGGGTATGGTTATGGGTGTCTGATGCGTGTGCTGATTAATCAGGGAGCAGCAGGAAGCAATGCAACACTTGGGGAGTTCGGCTGGGATGGCTGGACAGGAAATTACGTCACAATGGATTCCACTGAAGACCTGGTGCTTTTATACTTTATACAGAGATGCGGTGCGGGTACGACGCCGGCGGTGAGGAAGCTACGTATGGCTACCTATGCGGCGTTAGAGGAGTAACTGCATGAATATCCTGACAGTAGACAACATTACGAAGTCTTATGGGGAACGGAAGCTGTTCCACAATGCAAGCTTCTTTCTGGAAGAAGGCGAAAAGGCCGGAATTATCGGCATCAATGGAACGGGAAAATCCACTCTGCTCAAAATGATAGCGGGACTGGAAGAACCAGACGAGGGAAGAATCATCACAGCAACTCATTGTGTTGTGCGTTTGTTACAAAAAAATCCGCAGTTTGCGGAAGATGAAACTGTACTGGAGGCTGTGACAAGAGGCA
>CAMEDC010000047.1 GCA_945913255.1 uncultured Lachnospiraceae bacterium
AAGAAATCTAGGACGAAATACTGGAAAAGGATCGAAGTTCTTTATGTGCGACAGCAGGATGTGTTGCTTAATAATATGATTGACACATTTCTCATGTATGTTAATTTCTGGCAATTGATATGAAATCGCGATAAAATTCTTGAATAATATAGGATAAGTGGTAAAATAGTACTATACTATATTATCATTAGGGGATAAAGCATGAAAAAATTTGGAAAAAAGCTTTTTTTACTGATGATTATTTGCTGGTGTTTTGCAGGAGTGAGGACACACGCGGCAGAAACGGAAAAAAGAGTGCTGTTTATCAGCTCATATTCTTATGCATGGGAACAGGTGCAGACGCAGATAGAAGGAATACAGGCAGGACTGGGAAACGGTGTCACCCTGGACTATGAGTTTATGGATACAAAGCGGGTGGATGATGAAACATCCTTACAGCTTTTTCATGATGGCCTGGCGTATCGTCTGGCACATGTGGAGCCGTATAATGCGGTAATCCTTGGGGATGATGCGGCACTGATTTTTGCATTGGAATACCGGGAGGAATTGTTTGAAGGGATTCCTTTGGTTTTTGAAGGAGTCAACAGTGAACAACTGGCAGCGGAAGCGGTGCAGGAACCAATGGTAACAGGTGTACTGGAAAAGCTTTCCGTTGAAAATAATATTGAACTGGGACTGAAAATCAATCCGGATGCCCAAAAGGTGGTTGCCATTTTGGATGACACGATTACCGGACAAGCGGAACGGACGAGATTCTATAAGTGCGCCGAACAATATCCTGAGTTGGAATTTTCCGAGATTAACACGTCACAACTTTCCACATATAATCTCCATAATGCTTTGTCGAAGGTCTCAGATGACAGCATTCTGATTTATATTGTTATGACGGAGGATGCAAGCGGAAAGAAGTATACCAACAGTCAGGCAATTAATATGATAACAAAGTCGGCAAATGTACCTGCCTTGAGAATGGTAGAGGGTGGTATCGGAGAAGGGCTTCTTGGCGGAAATATAGCGTCCATGTATAAATCGGGAGAAATAGCTGCCCGAATGGCGAAAGCGATTATCAGTGGTACAAGTACATATTATGATAAAGTTCCGGTGGACAGTCCCAATATATATTGTGTGGATGCCCAGGTGATGGAAAAGTTTGGAATCAGTCTTTCGATCCTGCCGGAGGAAACGGAGATTGTGAACTATAAGACTCCATTCCTTCAAAGAAATAAAGAGACACTGATACCGGGATGTATTGTTATTATGGTACTGATTGCCGTTATTGTGTGGGTAGGCATTGACAACCGCCGGAGACGAAAATTGCTTCAGGAACTGAAGGAAGCAAAGAAAATTGTGGAATCTGCTTCTGAACATGATTTCCTGACGGGAATTCCGAACAGAAGTAAGTTTATGGGGGATTTAAACCAGCTGATTAAAGAGAAAAAGCCCTGTACCATTATGATGATTGATATTGACGATTTCAAGATCATAAATGATACGCTTGGACATACTGCAGGAGATGATGCATTGCGTCAGATAGCGGGGAGACTGAAAGAGATGGAGTCGCAGATCCTGACACCCTATCGGTTTGCAGGTGATGAGTTTATTTTGATTCTTCAGAGTGCGCAGCCCAAGATAGTAGAAAAAGCAGCTTATCAGTGCAGACAGATTTTTTCCAAGCCGTTTTCCCTGTGCGGAAATCAGGCAAGAGTATGCGGCAGTATTGGAATTGCATCCTATCCAAACGACACGGAGGATGCGGAACAGTTGATTATCTATGCAGATGATGCAATGTATCATGTGAAAAAAAGCGGAAAAAATGATTTCGCATTTTATGACAGAAGAAAGCTCAGCTAAAAAAAGCAGGGCTTTCTTTTTTGATAGAAAATTGATATAATGATGTTCGTGGTTCTGCAGACCGGTGGAATAAATATAGGAGACAAATATGGCGGCCAAAAAATTCTATGCTGTGAAAAAAGGGAAAATAACAGGCGTTTTTCAAAGCTGGGAAGAGTGCAGAGAGGCTATTGAAGGATATTCGGGTGCGGAGTATAAGAGTTTTCCGACACTCCGTGAAGCGCAGGTCTTTGCGGGGGAAATGTCCAGTCTGCCAAAGACAGAGGGACGGGATCTACCTGAGCCGGGTACTCTGTTGGCTTATGTGGACGGAAGCTACGAGGATTCGTTGAAAAAATATGCTTTCGGCTGCGTATTTATTCTTCCTGACGGACGTATTTATACAGAGTACGGAAACGGAGATCAGGAAAAGTCTCTGCAGCACAGGAATGTGACAGGAGAAATGCTGGGGGCAATGTATGCTGTAAAAACTGCCATGTTGAATGAATTTTCAGGGATAGAATTACGCTATGATTATCAGGGCATTGAAAAATGGGTTACCGGTGAGTGGCGCGCAAAAACAGAGTTGACACAGAAATATGCAAAGGCTATGAGAGATTGGGGAAAGGATATTTCCATCCGCTTTACTAAGGTGGCGGCACATACAAATGTGGAGTATAATGAGCTTGCTGATAAAATGGCAAAAACGGGACTGACAGAAGGAAACGGTGTTCCGAAAATACGACCATTAAAGGATATGGAAGAATATCATGGATAAAATACGATTGAACAAATATCTGGCTCACTGTGGTGTCTGTTCTCGCAGAGATGCAGATAGGATAATTGAACAGGGAAAAGTACTGGTGAATGGCACGGTTGCAGTACCGGGGCAACAGGTGGGATTGACAGATGAGATCCTGATCGGCGGAAAGCAAATGCAGGGGCAAAAAAAGACTGTTGTATTGGCGTTCTATAAACCGATAGGGGTTACCTGTACGGAAAAAGATCCGCATGCGGAGAAAAAAATAATGGATTTTGTAAAGTACCCGGAAAGAGTAACTTATGCCGGAAGACTGGACAAGGATTCGGAAGGCTTGCTTTTGCTGACAAATGACGGTGACCTGATTCAGGCGATGATGAAGGGAGCAAACAGGCATGAGAAAGAGTACATTGTAAAAGTAAACAAAGAAATAACGGATGATTTTTTAAGCCGTATGACACAGGGGATTTTTTTGCAGGAATTGAACGTGAAAACCAGGGAATGTGAGCTGGAAAAAGTCGGGAAATATACATTCAAAATAGTACTGACTCAGGGAGTCAACAGACAAATCAGAAGGATGTGTGCTGTTTGCGGTTATAAAGTTCAGAGCCTGAAAAGAATCAGAGTAATGCATGTTCAACTGGAAAATTTAAAGCCGGGAGAGTATCGGGAACTGGAACAAAAGGACGTGCAGCAGCTATATCGGGACTGTGGATTACAGTCTCCGGATTATCAGAGGGACAGGTGATATACAATATGCAGTCAGAAAAGGTAGTACGAATCAAATATCTTGTAGAAAAATTAAATCATGCAGCAAAAGCATATTATGCAGAGGACAGGGAACTGATAAGTAATTTTGAATATGATGCTCTCTATGATGAATTGCAGAAGCTGGAAGAAGAGACAGGTGTTATTCTTGCCAACAGCCCAACGGTAAATGTGGGGTATGAAGCAGTAGATGAGTTGCCGAAGGAGAGACATGAGAGTCCGATGCTGTCTCTTGGAAAAACAAAGAGTCGAGAGGAACTGCGAGATTGGCTGCAAGGAAATCCTGCAATTTTAAGCTGGAAACTGGACGGATTGACAATAGTACTAACGTACTATGAAGGAAAACTTGCAAAAGCGGTTACGCGCGGAAACGGTGAAATCGGAGAGGTTGTTACAAATAATGCAAGAACTTTTAAGAATATTCCGCTGACAATTCCTTTTGGAGGAAAATTGGTGGTACGCGGTGAGGCTGTTATCACTTATTCGGATTTTGAGCGGATGAATGCGGAGATTGAGGATGCGGAAGCCAAATATAAAAATCCGAGGAATTTGTGCAGCGGTTCCGTTCGTCAGCTGAACAATGAAATCACTGCAAAGAGAAATGTTCGGTTTTATGCGTATACGCTTGTCAGCGCCGAGAACGTAGATTTTCATAATTCTCAGGAGGAACAGTTTGATTTTCTTCAGAAGCAGGGCTTTGAAGTTGTGGAGCATTATCTTGTGATGGAAGATACGATTCTGGATACCATTGCTTTGTTTGAGAAGAAAATCGATACTTATGATATCCCGTCGGATGGACTTGTCCTTTCCTATGATAATATCGCATATGGGCAGTCTCTGGGAAGGACAGCGAAATTTCCCCGCCACTCCATTGCTTTTAAATGGGCTGATGAGTTGAGGGAAACCGTATTGAAAGAGATTGAATGGAGTGCAAGCAGAACCGGTCTCATTAATCCGGTTGCTATTTTTGAACCGGTGGAACTGGAGGGAACAACCGTCAGCCGGGCTTCTGTTCACAATATCAGTATCCTGAGGGGCTTACATCTTGGGTTAGGTGACAGAATTACCGTTTATAAGGCGAATATGATTATTCCCCAGATTGCGGAAAATCTGACTTGCAGTGATACCGTGGTAATACCTGCTGTATGCCCGGTTTGTGGAAAACCAACGGAAATCCGACAGACAAATGAAGTGCAGTCGCTTTATTGTACCAATGCGGCATGTCCGGCGAAATGTATTAAGTCATTCACGCTGTTTGTCAGCCGTGATGCGATGAATATTGACGGGCTTTCGGAAGCCACTCTGGAGAAATTTATTGACAGAGGCTTTATCCGGGAATATGCAGATTTATATCATCTGGAGAAATACAAGGATCAGATTGTTGAAATGGAAGGCTTCGGAGAAAAGTCCTATCAGAATCTGATTGATAGTATTGATGCTTCCAGGAAGACAACATTGCCCAGAGTGATTTATGGCCTGGGAATTGCCAATATCGGCGCTGCCAATGCAAAAATGCTGTGCAGATATTTTGAGTACGACATGAAACGAATGCAGGTCGCTGATGTGGAGACCCTGAGTGCCATTGAAGGAGTGGGAGAGGTCATTGCATCGGCGTTTGTGGAATATATGCGTGATGAGGAGAACCTCAGAAAGCTGGAACATCTGATGGCAGAACTGCAGGTGGAAGTACCTGCGGTGGAAGAGGGCAGCCAGACATTGACTGGCTTAAGCTTTGTTGTGACAGGCAGCCTGAACCACTTTGCCAGCAGAAATGATTTGAAGGAAATCATTGAGAAAAAAGGCGGAAAAGTGACAGGAAGCGTTACCGGAAAAACAACATGTCTGATTAACAATGATATCAACTCTGCTTCCTCTAAAAATAAGAAGGCAAAAGAACTGGGAGTACCAATCCTGTCGGAGGATGATTTCCTGAGACAATACGAGATTTCCATATAATATAAAGAAAGTACGAGGACTGAAAGATGCCGATTAAAACACAAAGCGATTTACCTGCAAAAGAAATTCTGGAAAATGAAAATATATTTGTGATGGACGAATTCCGTGCAATGCATCAGGATATTCGTCCCCTTCAGGTGCTGATATTAAATAATATGCCGGTAAAACAGGACACTGAACTGCAGCTTCTGCGTGCACTGTCCAATACCCCCCTGCAGGTAGATGTGACCTTCATGAATGTGAAAAGTCATGTGTCCGTCAACACACCGGCAAGTCATCTGAATAAATTTTATACGACGCTGGATGAAATCAGAGACAGGAAATTTGACGGAATGATTGTGACGGGAGCACCTGTGGAGGATATCTCTTTTGAGGAGGTAGATTATTGGGAAGAAACCTGCGAAATATTTGACTGGGCAGAAACCCACGTGACATCTACCCTGCACATATGCTGGGCTGCACAGGCAGGATTCTATCATTATTACGGAATCAATAAAAAGCAGTTGCCGCAGAAATTATTCGGTGTATACGAACATAAAGTATCCAACCGGAAAATTCCGCTTGTCAGAGGTTTTGATGATATTTTCTTGGCCCCTCACAGCAGACACACGGAAACGCCGGCGGAAGCAATACATGCCTGCAAGGAACTGACCGTGCTTGCTGAATCTCCTGTTGCCGGTGTTTTCCTCGCAATCGCAGAGGGTGGAAAGAAAATTTTTGTGGCAGGTCATCCGGAATATGACAGATATACCCTGGACAATGAGTACCATAGAGATTTGAATAAGGGGCTTCCTATCCAGATACCCTATAATTATTATCCGGGAGATGACCCGAAGGAGCGCCCACTGCTGCAATGGCGTTCCCACAGCAACAACCTGTACAGCAACTGGCTGAACTATTATGTATATCAGGTAACGCCGTACGAGTTGCAATAGGGTAAAACTTGAAAAAGGGCGATTTATAGGGGAAAAGCCCATGTGAGCCATTTTGGTGCTTATCATATTTTATCATATATTATCGGGTAAATTGATGGCAGATTATATAGAAAAAGATGAGGAGTGTATGAGAAGTGGTTGAATGGTTATATTCGTTGAGCGTAAAGAAAGGTAATGTAGCCAAAGGGTTCTTATTAACCTACATAGGCTCCACTTTTTTAAATGCGATTCCTGCTGGAAGCAGCCAACCGTGGAAAGATTTTATCAGTCATTTTGATCCGAAGAACAGCTGGTCGCTTCACTTCGTGTGCATTGCCATGATATGCCTGGCAATTATTATGATAGCCGAAGTAGTTTTAAAAAGAATTATGGACAATAGGAGTATTCCGCATACCCTGTCCGGAGAAATGCTGCAACATTCTGCTGATACACTGGAATATGTGAAAGAATTGACAGGATACTCATGGGGATATGATAAAGTTCTGTATATGGCGAAAGATATTTTTTGCGGCTGGAAGCCGGAAGATATTGTGATTGATCAAGTCATTGCGACAAAATTTAGTTTTAGTGACAGCAAGAGTGAGATGAATGAGGGGTATCAGGAATACTGTAAGACTGCTGATTATGAAAATATAGTTAGTAAGGGAAATAATAGCCCTCGTTGGATGTTGGCAAATGCGCAGCCAAACTTCAGCAAAACGGATAAGAAAATCTTTTTGACTTTACGTGAGACAGATTGGAGTTTGACAAGTTATGTCTGGAACTATTTTAGAAATAATATGGATAAGCTTCAGGAAGCTGTAAAAGATGCTTATGGAGGAAACGGAGCGCTATATCCTAACAGTCTGTGTATGCATTTGGTGATAGTAACAGATGACAATAAAGTAATTCTGACGAAAATAGCGAATACTAAGAGAAATGATTATCCTGCCAAATGGGCAGCTACGATAGGAGAGCAGTTAGAACAGGAAGATTTTACCGATGGTTCCAATATTAATAAACAATTTATACGAAAATGGATACAAAGAGCATTTAGTGAGGAGTTCGGAATTGAGGAACAGGAGTATCATACAATTGTAGATGATGGTTCCATCGCTGTTTTATCAATTAACATGGAGGCAGATATCTATAATTTCTCATTGATGACAGTAGTACAATTGCATCAGAAGTATGATAATTTCCAGGAGTACTTAAGGAAAACAATAGTGAAGGATAAAGAATTTATATTTATGGAGGGACTTCCGATTAAGAAAATCCCTCAACTGATGGCGCAATATAAAACGTTGGAAGAGATGAATGAAGTATTTCATCCATCTACTTTTTTAAGGTTGTTTATGTGCTATATTCACTATTATGGAGTCAATCATTTTGCAGAAAGTTATCAAAAGGCAAAGAATGAAAAGCGCAGATCCGGATAGAGCAAAATGCAATGTTGTAAGGCAGCGGCCGGAAAGGAATAGCAAATGAGAGAAATGGATGATACTGTGTCGCCGGGAACGGGGCTTACAAAGGAAGAAAAACTGCAGGCTGTTTTTGAGAAATACAGCGATATGATCAAGGTAAAGAATCTGCGCTGGTATTATCCTACAGGTACAAAGTGGGATAAGAAAAAGATTGATAAGTTTTTAAAGTACTTTTGTATTCCTATGAAAATGGATGAAGTGACAGCCTTTTTGGATACAACGCTGTTCAAGACGGGTAAGGAGGGACTGCTTTTTACAAAAAGAGGGATTGTTATTAAGGAGACCATCAATAAACTCTATTTCCTGGAGTATTGTAAGATTAAGGATGCAGAGCTACAGGAAGAGTTTAATGACGCGGGCTATTTAACCGATTCAAAGCTTATTATTCATTTTACTGATGGAACCGAACGAATTGTATTTGACTATTATATCAGGAAGTACTATTTTGTGGATTATATCAATGAGGTGGTTCATTTACTTGCCGAATATGAGCCGAAAATATAGGAAGCAAGGCTTGGGCTGCTTATTACATCTGTGAGAAAAGGGAGGACAGACAAAAATGAAGTATGATTTCGACCGGATTATTGACCGAAAGGGTACGAACAGCTTAAAATATGATTTCGCTGCTGAGAGAGGAAAGCCGGAGGGACTTTTGCCTCTCTGGGTTGCGGATATGGATATACAGGCACCTGTAGAAGTGCAGGAAAGCTTGATTGAGGCTGCAAAGCATGGAATCTATGGTTACAGTGAGGTCAAGGAAAGCTATTTTGAAGCTGTGCATGCCTGGATGAAGAATTATCATGACTGGGAGGTAAGACCGGAATGGCTGGTAAAGACACCGGGTATTGTCTATGCAGCGGCGGCAGCAATTCATGCTTTTACAAAAGAGGGGGACGGCTGCATGATGCAGAATCCCGGTTATTATTCCATCGGTCAGGTGGTAAAGGATAATGGGCGTGTTCTGGTAGATAACCTGTTGAAGGAAGAAGACGGATACTTCATGATGGATTTCGAAGACATGGAACGAAAGATCGAGGAAAACCGTGTCAAAATGTTCATTCTGGTGAATCCGCACAATCCTGTCGGCAGAGTGTGGAGCAGAGAAGAGTTACAAAACCTGGGAGAAATCTGCCTGAAGCATAACATCACCATACTAAGCGATGAAATACATGAGGATTTTGTGTATCCGGGACATAAACATATTGTGCTGGCGGGAATGGATGAGCGGTTCCGTGACATTACCATTACCTGTACAGCGCCCAGTAAGACTTTTAATATAGCGGGTCTTCAGGTCTCCAACATTTTTATTGCCAATCCTGATATGAGAGAAGCTTTTAAGAAGGAGATTGATAAGACTGGCTACAGCCAGCTGAATCAGATGGGATTGGTGGCGTGTGAGAGCGCGTATCGTTACGGAAGGGACTGGCTGGAACAGTTGACCGTGTATTTGCAGGGAAATCTGGCATTTGCAAGAGAGTTTATCAAAGATCATATGCCGGGTGTGAGGCTGATTGAGCCGGAGGGAACTTATTTCCTTTGGCTTGATTTCAGACAACTTTCCATCAGTGATGATGAACTGGATAAGCTTGTCATCTATAAAGCAGGGCTTTGGCTGGATGGGGGCAGGATGTTTGGATCTGAAGGCTCTGGTTTCCAGAGAATTAACATGGCATGTCCCAGAGCTACTCTGGAAAAAGCGTTGACAAAACTTGCAAATGCTTTGAAAGAACGATAAAAGGATGAATATTTTTCCATCTTGTCCATATACTGTAAAAAGGATTGTACGGAAGCGAAAGTGTACAAATCCCTATGAAAGGAGACAGCTATGGCAAGAGGGCAGAGAAAAAGTATTGAAGAAAAAATTGCTGCGAAGCAGGAATTGATCGAGGCGTTGATGATTCGGGTAGAGTCGGAAAAACGTGAGCTGGAAGAACTTTATCAGGAGAAAAAGCGCAAGGAGCTGGAGACAGTAAGCGAACTGATTTCAGATACAGGTCTGACAGCCGAAGAAGTGACAGCGGTACTACAGCAATATCTGGAAAGCAGAACTGCAGCTGCATCATAAAGAATGCGTCCCGTACGGGACGCATCTTTTATTTCAGGTTTTTATATGCTGTGGAAAGCATCAGCTTTATACGGTTCAACTGGTTTACTTCACTGGCACCGGGGTCATAATCAATTGCCACGATATTGGACTGGGGATAGGCCTTTCGCAGGGCTTTGATGACACCTTTACCAACAACATGGTTGGGCAGACAGCCAAAAGGCTGTGTACATACGATGTTGGGCACACCGTCATGAATCAGTTCCACCATTTCTCCTGTGAGAAACCATCCTTCACCGGTCTGATTACCGATGGATACAATGGGTTCTGCAAAGGAAACAATTTCCCGGATCGGAGTAGGGGGCGTAAAGTGTTTGCTTTTCCTGAACTCTTTTACGGCTGTGCCCCGAAGCAGATGCTCAATTGCCCAGATTCCCAGTTTTGAATTCCGGGCTGTTTTCTTGCTCATACCAAGGTTATCTGCTTTGTAAATCTGGTTGTAGAAGCAATAGAGCATAAAATCAATCAGGTCAGGGACCACCGCTTCAGCGCCCTCGCTCTCCAAAAGCTCAACCAGATGATTGTTTCCGGCGGGAGAGAATTTTACAAGAATTTCTCCTACAATACCGACACGGGGTTTTTCGATATCCAGAATGGGAATACTGTCGAAATCCCGGATGATTTCACGGCATAGCCTGTAAAAACGCGGCAGATTGATGTGTTTTGCGGAAACAAATTCCTGTACAACCTTCAGCCATTTCCGATGAACTGCATTGACACTGCCGGGGGTAGCTTCATAGGGACGCATTCTGTAAACACATCTCATAAAGATGTCCCCAAACTGAGCCCCTATGGCAGCACGAAGCATCAGGTCGGCATTTAAATGGAACCCGGGGTTACTTTCGATGCCGGCAAGATTCAATGAAATAACAGGAATCTGAGCCATATCAGCCTTTTTCAAAGCACGGCGGATAAAACCGACATAGTTGGTGGCTCTGCATCCACCGCCTGTCTGTGTCATGATGATAGCAGTTTTATTCAAATCATATTTGCCGGAAAGCAATGCTTCCATAATCTGACCGACTACCAGAAGGGAAGGATAGCAGGCATCGTTATTGACATATTTTAATCCCACATCGACGGAATGTTTATTGTCATTGTCCAGCACGACAAAATTGTAACCGCAGGCTCTGAAAGCCGGTTCCAGAATTTCAAAATGGATAGGGGACATCTGAGGGCAGATAATGGTATAGTTTTTCCTCATTTCCTCTGTAAAGGAAACTTTTTCAATGGCAGAGGAACGGATGGTGCGTTTCTGGTTCAGCTTTTCTCTTACTTTAATAGCGGAAAGAAGAGAACGGATACGGATTCTGGCAGCACCGAGATTGTTTACCTCATCAATTTTCAGGCAGGTATAAATTTTGTCGGATCCGGAAAGAATGTCGTTTACCTGATCCGTGGTAACCGCATCCAATCCGCAGCCAAAAGAATTTAACTGAATCAGATCCAGATTATCTACTGTTTTTACATAGCTTGCTGCTGCATAAAGTCTGGAGTGGTACATCCATTGATCGGAAACAATCAGAGGTCTTTCGGGATGACCCAAATGGGAGATGGAATCTTCCGTCAACACTGCCAAATCAAAAGAAGTAATTAACTCGGGGATACCGTGATTGATTTCCGGGTCAATATGGTAAGGACGTCCGGCAAGGACAATGCCGCGTTTCCCGGTTTCTTTTAAATACTGTAAGGTTTCCTCTCCCTTTTTTTGGATATCGGCTCTGGTGTCAGCAAGTTCCTGCCAGCCGGCGACCGCTGCTTCTTTTACCTCGGCAGCGGGCAATTCACTGAATTCTTTTAATAGAGCCTCTGTCACAGTTCCAAGATCACGGAATGACATAAAGGGATTACGCAGGCGCATTTGCCCATTGCTGATTTCTTCCACATTGTTTTTTATGTTTTCTGAATAGGAGGTTACGATAGGGCAGTTATAGTGGTTGTTTGCGCCTTCTACTTCATTTCTTTCATAGAACAGAGCAGGATAGAAGATAAAGTCAACCCCCTGTTTGATAAGCCATGTTACATGACCGTGAGCCAGCTTTGCCGGATAGCATTCGGATTCGCTGGGAATGGATTCAATTCCAAGTTCATAAATTTTTCGGTTGGAACTGGGAGAGAGAATGACTCGATACCCAAGTTTTGTAAAAAAGGTGTACCAGAAGGGGTAATCCTCGTACATATTTAAGACTCTTGGAATCCCAACGGTGCCTCTGGGAGCCTGATCAGCATCCAGAGGAGAGTAGGAAAAGAGTCTGTTCAGCTTGTATTCAAACAGATTGGGAACATTGTGTGCATTTTTCTGACCACCGATACCGCGCTCACAGCGGTTCCCGGAAATAAACTGGCGCCCGCCGGAAAATTTGTTGATGGTAAGGCGACAGCTGTTGGTACATCCTTTGCACTTAGCCATGCTCGTCTCATACTGCAGGGAGCAGAGTTTCTCATAGGAGAGCATTGTTGTCTCATAGCCGTCTTCGTAATGCTCACGGGCAATCAGGGCAGCACCGAAGGCACCCATAATTCCGGCAATGTCGGGACGGATTGCTTCGCAGTTTGCAATTTTTTCAAAGCTTCTCAGAACGGCATCGTTGTGGAAGGTGCCGCCCTGAACCACGATATTTTTTCCAAGCTCGGAGGCATCGGAAACCTTGATTACCTTAAACAGAGCATTTTTGATGACAGAATATGCAAGACCGGCGGAAATGTCGGAAACGCTTGCGCCTTCTTTCTGGGCCTGTTTCACTTTGGAATTCATGAAAACAGTACAGCGGGTACCCAAATCGATGGGATGTTCTGCAAAGAGTGCAGCCTGTGCAAAATCCTGGACACTATAGTTCAGGGACTTGGCAAAGGTTTCAATAAAGGAGCCGCAACCGGAAGAGCATGCCTCGTTGAGCTGGACGCTGTCTACGGTTTTGTTTTTTATTTTGATACATTTCATGTCCTGACCGCCGATGTCAAGGATGCAGTCTACCTGGGGGTCAAAGAAAGCTGCAGCATAATAATGTGCAACGGTTTCCACTTCTCCGTCATCCAATAAAAAGGCGGCTTTCATCAGTGCTTCACCGTAGCCGGTGGAACAGGAACGGACGATATGTACCTCTTCGGGGAGCTGTTCGTATATTTCTTTCAGAGAACGAATGGCAGTTTTTAAGGGGCTGCCGTCATTGTTGCTGTAGAAAGAATATAGAAGAGAGCCGTCTTCGCCAACCAGGGCAATTTTGGTTGTGGTGGAACCGGCATCAATGCCTAAGAATGCATTTCCCTTATAATCGGAGAGGGAAGCGGTTCCCACGTGATGCCTTGCGTGCCGTGCTTTAAACTCTTCGTATGCATTCCGGTCTGCAAAGAGCGGTTCCATACGTTCCACTTCAAACTCCATTTTGATATCGGAAGACAGTTTAGCTACCATTTCCTCAAGCGTATAGGTCACATCTTCTTTTGCATTTAAGGCAGAACCGATGGCAGCGAAAAGATGGGAATTATCCGTATCAATAATATGTTCTTCGTCGAGTTTTAACGTGCGGATAAATGCTTCTTTCAGTTCCGACAGAAAATGCAGAGGACCGCCCAGGAATGCCACATGTCCGCGGATTGGTTTTCCGCAGGCAAGACCGGATATGGTCTGGTTTACGACTGCCTGGAAAATAGAAGCGGATAAATCTTCTTTGGTAGCACCTTCGTTAATCAGCGGCTGAATATCTGTTTTGGCAAATACACCGCACCTGGCAGCAATTGCGTAGAGGGATTTATAATTTTTAGCATATTCATTCAGACCGGAAGCATCTGTCTGGAGGAGAGAGGCCATCTGATCGATGAAGGAACCTGTGCCCCCGGCACAAATACCGTTCATGCGTTGTTCCACGTTGCCGCCTTCAAAATAGATAATTTTGGCATCTTCTCCGCCAAGCTCAATAGCAACATCGGTTTTGGGAGCAAGTTCCTTCAGGGATGTCGCTACGGCGATGACCTCCTGGGTAAAAGGAACACCCAGATGGTTGGCAAGTGTCAGTCCGCCGGAACCGGTAATCATGGGATGAAGAGTCAGATTACCAAGCTGTTCATAGGCCTTATGTAAAAGAGAGGAAAGAGTCTCCCGGATATTGGCATAGTGACGCTCATAATCTGAAAAGAGAATCTGATGTTCCTCATCCAGGATTGCAATCTTGACTGTAGTGGAACCGATATCGATGCCAAGAGTTGCGGTCTTGTTGATACTTTCCATGTATATACATCCTTCCTAATCGATAAAACAAAAAACAATTACAAAAAATATATTGCCAAAAGCTGACATATAAAGGCATTATACGCCACATAGAATCAAAATGCAACGAACAAAAGATATGAAAAGTTTGTAAAAATCATGATTTTTCTATAAAGTAGGAAAAGATTGGTTTACTAAAAGATGAGGGAATGATAAAATGTATTCGTATGTCTTTACGAAAATGACAACCTGTATGAAATCGAAAGGAAATGAAAATATATGAGCAAATGGGAAAAAAAATTTGGCAAATATGCAATTCCTAATCTGACTTTTATTCTGATAGCGTGTTATGTGATAGGGTATCTTCTGAACTGGCTGGCACCTACGCTTCTGAACTATCTGACACTGAATCCCTACGCGATACTGCATGGACAGGTCTGGCGGCTGGTGACTTGGGTGATAGCACCTCCGTCTTCCTTTGATATTTTTACTATTATTATGCTGCTGTTTTATTTTAATCTCGGTACCAGCCTGGAGAGAACCTGGGGAACCTGGCAGTATAATGTATACATTTTTACAGGTATCCTTTTGACAGTAATCGGCAGCTTTATCTGCATGGGATTATATTATCTGATCCTTGGCGATGCCTTAACCCCACAGGTCGCAAACACGCTTTTTTATCTGGGGGCACAACAGTTCAGTACTTATTTTATCAATATGTCAATCTTTCTGGCATTTGCGGCAACTTTTCCCGATGCGCAGGTACTGCTGATGTTTGTAATTCCTGTCAAGGTGAAATGGTTGGGTATCGTATACGGTATTTTCCTGCTGGTGGAACTCGTGGAGTATTACAGCCTTGGTATGTATTACTGGTTTGCGGTTGCCGGAATTGCGGCATCCTTGCTTAATTTTGTGGTGTTCTATCTGAAAAATAAAAATTATATGCATCTGAATCCCAGACAGGTGAAACGTAAGATGGAGTTCAAACAGGACATTAAGCGCAATTCCAGGATTACAAAACATAAATGTGCTATTTGCGGAAGAACGGAGGAGGATGACCCGACTTTGGAGTTTCGCTTTTGCTCAAAATGTAATGGAAACTATGAATATTGCCAGTATCATCTGTTTACCCATGAACATGTGAAGTAAAACGAATGACAGGGCAGTACGAAGTGAATATGTTGATTGAAAAGTTTAAAGAATGTAGCGAGTCAAGCATAGAGAGGTGTACATGAACAGAGAAGTTTTATTTGCGCAGACCCTGGAAAAAGTGAGAAAGCAGGCAAAGGAACAGGGAAACTGTATCAGCGAGGAACAGGTTCGGGAAGCGTTTGCGGAGCTGGAACTGGAGAATGATCAGCTTCAGATGGTTTTTGATTATCTGGTAAAACATAAAATAGGAATCGGAGCCCCTGTAAACCCGGATGACTACCTGACTGACGAAGAGAGAGATTATCTGCAGGATTATCTGAATGAAATTGAGGGATTGCCCACCTATACGGAGGGAGAAATTCAGGCGTTTACCATTTCTGCAATGGCAGGAGAGGCAACTGCGGCACAGCGTCTGATTGAAGTTTATCTGAAGGATGTAGTGGATATTGCAAAGCTGTATGCAGGTCAGGGAGTCTTTCTGGAAGACTTAATCGGGGAAGGCAATGTAGCCCTATCCATCGGGACAGGTATGCTGGGAAGTCTGGAGAAACCGGAGGAAGCTCAGGGTATGCTGGCAAAGATGATTATGGATGCCATGGAAGATTACATTCAGGAAAACGCTAACAATGAGAAAATTGACAAAAAAATAGAAGATAAGGTGAATCTGGTTTCTGACAAGGCGAGAGAACTGGCGGAGGAACTGCACAGAAAGGTAACACCGGAGGAACTTGTTCAGGAAACCGGATTGTCCATGAAAGCGATACAGGATGCCATGCGTATGAGCGGCTATAAAATTGAGGATATTGAATATGCAAAAGATAACGTATGAAGACTATAAGTACTGTATGCAGGATACCAGTCATGTCTATGTGGGCTGCAAATATACCTTTGCAGAGCTTCTGGAAGATGAAGATGTATTGTTTAAGCTGCGCTTGGTGGTGAAACAATATATTTTACCGGAGGCGGATTTGGAGGACACGCTGGAAACACATCTTTATTACTTGAATGAGGACAGTTTTCTTGTGAAACTTTATGACAGAATGAAGGCCAGGGTTAAGGTCAATGTGATTGAAGAGAAAAAGGGCTTATTCGGGAAGCGGAAAAAAGAGTATGTGACAAGACAAATGGACATCCGACAGCTGACGGGGATGACTCCTGCACAGAAGGAAGCCGTTGGACTGGTAATACAGGAACTGGGTGTGAGTAAACTGGCGTTGATGGGACTGTAGAGGAACAGATTTTGGCGAGAAATGATACGCTGAGAAAATTATAGTTGAACGGAAATATATAGAACAGAAGTATGGCAGAGCAGAAATAAAGAAGAGAGGAAAACGTAAAAGTAATTATGAGAGTGGAAGAATTAGCAGCATATGAGGTGCTGGAAAAAAGAGAGATTAAGGACATTAACAGTATCACCTATCTGTGTAGACATAAAAAAACAGGAGCAAGGGTAGCTCTTATCTCCAATGATGACGATAATAAGGTATTTTACATTGGCTTTCGCACAACGCCTGAAGATTCCACGGGTGTTGCTCACATTATCGAGCATTCTGTTCTGTGTGGCTCCAGGGATTTCCCGGTGAAGGATCCTTTTGTGGAATTGGTAAAGGGATCCCTGAATACCTTTTTAAATGCCATGACATATCCCGATAAGACCGTATATCCGGTTGCAAGCTGCAATGATAAGGATTTCCAGAACCTGATGCATGTGTATCTGGATGCTGTTTTTTATCCCAATATTTATCAGAACGAAGTGATTTTCCGCCAGGAGGGCTGGCATTACGAACTAGACGAGGAAGGGGCGCTGACCTATAACGGTGTGGTTTATAATGAAATGAAGGGCGCATTATCCGATCCGGACAGTATTCTCTGGAGAGAAATTCCTTCGGCACTTTATCCGCATACAACTTATAGTGTGGAGTCCGGCGGTGATCCTTCCGTGATTCCGGAACTAACCTATGAACAGTTCCTGAATTTCCACAAAACCTATTATCATCCCTCCAACAGTTATATTTATCTCTACGGAGACATGGATATGGCGGAAAAACTTGCCTACATTGACGAGCAGTATCTCTCCAAATTTGATGCACTGCAGGTAGATTCCGAGGTACAGGAGGAGCCTGCATTTGAAAAGGAAGTACGTGTGGTAAAGGAATATCCTATCACAGAGGGAGAAGATGCGGAGGATAATACGTATTTGTCTTATAATGTTTCTGTGGGCAACAGCCTGGACAGAGAACTTTATGTGGCATTTAAAATTCTCGATTTTGCATTGTGTTCCGTACCTGGTGCACCGTTGAAGCAGGCGCTGATTGACCGGGGCATCGGCAAAGATGTATTCAGCAGTTTTGACAATGGATGCAGGCAGCCTGTTTTCAGTATTGTTGCAAAAGGAGCACCCTTAAATAAGGAAGAGGAGTTTAAATCCGTAATCAGGAAAGTCCTGAGTGACATTGTGAAAAAAGGTTTTGACAGCAAGGCTATTCTGTCGGCAATCAATCATTATGAGTTTAAGTACAGAGAGGCGGATTTCGGTACAACACCCAAGGGATTAATGTACGGACTTCAGGCGTTGGACAGTTGGCTCTATGATGATGGGAAGCCTTTTATTCATTTAGAGGCGAACGATACCTATGCTTCACTGAGAAAGAAGGCAGGCGAAAGGTATTTTGAAGGCCTGGTTCAGAAATATCTGCTGGACAATCAGCATGCGGCAACGGTGATTTTGCTTCCGAAAGAAGGTCTTGCAAAAGAACAGGACGAAGCATTAAAGAAAAGACTTGCAGAGATTAAGGCCGGCATGAGTGACGAAGAACTGGCTGAAATCCGCAGCATGATGGAGCGGCTGGATGCATTCCGTGAGAAGGAGGATGCACCGGAGGATCTGGCGAAAATACCACTCCTGACACGGGAAGACCTAAAGCGGGAAGCAGCACCTGTATATAATAAGGAACTTATGCTGGGAGATACACTTGCACTGCATCACGATATTTTTACAAACGGAATCGGATATTTCCGCCTGATATTTAAAATTCAGGATATTCCGGAAAAATATTTCCCTTATCTGGGTGTGCTGAAAAATCTGTTCTGTAACCTGAATACGAAGCATTACAGCTATGCGGAATTATGTAATGAAATAAATCTTGCCACCGGTGAAATTTTCGTAGCACAGAATAACTACGGCAATGTGTGTGACCCCGGAAAATATACTATGACCATGGAGTTTTGTACAAAGTCACTTTATGAGAATCTGCCAAAAGCACTTTCGCTGATGGAGGAGATGATTCTGACCAGTGATTTCACGGATACAAAGCGGCTGAAGGAAGTCCTTGCAGAAGGCAACTCCAAAGCGCAGGAGTTTATGATGCAGTCCGGTCATGCCGTGGCGGTGGGAAGGGCGTTGTCCTATGGAAGCACCAAGGATGCCATAGATGAAGAGTTGAGCGGTATTTCACAGTTCCGTTTTACCTGTGAACTGGAGGAAAAGTTCGAAGAGAAAAAAGATGCGTTGATTGACAGTCTGCAGGTGTTGTGCAGGATGATTTTCCGCCCGGAAAACCTGATGGTGGATTTCACGGGAGATAAAGAGGCTCTGATACAGTTGGAGAGTCCGCTGGCTGATTTCAAGAGCAGACTATATACCTGCCCTGTGGAGAGAGAAAAGTATGCACCGACATTTACCAGAAAGAACGAGGGCTTTATGACCTCCGGGCAGGTGCTTTATGTCTGCCGTGCCGGTAACTTTAAGAAAAAGGGACTGCCGTATAAAGGAACGCTGAGTGTGCTCCGTGTGATGATGGGGTATGAATATTTATGGCAGAATGTGCGTGTCAAGGGAGGCGCATACGGCTGTATGTGCAGCTTTTACAGAGATGGCGGTTGTTATTTTGTGTCCTATCGTGATCCAAACCTGGGTCAGACCATTGATGTCTTCGAGAAGGCGGCTGACTTTATTGCCAATTATGAGGCAAATGAGCGGACGATGACCCAGTATATCATCGGGGCCGTCAGCGAACTGGATACACCGCTTACCGCGTCGGGAAAAGGTCGCCGCTCCAGAGAGTATTATATGGCGGATATGACACAGGAGATGCTTCAGACAGCCAGAAATGAAGTGCTGGATGCCACACCGGAGGATATTCGCGGCATGGCGGAGTATATCCGGGCATTTATGAGTGATGATTTCCTGTGCGTTGTCGGCAACGAGCAGAAAATACGGGAAGAAAAAAATAAATTTATGAAGATTGAGAACCTTTTCTAAGAATTGTCGTCTGATAGGGTGTAGGCAAATAATAGTGTGGCCGGATGGCAGAAGGGGAGGAATTATGAAAAGCAGAAACAGGTTCAGAGGATTGGCATTGTGTCTGTTGACAACCATGCTGCTTACCGGATGTGGCGCATCGGAAAGCTACAGCACAGCAAGCACAGACATGGCGGCGGAGGAGAGTTATAAAGGTGCTATCGCGTACGGCACGGAAAGCTATTACGGGAAGGATAACGGCATGTCACTTGAGGAGTCGGCAGGTAGCACGGATATTACAAGTGCCGAGGGCGGTACGGAAAGCCCAAACGCAGCCGCGACAAACCGGAAACTAATTAAGACGGTGGATATGTCCGTGGAGACAAAAGAGTTCGAATCGTTGATGACAACTCTGGAAGCCCGTGTCAAGGAACTGGGCGGATACATAGAAATCCTTGATACCTACAACGGAAGTGCTTATTCCGGTTATCGCAGTTCCCGGGATGCAAGTATAACACTCCGGATACCGCAGGACCGACTGGAAGAGTTCTTAAAGTCAGTATCGGACATCTGCAATGTGGTGCGCAGGTCCGACAGTGTGGAGGATGTGACACTGACCTACGTAGATATGCAGAGCCACAGGGACGCACTGAAAACAGAACAGAGCAGACTGCTGGAACTGATGGAGCAGGCTGAGTCCCTGGAAGATATTCTGACCATCGAAGAAAGACTTACAAACATTCGGTACCAGCTGGAGAGTATGGAATCCAGGCTTCGCACCATGGATAACCAGGTAGACTACAGCACGGTTTATCTGTCTGTCAGTGAGGTGAAGGAACTGACTCCTGTTGAGGAAAAGACCACAGGAGAGAGAATTGTGGAAGGCTTTGTCGACAGCCTGAAGGATGTCAGAGACGATGCCGTGGATTTCTTTGTATGGTTTGTGATAAATCTGCCGCATCTGGTTATCTGGACTATCGTGATTGCGGTGATTGTCCTGATTATCAGAAAAATCCGCCGGAAGAGAAAGGCGAAGAAGGAAGCTGCGCAGAAGGAACTTGAACAAAAGCAAGCCGCACAACGAGAAGCCGTTCAAAGAGAATTGGCAGAAAGAGAAGTTGCACAAAACGAAGTGGAGAAGAAGGAATAGGTATAAAGAGAAACGACGCAGAAATAGGTGACGCAAAGAACAGCAACTCAGAAGAAAAGCGCAGTAATAAGTGACGCAAAGAAAAGTGGCTCAGAAGAATAGCACAGCAAGAGGTTCAAAAAGAGCTTAGGTACAGGAAAGATGCGCTATAACAGAATAGCACTGGAAAAGAGTAAATATGGGCTATGAACAGGGGGGAAGTGCCTGAATCCCCCAAAAAGATAGGAATTTCAAGAAAGTAGAAAAAATTTATGAAGGGCTGCAACTTCCGGGGGAAAGATTGGAAAGTTGCAGCCTATCTTTATGAGATTTTTTGTCTGTCAATTAACCGAATCTATTTACATGACACTATATAGATGAAAGCTTTCAAATCACCATGAAAGGAGAAAATCAAATTGAATCAGACAAAAGCGATGGAGTTTGTGGAGGAAAATCTGAAGACGATATTTGCTTATGCGTTGTCTAGTGTTTCCAATAAGGAGGACGCTGAGGATCTGACGAATGATATTGTGCTGGCTGTTTTGCAAAGTACAGACAAAATTCGGAATCCGGATACCTTTTACGGTTACATCTGGGGAATAGCAGCCAATACATATCGAAGCTTTCTGCGGAAAAAAAGTCGTTCATCATTTGGAGAAATCGGTGAAGATATTGCCGATGAATTCGATTTTACTGCGGAAATGATTGCAAAGGAAGATGGGATAAAACTTCATCGGGAAATCGCTTTGCTTTCAAAAGAGTACAGGGAGTGTACGGTTGCTTATTACTATGATGAATTGTCCTGCACCGAGGTGTCTGATAAATTGGATATTTGCAGGATTTGCGAAAATAGATGATGAGTATTATGCCTCCGCTGCTGATTTTGGGATACTGGATAATCGAAATAAATATTTTGTCAATCAGGATTCCGCCGCTTTTCGAGAGAAAATTTACAGGACAGTATCGGGAAATATGGAATCGGAATTTATGATCCTTACGGAAGCTGATGAGAGAAGTCTGTATGAAATATTGTCGGAAGAAGCAGTGTTGATGGAAGAACTTTACAGCAAGTTATTTTCCTGTACCTGCAAATCCCTGCGAATTCATGCACCTGCCAGTGTTAGTGGACAGATTGAGCGTATTGCATTCCAAACCTTTGTTTTTCAGGACGATAGGATTGATTGGAGGATGTGCAGTGAAATCCGGTGAATTACCTCTGCCTGATTTTGACGGACCTGCTGCAATCTATGTACGTGAGAATACAAAAGAAGCAGAAGCAGGGGTTAAGCGGAATGTTTTAGTTTAGCGTATTGCGGTCGTGTTATTTAGGAACTAAATTTTTACAAAATGCTGGTCACTTTACAAAAAATGCGAAGTGACCAGTATATAAGATTTTTGGAATAAACAGTATATAACAGTTGACAACAGATCTGCACTGTTATATACTGTTATATAGATGGAGGAAATCAATATGCATATGATTATCAATAATTCATCCATGGTACCAATTTATGAGCAGATAATGAATCAGCTGAAGATGGCAATTATCCAGGGAGAATTGGCTGCGGATACAATGCTGCCGTCTGTGCGGGGATTGTCGGGAGAACTGAAAATCAGTGCACTTACGGTAAAAAAGGCCTATGACTGCCTGGAGAAAGAGGGGTATGTGGTTACGGTTCACGGAAAGGGAACCTTTGTATCGCAGATTAATCCGGAGCTTTTAAAGGAGACAAAGCAAAGAGAAGTGGAGGAGGAACTTGCGATGGCAATTACCAAGGCATATGGATGCGGTATGTCGGAGAGCGAGATTCGTGCGTTGTTTGAAATTGTGATGGAGGATAGACATGATTGAGTTAAAAAGTGTAAAGAAGAGATATCAGGATTTCTCATTGGATGTGAGCCTGGAGGTTAAGCCGGGATGTGTCACCGGACTGATTGGAAAGAACGGTGCAGGAAAGAGCACTTCGTTTAAAGCGATACTGGGATTGATTCACCCGAACAGTGGTGAGGCGAGAATACTGGGAAAACAGGCATGTGAACTGACCGCGGAAGACAGGAAGAAAATCGGTGTAACGCTGGCGGAATCGGGTTTCAGTTCTTACTTTACCGTGAAGGATATCGTGGCAGTATTGAAGCGTATGTATGATAATTTTGATGAAAAGGCTTTTTTGGAGCAGTGCAGAAAATTTGAATTGCCTTTGAATAAGCGCCTTTCGGAATTCTCAACCGGAATGAAGGCAAAATTAAAAGTACTGGTAGCTATCAGCCATGGAGCATCTTTGCTGATCCTGGATGAGCCCACCTCGGGACTTGATGTGATGGCGAGAAATGAACTTCTGGATATCCTGCGGAATTACATGGCAGAGGACGAGAACCGATCAATCTTAATCAGCTCCCATATTTCTTCGGATTTGGAAAGCATATGTGATGATTTATACCTGATTGATCAGGGAAAAGTAATTCTTCATGAAGATACGGATGTTCTTTTGTCGGACTATGGCATTTTAAAAGTAGATGAGACTCAGTTTGAAAAACTGGACAGAAAGTATCTGCTTTGCTGGAAAAAGGAATCCTATGGGTATGAGTGCCTTACAAAAGAAAAACGGTTCTATATGGAAAATTATCCTCAAATTGTAGTGGAAAAAGGCAATATTGATGATGTGATGGTATTGATGATAAGCGGTATCAGGGCATAAAGGGTGCTACGGTATTGTTGACAGGAAGAACCAGGGAGAAGAAGCGCCGGTATTGCAGTTAGGCGAAATCAGCGCATAACTGATACTTCAGTATTGATAATAGGAGGGATGAGAAATGAGTGGCTTGTTAGTAAAGGATATTCGA
>CAMEDC010000048.1 GCA_945913255.1 uncultured Lachnospiraceae bacterium
AGTGGTGAGAGAAATGAGTTTTGGCAGAAAGTTACGTCTGACCTATGAGGCTCATATGAAAGCAGTCAGGGACAGAAAAGCACAGGATGAATATATCAGGGATTTGGGACGTGCCGAGGGTGAAGCCCTTGGCGAAATACGGGGCAAAGTCGAGACTTTACTCCTGATTTTGGAATCCAAAGGAGAAGTCCCGGAGGATTTGCGTGCCCGTATCCTTGCAGAAAGCAATCCTGAAAAATTGGATCAGTGGGTAAAGCAGTCACTTTCCTGCGTAAGTATAGAAGAATTTGCTTCCATTTTGGAATATAGCGATTGAAGGAAAAGATAAACAGAAGCAAAGATAAACAAAAAAGATAAGCAGAAGCAAAGTTAAGAACAAACCCTTGAAACCCCGGTGGAACATATCTTGCTGCAATTGGCATGTTCCGCCGGGGTTTTGGTGTGTCCCCAAAAGAATGTGGAACACCTATCTCTCGGCTATCCCAGATTGAAAAAGGTGTGGAAGGATTAATATTTAAGAGGCTGGAGGTGCTAGTATGACTATTTTAGAGTTTTGCAAATTAATCAACAAACCGAATATGGATAATGGAGATGTATATGAATGCCTGGTGTATGCATGGATGAAAAAGGCAGGATTTTGTATTGAGGAACAAGTACTCTACTTTACGCCAAAAGACTTCCCCTATGGTAGTAAGGATAATAATTTGGTATATATTGCACTCAGGTATTTGTGCCGCAGAACGTTTATCAAATCTGTCAGCGGTTGTATTTTTGGATATTTCCGAAGAATGGGAATATTCAAATTGCCGATACTGGGTATATAAAAATCCAAATGCAGATAATCCAATACCAAATTATATTGTAAATAGAAATTTTAGATTGCTTGGTGCGTATATCGATGATTTCGAACATGATAATTATTGAAAGGTTTCTATGAGGACATATATTTTGCGGATTATTATACCATGGGTCACTTTTAAAAGTTAATTCCACTTTGTAAATCATTTATTGCATCGCTCCGATCAAACAGGTGGTTACTGAAGCTGATATCGAAATAATATTGGAGGATACTCCTGAAAATGTCTGGTCACAGACGAAGGAAAAATCAGGGATTAGCGCAGAATTCTTCTTTAAGTATTATGAGGGTAAAGCCAAGGCAATTGCATATAAGCTTACGAATCTCAATATATTCGAGGGACCCAAAACCCTTGCTGATTATGGTGTTTCTGCCGCACCTCAATCTTTTGTATATGTACATGGAAATGTGAGAATTTGATGTAAAAGAATCTTTCCTGATTATATAGACAATGATGTTATGCAGTAAACTCTATGCGTGATGAAAAAATACTCCAGAGCTGATGAACTTAGCCGGCTCTTTTTTTATTGAAAAAACGAAGATTACGGTGTATTATATTATACAAATAAGACAACGCACAAATATGATGAAAGCAATGCATAATAGAAAATACATAAAAATGAAGAAGACGATCATCAGAGCGAAGAAATAATGCGAGGGAGATGAAGATAATGGGAATTAATGTAAAAATACACAATGTAAAAAATATTGATGATTTTGAATTTGAAATACCTACTGAAAAAGGTTTGTATGCGTTGACAGGAGAGAATGGTTCGGGAAAAAGTACAGTAATTTCATGTGCAGCTGCAGCCTTTTATGTGCCATCATTTTATGATTATTTTGGAACTCCAAGAGAAGGGGCTTATATTGATTTCGAATTTGAGGGGAAAAAACGAAGTGTAAAAGGAAAAGATGGACGATGGAAATCCCCTTCTAGAACTGAATTTCTTGGAATTACTGGCTTTTACGAAGGAAGTATTGTATTTGGGAACCGATTTAAAGATATAGATTATTCGCTTTTGGGGAAATTAGCTTCTGTTGAAAGAGAGAACTTAGAAGCTGCATCTGATTTTGTGAAAAAAAGCCTGGGTAGTATCCTTCACGATGATGAAGAATACTACAAGAATTTATATGTACTGAAATATGAAGCGGCTCAAGTGATGAAATTGAAGAGAACTCCATATTATTATGAGAATAAGGGGTCTCTAATAAGTCAGCTTAATATGTCAACCGGTGAAAACTTGTTATTGACTATTTTAAGTTCTATTGAAAGACGTTTAAAAAAAGTTGTATATGGAGAAACACCTGCCTTTATGTTTCTTGATGAGATAGAGCTAGCTCTTCATTCTTCAGCATTAAGAAGACTAGTATTCTTCTTAAGAGATATAGCGGAAAAGAATAACACAGTAGTTCTTTTTTCAACACATTCTATAGAATTAATAAGAAGCATAACACCTGAACATATATTTTACCTTCAACGACATGTTGATGGAGGCATGGAAACCATTAATCCTTGTTATCCAGTATATGCAACGAGAAATTTGGAATCTTCTAATTATGGTCATGATTACATTATTCTTGTTGAGGATAATATGGCAAAAACTATTGTTGAAAGAATT
This sequence comes from uncultured Lachnospiraceae bacterium, assembly GCA_945913255.1. Classification (GTDB taxonomy): domain Bacteria; phylum Bacillota; class Clostridia; order Lachnospirales; family Lachnospiraceae; genus Acetatifactor. Next base: position 2,476 of record CAMEDC010000048.1, read on the forward strand.
TTAAGAGAAAAGAGGCTGTTATCCAATAAACGTGTATTAGTTATAGCTGTAGGTGGATGGACACAGGTATTGCGTTTTGCTAACGATACTATCAGGTCTAATTTAGCGCTGAGTACGACTAAAATCCTTATTATTTTAGATAGAGATATAAAGGATAGTGTCCCAGGATTTATAAGAAAGGAACATATAGGTTTTTCAATTGAACCTAATTATTTGCCTATTAAAAGTTTGGAAAAGTATCTGTTAGATAAATTGACTAAGAATATTGATACTGTGCTATTTAGAGAATTAAATGATTATCTGTTTCAAGGAAAATCTCTGGATGTAATAGTCAAAGATTATACTACTAGGGTTAAGAATAATCAATATAGTGATTCTGAAAAGATTAGTAATGGAAAAATGCTTTATGAAGTGCTAAGTCATGAACTACATCAAATCAGAAAAACTGATGCAGACTTAGTGACAATTATTGTAGATTATTTGTTCAACTCTGGGAGTGTGGAGGTTAATGAACTGGTAGATTTTTTAGAAACAAATCTAAAATAATTTATCATCGAAATGTAGCAAAGAATTTTATAGACTTAACTTGGTATACACTAAAGAAGCACATCATTTGGCGGCAGATACATGGGTAATGACTGTTACCATTTCAGTAAAGCGAAAAAACAATCCGTTCGTCCTGGTGCAACCAAATTGAGGAAATCGTGTGAAATATTGTTATACCACATAAACTATAGACTTTTCCAGCCATGAGGAGTAAAATGAATAATGTACTGCTTACGAGCGAAAACAGCAGTAATCCGAAAAACAGAAGAAAAGTCTGAGGGAAAACATTGAAAAAAGTAATCACATATGGTTCGTTTGACCTGTTCCATGAGGGACATTATAACCTGCTGAAGCGAGCAAAATCATTAGGCGATTACCTGATTGTCGGGGTAACGACGGAGCAATACGATGAATCCAGAGGAAAACTGAATATTGTCGATTCACTTGACAAGAGAATCGAAAATGTGAGACAAACAGGCTTTGCGGATGAAATCATCGTGGAAGATCATCCGGGTCAGAAGGTAGAAGATGTCCAGAAATATAATGTGGATATCTTTACGGTAGGCTCTGACTGGTATGGTACTTTCGACTATATGGAACAGTTTTGTAGAGTGGTTTACCTGGAGAGGACGAAAAATATCTCTTCTACGCAGATGAGAGCACTGGGACACCCAATCATCCGCATCGGTGTCATTGGAACGGGACGAATTGCAGTGCGTTTTGTACCGGAAGCAAAATATGTCAGCGGTGTGATTGTCAGCAGTGTTTACAATCCCAGTCTTGAAAGTGCAATGGAATTCGGAAAGAAATTTGAACTGGATTTGGCGACCGATGATTTGGAACAATTCTGGGAAGGCATTGATGCGGTATACATTGCATCCCCCCATGAGACGCACTATGACTATGCAAAACAGGCCTTGGGAAAAGGAAAACATGTACTTTGTGAGAAGCCATTGGCTTTCCGGAGAGACCAGGCAGAAGAACTTTTTGCTATTGCGGAGGAAAAAGGAAAAGTTCTTCTGGAGGCCATCAAGACAGCATATTGTCCAGGCTTTGTACAGATGATGGGAATTGCCAAAAGCGGAGCAATCGGCAAAATCTGCGATGTGGAGGCGTGCTTTACCCGCCTGACCGATCCGGAACTACGAGAGAGGAAGGACGTCGAATTTGGAGGCGGCTTTACGGAATTTGGCAGCCATACCTTACTTCCCATTATGAAGTTAATGGGAACAGATTATAAAGAGGTGCGATTTGATAGTATATTGGACGAAAACGGAATAGACCTATATACAAAGGCATCTTTCGTCTATGAACATGGCATGGCGCTTTCAAAGAGCGGCGTCGGCGTGAAGTCGGAGGGACAGCTATTAATTTCCGGAACAAAGGGATACATTTTGGCAGAGTCACCATGGTGGTTAACCCAGTATTTCGAGGTGCGGTATGAAGACCCGTCAAAAAAAGATCGTTATTTTTCCAAATTTCTTGGACAAGGTCTTCGCTATGAAATCAGTGACTTCGCCTATATGATTAACGGACATCAAGGGCGGTCATATAAATTCCGACCGGAGGAGTCCATTGCCATTGCCGGAGTCATGGAGAAGTTTCTGGAGAAGAGAAAGGGAGGTTGACGTTGCGGCAGGGGTATTTCACGAAAGATAACGAAAAACGGATTGTAAGTAGGGATGGGGAATATATGTTGCAACCTGTCAAAAAATGTAATAGAATAAACACAAGTTGAGAGAGAACAGTCGGTGTATTGGGAACAACTTGACATTTGCATGATATTCTTAGGATTGTAATATATGACACCATCTGAAGCCATCAGCGGATTTAGGTGGTTTTTTTGCTGAGTGGAATTCATGCCTATTAGGATGTGCTTATGAGATGTTTTGAAGGTTCAGAAGATTGTTCCCACGGTTGTGGTGAAAAAAACAGAAGGAAGAAGGTGAAAGGATGTATGAAAAATTACAAAAGATGGTAATGCGTAATAAGGTCATTTCTGCATTGAGATTTGACAAAGAATTGAGAACTATGGCAGAGGAAAAATGTGTAGATTATTCAGCACTGAAGGCGCAGAATGAAATAGAAACCACAAAAACGGTCTCTAATTTAACTCATGAGTTGGGTAATGAAATTAATAATTTGGACATTGACGTGAGAATAAAGATTTGCCAATGGTTAAGCTCATGGATATACTATGTGAGTGCGGAAAAAGAATTTGATTCTTCTAAGCTTATGACCTACAAACGAGGTGATATTGTTCACGTCAATTTTGGCTTTAATGTACATAATGAGTTGGGTGGAACCCATTATGCTGTAGTAATAGAAAATGATAATCCTTCTTCCAATGGGACAGTGACCGTAGTGCCTTTAAAGTCGGCAGATTCAGAGGAAGAGGCCTTAAAGGAACTACATGATAAGACAGAAATTTATCTGGGGCAGGGGATTGTCGTCATGGGTAGCGGTGTTGAAAAATATACCATCGCAAAGGTGAATCAGATACGTGCAATAGATAAAATGCGTATTTTGAAGCCACGTAACAGTAAGAAGGATACTGTTTATCCGCTTGATCCCGAAATCAGAAAAAGGATATTAGATAAAATTGACCAAAAGTTGATTGAATTATATACCAAGCAGACCGGAAAAAAAGATTAGTTTAACGAAAATTGTTGTTGACAGTGAAGAAACTCTCATGTATACTATTAATGTACGTTGAGAAAGATATGATGCTTTTTTGATGCAAAAAAATAGAGAATTTCCCGTAACGGGATTAAAAAATGATTTACAAAAATAGGAGGGACTTGTGCGAAAGCACAAGTCCTTTCGTGTTACAGGAACCATTGATTCAAGAGTCCTTTCACGCTATCGGTTAATGCTTGACAAAAACATAGGTAAGTGATATCCTAAGATAAAGATATGCATCAAATATGATGCATCAACATGGAGGTATGACATGATTTCGAATGAATTGTCAAAAGCCTTCATAAGTGGAGAAGCAGGGAACTTTGATAACTGCAATCAAATTCCGACGGATCAAATAGCAGAGCTTTATATCGCAATAAGTCATATTAAACAAGAGGGAAAGGAGGCTTTTACGTGTATGACCGTGTGCGAGAAAGGTGACAAAATTACTGTCAAAACCAAACATTGGCAGATTTGTTACCGAGAGGAAGCACAAGGACTGCAATATGAGTCATTGCAATATAGGTGCCGGTGAGATTGAAACGTACTGCTTCTCCCTTATGGGAGGAGTGGCAATGAAATGATAGATGCTTCTATGTAAATAACGAAAGGATTTGCTAATGCAGAACGAACAATATCAGATGATACAGATAATAGAAAAAAAAATTGGGAATGATAAACAATTTGATTTCGAATGCCATGTGAAGGAAACAGAATGGAATGTAGCCAAGGGATTAAAAAAATATAGAATTTCACTACATATTTCACAAGAAGAAGTCGCTAAAAAAAGTGGGTTAACGCGGCAGATGGTTTCCAGAGTAGAAACATTTTCCTATTCTCCTAATTTGACTACATTAATCAAATATTTATATGCACTGGATGTTGATTTATCCACAGTAATTAATAATTTAAGTACTCTACAAAACAAATAATACATAATATTTAGGATTGTTGTTCCTGACGCATAGTGAATCAATACGGGAAACACCCTTATGGTCATTGATAAGATTGCTATCAGTTGCTGTAGGGGTGTTTTCTTTTATTGCTAAAGAGCAGATTAAGATTGTCTATTTGGATTTCAAGCTCTGCTATATAAACCATTCTTTTCCCGAGACTATTCAGAGCTTCCACACCATTTTCTGTTGGATTTAATGCATCCCACATCTTAAGTGTTTCCATTTGATTTACAATCCTTTTTAGAAGCTGATAAAACTCTCCCGATATTTTTGTATACAATAAACCGTAAGCGAGAACACGCTTGCAGTTCTCCAGCTTCTGCATTGTTTCGGAATCGGATTTATCCATCGCAAAATTATTATTTCTGATATGTAGAAATAGCGTGTTGAATGTTTGCTGCAAAAAGCATAGGCAGGCATCAAGATCGTCTTCGGAAGGTAATGGCTGTTTGACCACTACACTGCAAGAGGTACATATTAGGTGAGTAATTCGTTCTTTGTGGTCGGGAAAGAGACTATAAACAATGCAGCAGGCAAGAGCCAGATAACAATCCTCACCAACCAAAGGCTCTAAAAAAACTTTAAATGAAGCTTCTAGCAAGCTATCCTGTCGGATGATTTCCAGCAGCTCGTCTGCCAGACCGTCGCTGTTGGTTATCAGCGTCCGGCAATTTTGAGCAATTTCTGAGATGCTTTCAGGCTTGGTATGTATTAAATCAAGAAGAATGGAACGGACGTGGTTTGCGCCACTTTTCGTGCAGGATTTGTAATTCATCAGATGTGAAATCCAGTTTCTGGTACTATCATAAGAATCACATAGATGGATATTCTTATCAGGGGACTCGTTTTGATAGAGGTACGGCGTCAGAACAGTTTTCAAAAACTTCACATGCGTTAAATTTTGTTTCGTGTGCCCTTTCAAACACTTCTTTAGTGCATTCAACGTCATTTGTGTATTCACAGCAAGAATTCCTCCCTTTATCCGGTAAAAAAATTATATCACCTCATTTTGGCAAGGACAAGAATATGTTGCGCATTCGCGCAACGATATAGGAAAAAATCAGGCAAAAGCTTCGTTGAAGCATGAGAAAGTCAAAACGTATAATGATAGTAGAAAAAATCTGTAAAGATGAGGAGGATGGGATTTATGGAAAAAATGAGTGTAATCTGGGATGTGACAAGATGGTGTCCATGGGACTGCCAAATCTGTTGTATGGGGGCAGTAAGCGACCCGATGTGCAAACTTCAGGAGCTTTCTCTGGAGGAAAAAGAGGAAGTTCTGGAGCAATTGGCAGAGTTGAAAGCGGAAAGAGAGGTACGACTGGATATGTCAGGTGGTGAGATTATGATGGATAAAGCACACCTTAAATTAATTCAAAGGGCGGCGGAATTGCTTGGCAGCGAAAAAATAGGAATCAGCACCTCAGGCATAAATATTGATACAGCTACAGCTGAGATTCTTGCAAAATGTACCCATGATGTGGAATTGACTCTGGACTGTCTGCCGGGGAAGGCATATGAACTTAGAAAAGATGGATATCATAAGAATGCAGCCATCGCAATTGATATTCTGAAAAAGGCAGGAGTGCATGTCGGGGTTCAGACAGTTCTCTGCAAAAAGAACAACACGCAGGAAGAAATGGAGAAGCTGCTGCGATGGCTTTGCCTTCATGATGTGGATGAATGGAGTATATTGCGCTTCTTCCCCGTGGGAAGGGGAGCCGATTATGAACAGGAGCAGTTGAGTGAAGAAGAGTGTGGGAGAGCGGTTGAGATGATTCGTAGTATACATAAAGTATTTCCCGGGAAAAAGCCGGCGCTGGACTTTCATTACTTAATGCCGGGGCATGAGAAAAGTACCTCTCAATGTCGATGCGTGAAAAAATCTATCGGTATCCTGCCTGATGGGACTGTAACAGCATGCTTTTGGGCTCTGGACCGAAATATGGCTGTTCGTGAGGATAAGTATCGTCTCGGCAATATAGTGGACAAGCCGCTACAGGACATTCTGCAAAACGACAAATCAAAGTACTGGCTTTGTCGGGAGCATTGCTGTGAACTGTTTTGTGCGTAAGGAGGGAGAGTATGTATTATCTATATAGTGCACTATCCGGGAGCGTTGAAATCGGTATGGTTTGCTGGGCTGTTACCAACGGACTGTCTCCTACTGCAATCGTTGCTTTGGGTATGGCTTATCAATTAGGGAATATGATTCCGGTTCCGTATCGTCCTGAAAAACGGGATATCATTTGGGGATTTGGAGTCTGCTTATTCTTAATTGCCTGTTTCCTTTGGAATCGGAACTGTTTCCCGGTAATCTTTTTCCTTACTGCATTTTTATCGGCTATCCTTCAAAGTATCAGAACCGAATGTAGCGGTGGGACTGTCAGATGGAAAAAGAGATTGTGCAGAGTCATGGGTTTTGCTTCGGCTTACCTGTACAGAGATTATCTTGCGATATGCTTGATTATTGTTTTGCTGTTATTGGCTGCAGGACTGAAAAAGATTCCGGATAATGAGAGAATGTTTCTGGTTCCGCGAGGAAACCGCACCATGATATTGCATCAGATGCATTATTTCTGTTACGCCTATGTAATGATGTGCCTGTCATATACCTTTTTTGGAAGTATGACACTTACCATAGCTTTTTTCGTGATATCCTGGCTAACTTACTTGTCGGTAGAACCTTTACTAAAGAAACATGGTAGTGTTAACCCGAAAAGAGCTTTATACCTGGGGCATATGGGACTGTGTATATTACTTTTGGGGCTTTTTATGGCAATTCTCCATGAAAGTTGGACTTTTGCGATACTTTGGTGCCTAAGCGGACTGGGAGGCGGGACGGTTTTCTGTATTCATATGGTAGAAGAGCAAAAACAAAAGGGAGAGATTACACAGCAGGATTGGAGCTGGTCCGAGAATATCGGACATGTCTTGGGATGTTTGTTGGCATTACTGTGGATCGGTGTAACCGGATTTGCAGAAGGAACTATTGTGTTGGCGGGAATGTTGGCGCTGATTACTGTATTGTCAGCATGCCGGAAAGGATAAGGTGATATAGGATGAAGCTTTATGAGCAAACATGTAAGAATCTGCTGGTAAAATCAAAGCTTCCGGGGGCTGACTGGGTAATCAATCCATATGTGGGATGTACCCACAGATGCCAATACTGCTATGCGATTTTTATGAGAAGATTTTATCAATATGAAGAAAAGTGGGGGGATTTTCTTGCTGTAAAAAGCGGACCTCTAAGAGGCGTTGATAAGGTGCGGGATAATCAGGTAGTTCTAATCGGTTCCGTGACAGATGCTTACCAACCCATTGAGAAACAAACCCGGTGTACCCGTATGATTTTGCAGCAGTTGGCAGACTGCAGAGGAACGGTGGAAATTCTCACGAAGTCGAAGCTGATACTCAGAGACATGGAATTGCTACAGCAATTTTCAAAAATCCGTGTGGGAATTTCTCTCAACACTTTAGACGATTCTTTCCGCCGGACAATGGAACCGGGTGCTTCGACGGTGGAGGAACGGTTACAAACCTTGAGGACACTAAAGGAGAACGGAATAGAGACATATCTCTTTGTATCTCCTATTTTCCCGGAGATTACAAATCTGCAGGAGATAGTGGAGGCGACCAGGAAATGGGTTGATACCTATTATTTTGAAAATCTGAACCTGAGAGGAGACTATAAAGAGAAAATCTTGGAATACATTCAAGAAGCTTTCCCCGAATATCAAGGCATCTATCAACAAATCTATAGGGAAAACTCCATGGTGTATTGGGAGAATTGCAAACACAAGATAGAAAACCTGGCAGTGCTATACAATGTCAGGGCAAAAGAGTATTTTTATCACAGTAAAATTAGAAAACAATAAGGGAGGCGTGAACTATGGTAATAATTGAGGGAGTTACTTTTAGAACACCAATCGTAATATCTTCCTGTCCATTGACGGAATCTGTTGCTGGTATTGAAAAATGCATGGAAAACGGAGCCGGGGGCATTATACTGAAAACGGCATCAGATTATAAACGGAGCCGGGAAGAAGGCACCAGAAGGATTTTGCATGCCAAGGAGGGATATTGGGCCCAATCTACCTTTGAAAAAGAAATTATGACTTTAGAGGAAGCTGACAAACTGTGCAAAACAGTGGGAAGCCGGGAAGATGTTCCTGTCATTGCATCGGTAGCGGGAATGAGTCTAAAGATAGACGAATGGATTCCTGTTTGCCGTCAAATGGAAAAAGCAGGGGCTTCCATGCTCCAGCTTGATTTTTTTTATCTAAATCACCTATGGGCGGAGGAGGAACTCGGACCCAAAATCACACATCTTGTAAAGCAACTTAGGGAAGAATGTCGGATTCCTATCATGCCAAAAATCAACGTCAACTTACCGGCAGATTTTATCTTCCCGATTCTAAAGAAAGCGGGGATTCATACAGTTTCCCTGTTGGACTCTGTCAGGGTTCCGGTAGTTCCGAGTTGGATTTCCGGAGACGGTCAGAATACATGTGGTATGACCAACGAGGGTACTTCTTTCTTTGGTGCATGGCAGTTGCCGCTGACCTTAAGCTATCTGATGTCTGCAAAGAGATATGGATTCCATGTGATTGGTGGAGGAGGTATCAGGAGCAAAGAAGATGCAGAGGTAATGCTCCGCTTTGGAGCGGATGCAGTACAGATTGCATCCGCAGCAATGTTCGGAAGATATGATATAATAGGAGAATATGCAGTTTTGGGAAATCTTATTTGAAAATAATTGAATTTCTCGTTTCTCCTAAGAATTATTTAATTTAAATTTATTGCCGGGTGGGAATTGTATTTACATTTGCATAGAGAGAGTGCTAAAATGAAATTAATTCTTCCGGATTGCTTAAGATGAGGGCTTGTTATGACAAAAGATAATTATCCAGTTGCTGCAGTGCGCCATTTTGTAGATGGAACCTTGCTGTTAAATAATAAGAGAATAGATAATGCGATGTGTCATTTTGCATTTTCTGCAGAATGTGTAATGAAAACCTTGTATGAACGTCTGAGTGATAGCTCTGCAAGAGGGTTAGGACATGGAACAGAAAAAGAATGGGATAATATTATCCAGTATTTGGATGCCATTCAAATACTGGATGCAAAAGTTGGAAACCTAATGGCAAATACAAAGGTTCCGGAGGCTTTATTTTGTAGGCATCCCGAAAGACGATATGAAGGTGACATATTTTATTCGCAAGATGAATTAGAGGCTTCACAGAAATTCACCGAAGAATTAATTCGTAAAATTGTGATGGATGTGATAGATGGTAGAATTCAAGTAGAGGAGTAAATATTAGATGGCAGTATTTGAACAATTAGTGGAAAAGACTATGGAATGTGTTGAAAAGTGGAATTGCAAGGATAGAGTCAATGAAGCGACAATAATTCGTGATGTTACTGGCCGTATTGCTTTGCTGATAAGTACTAAGCAAGAAATTTTGCAATCGGAGATGGAAGGATTAAGTGAACTGTTGAAAAATGCGTTGCATCAGTACTATAGAAATAATATATACTGTAAACAAAATAAGAACAGTGATTTAATTGAGAAGATGATTGAAGAAATAGAGAAAAACAGATGGTTATATGATGATTCTAAAAATATATCTTATTTTTTGTTGGAGAGAGCTATTGCAAAAAAAGCATGGGTAGAGTGCAATGGGTTGGAAAAGTCCATTTGGCCATATGATGAGGCGGTTAGGGGAAAAAAGCCAAAAGTTGTTACTTTTTATTCTTTTAAGGGAGGCATGGGGCGAACAACTGCGCTTGCAGCCACGGCATTGATTTTGGCAAAAGAAGGCAAAAATGTTCTGATGATTGATACCGATATAGAGGCGCCAGGACTGCCATCTCTTTTCTTAAATGAGGATAAGGTTCAAAAGGGGGTAATTGATTATTTGTTGGAGGCAACAGTTACTCCGGAGAATGATAGTATTGATATGAAAGAGATGATTCATCAGGTGACAGACCCACAATTGATGAAAGACATTGTGGGGAAAATGTTTATTGTTCCATCGGGAGCTATGGATAATAATTATTTGCAAAAGCTAGCTCGTATTGACTATCAGGATGCCATCCCCGGTAATATGAAAAAACAGCTAATGAGATTGGTTAATAATGCTATCAGTGTTATCCAAAAGATATGTTCTGTTGATTATGTTTTGCTGGATGCAAGAGCCGGATTTCATGATATGGGTGGAATAATAACGATTCAGATACCACATGGTGTTGTTTTGTTTGGAAAGGATAGTATACAATCATGGCAGGGAATGAACTTGGTGGTTCAAGCAATCGGAGCGTCTCAGAAAGAACGCCCTTTTATTGCTATGGTTGATAGTGCGTGTGGAACTGCAGGAAGTGTATCTCCAGAAGAAAAAGAGTCATTTAAGTCACAGGCATATACAATATGTTGCTCCTCTTATTATATGGAAGATGAGGAACAACCAGGAATAGATGCACAAGATGTTGCTCATACTCCTATTTTTGTGCCATATCAAACGCTGTTGTCTAGAGATGTACAATTATTTACGGACGGTACAAAGCAAATGGATGAAAAGATTAATGAGATACGGCAAATAATATTAGGAGAACCATATCAAAAAATAGCAAAAAGAATCGCGCAATGGTATGAAACGGAGGGTGTTGAAAATGAATAAGCTACGAATTCTTGAGGTGATAGCAGGATTATCAGCTATTGCAGAAAATGAGAATGCGGATTTGGAAGATTTTTTACCACTTCGGGATTATGCTGTTTTACGTGAACCAAATAAGTTTTTAGTACTGGGAGGCAGAGGAACTGGAAAAACTAAGGTTTTTAAGACACTATTATATGAAAACGGATTTGCACAGATAATCGGTTCTGAAGCAGAACTGTTTAGACCGGGAGCTGATAATTCACAATTTATTGCAGGATATGACATATCTGACAAAAAGTTTCCCTCAAAAGCGGTGTTAAATCAATTTTCTGAAGAGACAGACGTTGAGGCTTTTTGGGTAGGAGGCGTTGTAATTTTACTGTGTCAGAGATTAAACGGGAATCAATATGTACAGAAGCTTGTTAAAGAATATTTTTGTGATGAATTTATTAAAACGCTTCAATCGGATAAAGCATTGAGCAGACCCTCGGAGTGGATTCCCTATATCAGGCAGAATCCTGAAAAATGGGAATGTTTCTTGGATGATGTAGACGAATATTTGGAAGAAAATGACAAATGGTTATTTTTCATTTATGATTACTTGGATCGTATTAGAGCAAAATATGTGGATTTATTTTCTTATATCAGAACATTACTGGCATTTTGGTTTGAACACTTGCACAGATGGAAGAGAATTAAATGCAAAATTTTTTTAAGAACTGATTTGTATGATTCAGAACTTTTAAATTTTCCGGATTCCTCAAAACTGGTAAGTAATGTTTTGAAATTGGAATGGAGTACTCCGGCACTGTATCGATTGCTCATTAAGCGGATGGCAAATGCCGGAGACAAAGATGCAATTGAATATTTACATTTAACAAAAGGATTAATCAGCGAGAAGCCGGATGAGGTGCTGGGGTATATACCTACTGAGAGCGAGAGCCTGATTGAGGAATTTGTGAATGCAATGATAGGGCAATATATGGGCAGCGGTTCTAAGAAAGGAAGAAGTTATACATGGGTACCAAATCATTTGCAGGATACTCATGGAGTATTATCACCTAGATCTTTTATAAAATGTTATAGTGAAGCGGCAAAAAATATGTGTGATAGGCAGGATGAATTGGAAAAATTACCGAAACAACGCTTGTTAATTCCATCTATGTTACAAGGTGCTGTATTGGCAGTTTCTAAGGAACGTGTAAAGGAATTGCAGGAAGAGTATCCTTGGTTAGATAAATTGGAAAGGGCTTTTGCAGGAACTACATTGCTTATTGAGAAAAGAGAATTTATGAAGAAGATTACTATGGATTTATGGACAGATGAAGAAAAGCAAACTCTTCCAGCGTCTATGCCAACGGGAATCTTTGATGCTTTACAAAAAATGGGGATTTTATTTGTTGCAAAAGACGGAAGAGTAAATGTACCTGAAATATATTTGCACGGATTTGGTATGAAGAGAAAAGGTGGTTTAAGGAGACCGAATTAATTTTAGAAAGTCAGGCAGGCGTGATAAAAGCAATGATTCACACAGAAACAATACCTTGCACAAGCTTCAATTGACAGAATTGGAGTTGCTGCAGGAGACTGATAGAATATGCCGCCGGAGGGGCAGCGAAAGGTGAATCCAACGAGCGATATCTGTTGCCACTCTCCAAAGCACATGTTATATTCTCGTTTTCGACAGTTAAAGAAAAGCAAAGTGGCGAAACCCTTGATTTATAGGGACTACGCCACTTTTTTGATTCCTTCAATATTGATAACCTCCATGTTCTGCAGTGATTATTTGCCATTCGTGTTTGATAGTCATAGCCAAATAGAGGAAACAACTGCAAAGCATATAAACTATAGACTTTTCCGACCTTTTAGAGTACAATACATACTGTGTGATACTATGCCTGAAAGAACTGATTTTTTGCGTTGAATCAGGTAAGTTATGCTACAACGGCGAGGATTATGGAGAAATTTCTGAATGAAAGAAAGTTGGTATATTGCATACAGAAAGATAAAGGCATTTGGAAATAAAATCTGTTTTTATATCTGCAGAGTATTCCCAATAAAACCAAACTTAATCAGTGTCTGTACTTTTGAAGGAAAAGGCGGATTTGGGTGTAACCCAAAATATCTTGTACAGGAACTTCATAAACGGAACCCGGACTATGAGTTCGTGTGGTTTGTGAATGACATGAGTAAGGAATTTCCGGATTATGTCAGGAAGGTTCCCAATACATTATGGAGCAGAGCATATTGGTTGTCTACTTCCAAGGTATGGATTGACAATTATCGAAAACCTTATGGAACATGCAAGCGAAAGGGTCAATATTATCTGAATGTAAATCATTATACGATAGGAATTAAGTGTACGGGACTTTGGCGAGGAAAAGGTTTCTCAAAAATGGCCTATCTGGTCAGCAAGAATGATTCGGATATGATTGACGATTTGGTAATCGACTCTGATTGGTGTGAGCAGGTGTCGCCGAAAGGATTGGTGTATGAGGGTACCTATCTGAAAACCGGTGCACCCAGATGTGATGTACTGTATGGGGACAGAAGCAGATATCAGAAATTGTTTCGGGAGAAACATAATCTGCCGGAAAATGCAAAAGTTGTTATGTTTGCACCGACCTTTAGAGAAGGTGCTAAAGACGGAAAAAGAAGTGTTTATTCCGAAATATGGACTATTGACTTTAAGAGATTACTTGATAACCTGGAGAAAAAGTTCGACGGTACTTGGTATATTTGTATTCGGGTTCATCCTCAATTGGCACCGACCTTTCAAGAATATAAAAATGCGGAAATACAGGAACGGCTGATTGACGAGAGTCAGGCAGATGATATGTATGAGATTCTTGCAGGAATGGATGCTTATATTACGGACTATTCCAGTGCGTGCTTTGAGGCAGGATTTGCAAATATACCGGTCTTTATTTATGCGGACGATATACAGAAATACGCAAACGACAGAGGTAGCCTGATGTGGAACCTGGCAAGTGACCCATTAGATCATGTAACCAACAACAAGGAGATGACACCGGAGATGAACTTGGTATTTCCGTTTCCGGTAGCAACAGACAATGAGGAACTGGAAAAGATTATTGTTTCCTTTGATGAGGGTGAGTATCGGAAGAAACTTGATGAATTCCATAAAAGTGTGGGACTTGTGTTTGGGGGAAAAGCAAGTGAGAAGTTGGCGGAAACAGTGGTAGAGTTTTGCAAAAACTAACAGCAGGAAAGAAGTGCAATGAAAAAAATAAAAATTTTACAATTTCCAATTGCAAATTCATATGGAGGAATTACACATTATGCACTAAATAACTGGAAGTGGATGGACAAAGATAAGTTCCAGTGTGATTTTGCTACGATGAGTAAGAAGCTTGATTTCGCAGATGAAATATTGGCAACAGGAAGCAAGATACATTATATTTCGTGCTATGCTGAAGAAAATGAAGAGCAGTTCATCAAAGAAATCGACAAAATTCTAGATGAGAACTACGATGTCGTTCATTTGCATACAAAGCAATGGAAAAGTTTTTTAGTGGAAAAGATATGTTTGGAAAGAAACGTACCTAAAGTAATTGTGCATTCTCATTCAACAAAATGTGATGCAAATAATCCGAAGAAAAGAGAATGGGAAACAAGGGAGCATTACAGAGTACGAGAAGAATTTAATGAAAACATGGCAACCGATTTTTGGGCGTGCTCAGAGGAAGCCGCGGAATGGTTGTTTGGAGATAGAATCTCTAGAGATAAAATATGCATCATGAACAATGCAATTGAAACAGATAAGTTTTTATATAATGAAACAGTGCGTAAAGAATTAAGAGAGGAATATGCACTGGAGGATAAGTTTGTTATTGGAAACGTTGGGAGATTGGAGTATCCGAAAAATCAAAAATTTTTGATAGATGTTTTTAGTGAGATATATACAAAGCGTAAAGACATTGTACTGGTGCTTGTTGGGGAAGGAGCCTTAAGAGAACAATTAAAAAAACAAGTTCAACAACTTGGATTGGAACAAGCTGTCTTGTTTTTGGGTAAAAGGGAAGATGTGGAAAATATTTATCAAATGATGGATCTTTTTGTTTTACCATCAAATTTCGAAGGCTTACCAATTACTTTAGTAGAAGCTCAAACTGCAGGTTTACAATGTATATGCAGCATGGGTATTTCTGTATCTGCAAATATGACAGGAAATGTGACATATCTTCCATTGGAAAAGCAGCAGTGGGTTAAAGTAATAGAAAGCAGAATACTTTTTTATACAAGAGAGAATATGAGTCAAATAATGAAGGAAAGCGGATATAACCTAGAAACACAGGTACAATATTTACAAGAAAAATATCAGGAACATCTATAAGTTTGGAGGCAGTTTATTGTGTCGTTAATAAATCAAGTAAAGGTTGAAAAACTATTAGAAATAATTGATACCAAAGAAAAGTTAGTGATTTATGGAGCCGGAATTTTAGGACAAGGTTTGTACTGCGCAATAAATAAAATGGGAATGGGGAAGAAGGTCATTGGTTTTGCAGTTTCAAACCATACAGATCACTTGGGCGAATATAGTGGAGTTCCGATTCAGTGTATTTCCGAGTATGAGGGAAAAGAGAATATCCATATTTTATTGGCAGTGAAAGATCAATATGTTGGTAGTATCATTCCTAATCTGGACGGGTTACAATATGACTATGTTGGTATTGAGACTTTAAAAGAACTTTTTGATAACGAGCAAATGGGGATAGATACAAATTTAATAAATAAACTTCAAGGGTTGAAGCTCTCGGATGAGCAATATGTTACTTTTTGCATTAGACAGATTAGAAGACTTCAATTGGATTTTGAAGTTAATATTGTAGACCATTGCAATTTAAATTGCCAATGCTGTAATCATTTTTCTCCTATTGCAAAACCTACCTATATTGATATTGATGTTTTTGAACGAGATTTAGAACGAATTAAAGAACTTACAGATGGTGATGTAGGTAGAATATGGCTTATAGGTGGAGAACCTTTGCTGCATCCCCAAATTGTAAAAATCATATATACAGCAAGAAGAATATTTCCCAAGACACATATAACATTAAATACCAATGGCACATTATTACTGAAACAAACGAATGAGTTTTGGGAGGCATTGAGAGTAACAAAGGTAGAACTTACATTGACAAAATACCCTATTCCGGTAGATTATGATAAAATTGACGAAATTATGCAGAGGGAAAATGTAACGTATGCATATACATTGTCCTCTGCAGTATTAAAAACAACATATCATTTACCATTAGATTTACAAGGTAAACTGGCAGGGGATGAAAATTATATTAAATGTTGGCATGCAAATGAATGTATTACGTTAAGGAATGGAAGGATATATACATGTCCAATAGCGGCTCATGCACATCATTTTAATGAATATTTTCACGAACATTTATCAGAAGACAAAGAAAATTCTATTGGAATTTATGAGGCAAATGATATAGAGAGCATATTAGAGTTTTTAAAGCACCCCATTCCGTTTTGCAACCATTGTAATATTGACGGATATACGTATGACTTAGAATGGAATGTCAGTAAACGTAATATTGAGGAGTGGACATGAAAGTAATGTTGAACATTATGAAGTTACTGAATGTGGGGAGGAAAGTCAAAAGTGTATAAGTTTGTGCTGTGGGGATATGGAAAAAGAGGGATACGTTTTTTGAATATTTGTCCTCTTCAACATGTGATTGCGATAATTGACAAAATAGGAAAACCAGGACAAGAACATAAGGGAATTCCCGTTATCTCATATGAAAAATATAAAAAAGAGTATCTGGAGTGGGACATTGTAATAGCTGTTGATGATAATCAGGAAATACGCCAGAAACTTGAGATGGATCACATATATTCATACCACTTATTGGAGGATTGTCCTCCGGAGATTGTGGGATATGGTGGTGGAAGATGGATCGATGAGCTTCCTGTGGAAATTGAAGAAAAAAAGAAATATGTGATTTATGGATTGAATCTTTATGCAATTTTGTTGCGAGAATTTTTACTGACGCATTTCAAATTGGATAGCGTGGATATTATACCGGAAAGCAGAGAGGATAGATATATTACATTTTCGGAGAAATATACATTTATTAGCTATAGAAAAATTTTAGATGAAGAAATAGTTCTAGGAGCTACACGCTTTTTGGGTAATAAGTCGAATGTAGAAGATGTGTTTGATTTTCGGGATAAAATACCACAATATAAAAATTTTGATTTGCGACAATTTAAAGGGATACACAAAAATGAGCGGTGTTTTATCGTGGCAACAGGACCAAGTTTGACCATAAAAGACTTGGAAATGCTCAATAAAAATAAATGCATTTGTTTTGGCGTTAACAGAATATACTTGTCCTTTGACGAAACAAAGTGGAGACCAGACTATTTTGTTGTTACTGATGATAAAATGATAAAGGAATACCAGGATGATATTAAAAAATGTGATGTAGCAATTAAATTTATTGGGGATCAAGTAAATGAGTTTTGGAAGGAAAAAAATACAACAATTTACAAAATTCACGATCATATACTAGAATATTTTCCGGAAATTCCAAAGTTTTCAGCAGACATTGTAAATGGAACTTATTCAGCGAGATCAGTAGTGTACCCATGCCTTCAGATTGCATGCTATATGGGATTTAAAGAAATATATTTGTTGGGAACGGATCATAATTACAGTAGTAATCAGGCAGATTCCTCTAATCATTTTCACAAAGACTACTATAAGGGGGCAATCAGACCGGATAATTATTTTAAGGAAAAAGCAGAATTGGGGTTTGTGGCTGCTAAGAAATATGCTGAGGAGCAAGGCATAAAAATATATAATGCAACTCGGGGGGGAAAATTAGAAGTCTTTGAACGTGTGGATTTTGATACCTTATTTGAATGATATAGAGGGAAAGAAACGCAAAAAAATATATTGTTATGAAGAGGGAAGTTAATGAAGATTAAAGCGTTGGTAGCAGTAAGATCTGGATCACAAAGAGTACAAAATAAAAATATCCGGCCTTTTGCGGGTAGCAGTCTGCTTGAGATAAAACTGCAACAGTTATTAAATATTAGAAGCCTAGATGGAGTGGTGGTGAACTCTAATGATGATAGAATGCTTGATATTGCGAGAAAGATGGGATGTGAAGTGGTAAAACGTGATGCATATTATGCATCTAATGAGGTATCTATGTCAGAAGTGTATAAGAATATGGCAGAGAACTTTGATGGTGACATCGTGGTGTATGCAAATGTGACTAATCCATTGCTGAAAAATTATACATTAGAGAAAGCAATTGAAACTTATCTGATGCATTCCGAAGACTATGATTCGCTTAATTCAGCACACTTGATTAAAGAGTTTTTGTTTAAAGATGGACATGCATTAAATTATGATTTGGAAAAACAACCACGGAGTCAGGATTTACCGGATATTTATGCTTTAAATTTTGCAATCAATATTATTGAACGAGACAACATGATTAGGTGCAAAAATGTAGTTGGCAAAAGACCTTACATATGGGGCATCGATGAGGTTGAAGCAACAGATATAGATAATCCGATAGACTTTGAATTTGCGGAATATATGTATAGAAATTTTAGTGAATATCATGCGTAATAGATGCGTAGAGCGTATACGGAGGCAAAATGCCAATATTTTCGATAATAACTGTTTGTTATAATGTAAAAGAAAAATTAGAATATACCGTAGATAGTGTTTTGAATCAGCACTTTAAAATGTTTGAATATATTATTGTGGATGGTGATTCGCAAGATGGAACAAAACAATTATTGGAAAAACTACAATCAAATGATAAAATTAAAATAATATGCGAGCCAGATAAGGGATTATATGATGCGATGAATAAAGGTGTTCTGGCTAGTAATGGGCGGTATATTATTTTCATGAATGCCGGAGATATTTTTGATGACGAGAACGTTTTGGTTAAAATATCTGGATTGTGTAGAGAAGTACCGCGAGTATATTATGGCGTTTCAAAAGCCGTATATCCAAATGGGAGAATTCGTAGTAATAGAATATTTATAAGAAAACACAAAAATATTTTATATGATGTGTTTGATGGCAAGATGCCAAATCATCAAGCTATTATAGCGAGCAGAGAGTGCTTTGAAAATAATTTTTTTTCTTTGAAATATCCAATAGGAGCAGATTTCGGGTGGTTTGCAGAATGTATAAAAAAGGAAATAAGAGTCGAACCGATTGACTTGTGCATTGCAAGGTTCGAGGTTGGAGGTAGAAGTTCGAGACCAACTTCAAGAATGAATATGCTTGAGGAGCATGAGAGTATATTATATAGTAAATTTCCTTTTCGATATAGGTGGTATAGATTCTGGAATCCGAGGTAGAGAATGGTGAAATATGTATTAATTATTGTGGCATCTATACTAGTTGGCATTATATTAGACAGGCGTATTTGTAACAGGGCATTTGATGCTATTAAATCAGATTATTACAAATATTTAAGTTTCTTTAGTGTTTTGGAACAGTGGTTGTCTAATAAGCAAAATAATATTAATATAGAAGAATATTTGATAAGGCAAGGATATCAAAAAATTGCTATTTATGGGATGAGTGTACTGGGAAATTTGCTTTATCAAGAATTAAAGGAAACAAAAGTTGAAGTAAGTTATGCAATAGATAGGAATGCTGATAATATGCATTTTGAATTGCCGGTACTTAAACCTTCTGATGAGTATGGTAAGGTAGATGTAATTATTGTTACGGCAGTATTGGATTATGAGAAAATTAAAAAAAATATCATAAAAAAAACGCAAGTGAATGTAATGTCTATTGAAGATTTAGTTTTTGAAACTGCTGAATAGAATAGATAAATTGTAAACGCTCCATAGTGAGTACCTTTTGTTAACACCATTTGTTTGAGATAATGG
>CAMEDC010000049.1 GCA_945913255.1 uncultured Lachnospiraceae bacterium
CTTTGTCCTATATTGTGGTGAAGGATGAGACGAAGGTGGCAGAAGTGTTCGGATATACCAGATGGGCGGGAGCACTGCCTCCCGAACTGGGACAGCCCAAGGAGAATGAGCGTCCTGTGCTCTTTATCGCGGTGGTGAAGAATCTGGACATCAACCGGAACTGCGATACGGATGCCGGTCTTGCCATCAGCAACATGACGCTTGCTGCATGGAACAGGGGTGTGGGAAGCTGCATGATCGGTGCCTGTGACAAGGCAGCACTTTCAAAGTTGTTCGGGCTCACGGAGAAACAGGAGCTTCACACAGTTGTTGCTTTCGGCTATCCTTCCCATGAGAGCCATATCGTAGATGTGGAAAATCCTGCAGAGACAAAGTATTATCTGGATGAAAACAAGGACTACATGGTTCCCAAGCGAAAGCTGGAGGATGTGGTAACGTATCTGTAGCACTGTAGAATAAATAGAATTGAGTTTCTGTTCCCGCCCGTTTTAGAAAGGGCGGGAGTTTTTTATGCCTTAAATTTTGTTTCTTTATTTTTGTTTATACTTATTTAATTGAATTTCGCTCACAAAAGTGTAAACTATTGTTTATCGGAAGAAATCAAGCGGCTGCAAAGCAGGCGCCGGAAAGAGGGATTGTAATGCGGGAAAAATTACAGCGTTTTATGTGGGGACGATACGGAAATGATAATTTTAACCAGTTTTTGATGGCAGCAGCCATGGTGTTGCTTATTATTTCACTGTTCCTTCGCGGCCCGTTCTATCTGTTGGCGGTGGTTGTCATGATATATGCGTATTATCGTATGTTCTCCAGAAATATTGCAAAGCGTTCTGCGGAAAATCAGTGGTATCTGCGAAAATCCATGAAGGTCAGAGGATTCTTGCAAAAGAAGAAACGCGAGTGGGGACAGAGAAAACAGTATCATATTTACAGATGTCCCAGGTGTAAGCAGAAAATCCGTGTTCCCAGAGGCAGAGGCCGGATTGCTATCACTTGTAGAAAATGCGGAAACGAGTTTATAAAAAAGAGCTGAGGTTGTAATTTATGTTCGGATATATTATTATCAACAAGGCGGAAATGAAGTTCAAGGAATTTGATATATATCATTCCTATTACTGTGGAATTTGCCGTGATTTGAAACGGAAATACGGTGCTATAGGTCAGATGTCTTTAAGCTATGACATGACCTTTCTTGCAATTCTCCTGACAAGCCTTTACGAGCCGGAGACAAAGACGGGAAGCTGCAAATGCATTGCCCATCCGTTTGAAAATCATGATACCAGAACCAATGTATTTACGGAATATGCAGCGGATATGAATGCTCTCTTTGCCCTGTACAAGTGTCATGATGACTGGGAGGATGAAAAAAAGCTCTGGAAGCTGATTTATGGGAAAATGCTGGAGGGAAAGACAAAACAGCTGAAGGACACATATGCGGAGAAAATCAGAAAAATCAGTCTCCGGATGCAGGATTTTTCAGAAGGAGAGCAGTCGGAAAATGCGGATATTGATATCATGGCGGGACTCTTTGGAAGCGTGATGGCAGAGATTGTGGCTGTCAGAGAGGACGAGTGGGAGGAAAATCTGAGGCGGCTCGGCTTCTTCCTGGGGAAATTCATTTACCTTTGCGATGCCTATGAGGATGTGGAGGAGGATATCAAAAAAGGAACCTTCAATCCGTTAAAGAAAAAATATGCGAACCCTAACTTTGAAGAGGAGTGTAAGACAATCCTCATGATGATGATGTCGGAGTGCTGCAGAGAGTTTGAAAGGCTGCCGATATTGGAAAATGTGGAAATATTGCGGAATATTCTTTATTCCGGCGTCTGGGGCAGGTACGAAGCAGTGCATGAAAAGCGTCTGGGAAGGCTGCAAAAAGCGGGAAATTTGAAAGCAGAGAATACCGGGGCGGAAAATACCGGAAGAGAGAATACCGAGGCGGAAAATACCGGAGCAGAGAATACCGGAACAGAGAATACCGGGTCGGAGAATACCGGAACAGAGAATACCGGGGCAGAAAATGCCAAAACAGAAAATACCGGGGCAGAAAATGCAGAGGACGCGGGAGCAGAGGATGCATGAGGGTGAAAATAGGCGCAAAATGCGCGGAATGAGGTAATTATGTACGACCCATACAGTGTGTTAGGGGTGAGCAGAAATGCCACCGAGGAAGAAATTAAAAAGGCATATAAGACGCTGAGCAGAAAGTATCATCCCGATGCCAATATCAACAATCCCAATAAAGCCCAGGCAGAGGAGAAGTTCAAGGAAATTCAGGCGGCTTACCAGCAGATTATGAAGGAGCGAACCTCCGGATATGGCAATGGAGCGGGAAGTTATGGTGGTTCGGCGGGCTACGGCGGCAGCGGGTCTTACGGTTACGGTGGTGCGGGCGGTTATGCAGATGCCGGGAACAGTGGAGGAAACGGCGGCTACGGTGGTTTCGGATATGGTCCCTTCGGCGGCTTCGGATTTGGCGGATATGGTCAGGGACAGGATACCGGATATGAGGAAAATAATTATCTGCGTGCTGCCGGTAACTATATTCGAAACGGTTATTATAAGGAGGCGCGCACGACGTTGGACGGCATGAGTGAGCGAGAGCGGGATGCCCGTTGGTACTATTACAGCGCGGTTGCTCACTCGGGGCTGGGAAATAATGTGGCGGCGCTGGAGCATGCAAAGCGTGCTGCAGCCATGGAGCCGGACAATGCAAGCTACCGCAGTCTGGTACAGCAGCTGGAGAGCGGCGGAAGCTGGTATGAGCAGAGGCAGGCAGCCTATGGCTACCCTAGTTTCGGAGGCGGAAATCTCTGTATGAAGCTCTGTATCGCAAACTTTATCTGCAATGTATGCTGTCTCGGCGGAGGTTGTTGCGGCGGAAGAGGAATGTATTATTTTTAATACTTGCATTTTGTATTGTTCTCTACTATAATCAAGATACAAGATGTAGATACGAAAAGACTTGATGGCACAAAATATAGAGAAGGTCGTATCCGCAGATGACTTGCGGTACGGCCTTTTTTTCGCCCTGTGAGGAAAGCGATTCGCGGGGCAGATACAGAGGAAATTTTTCTCCATGTATGGGAAAGATTTTCCTGTATATGGGAAAAATAGGAACAGGAGAAGTGAGAAGGAATGAAAATTCAGAAGCGTGACGGGCGGGTGGTACCTTATGAAGAAGAGAAGATTGTCGCAGCAATCCATAAGGCAAACAACGAAGTGGAGGAGAAGGACAGAGCAGACGAAACACTGATTTCAGAAATACTGCAGGCTGTGAAAGACGAGGGCAGGGAACTTCAGACAGTTGAGCACGTACAGGATATCATTGAACAGCATCTGGTGGAAGCCAACAAGTATGTGTTGTCTAAGAAATATATGGTGTACCGCTATCAGAGAAGTCTTCTCAGAAAGTCCAATACTACGGATGAATCCATCCTGAAGCTGATCCGGAATGAGAACAAGGAGCTGGCAGAAGAGAATTCCAACAAGAATACGCGGCTTGCTTCCACACAGCGGGACTATATTGCCGGAGAGGTTTCCAGGGATGTGACAAGACGTATGCTTCTGCCGGAGCATATTTCACTGGCGCACGATAATGGGGTGATTCATTTCCATGATGCGGATTACTTTATTCAGCCGATTTTTAACTGTTGTCTGATAAATATTAAGGACATGCTGGATAACGGCACTTCCATCAACGGAAAGATGATAGAGTCGCCAAAGAGTTTCCAGGTGGCATGCACTGTCACAACGCAGATTATTGCTGCCGTGGCAAGCAACCAGTATGGCGGACAGTCTGTGAACATCAAGCATCTGGGCAAGTATCTGAGAAAGAGTAAGGAAAAATTCCGGACCCAGCTGGAGGAGGAGTTCGGAGATACCATCGATGCCGCAACCAAGGCAAAGATTGTGGAAATGCGCTTAAAGGATGAACTGAAATCCGGTGTGCAGACCATCCAGTATCAGATTAATACACTGATGACTACAAACGGACAGTCTCCCTTCGTGACATTGTTTCTGCATATTGATGAGGAAGATGAATATGTGGAGGAAACAGTTCAGATTATTGAGGAAATCCTGCGTCAGCGGATTGTGGGAACAAAGAACGAAAAAGGCGTTTATGTGACGCCGGCATTCCCGAAGCTGGTGTATGTGCTGGATGAGAATAACTGTTTAAAAGGCGGAAAATATGATTATGTGACAAAGCTGGCAGCACAGTGTTCGGCGAAGAGGATGTACCCGGATTATATTTCTGCCAAGAAGATGCGTGAGAATTACGAAGGAAATGTGTTTTCCTGCATGGGCTGCCGTTCCTTTCTGTCTCCCTGGAAAGACGAGAACGGAAATTATAAGTGGGAGGGACGCTTTAATCAGGGCGTTGTCAGCCTAAATCTGCCGCAGATCGGCATTATTGCGGACGGTGATGAGGACACCTTCTGGCGGCTTCTGGATGAGAGACTCGACTTGTGCTATGAAGCCCTGATGTGCAGGCATAAGGCACTGTTGGGCACTGTTTCGGATGTCAGTCCCATCCACTGGCAGTATGGTGCCATTGCAAGATTGAATAAGGGAGAGAAGATAGACAAGCTGTTGAAAAACGGTTATTCCACCATGTCTCTCGGTTATATCGGTCTTTATGAACTTACTTATCTGATGAAGGGGTGCAGCCATACAGACCCTAAGGGAAAAGAATTTGCCCTCCGTGTGATGGATCATCTGAAGGATACGGCTGCCCGCTGGAAGGAAGAAACCGGCATCGGATTCTCTCTTTATGGAACACCGGCTGAGACACTTTGCTATCGTTTTGCCCGGATTGATCGGGAAAAATACGGCGATATTCCCAATGTGACGGACAAGGGCTATTATACGAATTCCTACCATGTGGATGTGCGGGAGCCCATCGATGCCTTTACCAAATTTAAGTTTGAGAGTGAGTTCCAGAACAAGTCTCTGGGAGGAGCGATTTCCTATGTGGAAATTCCCAATTTGACAAACAATCTGGAAGCAATTGAGGAAGTAATCCGCTTCATCTATGACAACATTCAGTACGGTGAGTTTAACACCAAATCGGATTACTGCCATGTATGCGGCTACGACGGGGAAATTTTGATTAATGAGGATAACGAATGGGAATGCCCTCAGTGCCATAACAAGGATCACGCAAAGATGAATGTGACGAGACGTACCTGTGGTTATCTGGGAGAAAATTTCTGGAACACGGGAAAGACGAAGGAAATTAAGTCGAGAGTGCTGCATCTGTAAACGAGAGCGGAATCGGTATGGCATGCGAAAGTAAAAGAGACTTATTGAGAGCAGTTTTTGCCTTAAAATGATGCCGGAGGAACTAAACTAAAGGAATTGTGGCAGAGAAACTATGTCAGAAAGGCGCAGACAGCAATATGAATTACGCAACGATTAAGAAAACAGATGTGGCAAACGGACCGGGAGTGAGAGTGTCCCTTTTTGTCAGCGGTTGTACCCATGCCTGCAAGGGCTGTTTTAACAGTGAGGCATGGGACTTCTGCTACGGTAAGAAATTTACGTCAGAAACGGAAGAAGAGATTTTACAGGCGCTTGCTCCCGATTACATCAGGGGATTCAGTGTCCTGGGCGGAGAACCCATGGAACTGCAGAACCGGGGAACTGTATTGGAAATCTTAAAAAAAGTGCATGCCGCTTATCCGAAGAAGGATATTTGGTGCTATACGGGCTACGATTATGAAAAGGATCTGTTGCGCTGGGAGAGAGAAGAATGCAAGGCTATGCAGGGAGCGGCAGAGCGGCTTGACATGTTCAAAGCGGAACAGGAATGTCCACAGGAGGGAATTATGACGGAGCTTCTTTCTCTCATAGATGTCTTGGTGGACGGTGAATTCGTGGAGGAGAAAAAGAATCTCCGCCTTGCATTCCGCGGCTCGGAAAATCAGCGTCTGATTGATGTGAAAAAATCCCGGGCGGAAGGACAGGTTGTCCGCCTGCAGATATAGTTTCAGCTGCAGCCTGCATTTTCACATTGTTCGAAAATTTTTGACAGGTGGGAGGCAAGTTCCATAGGAGTTTCCTGATATCCCTCCCGGGACCAGAGTATAAACGTATTGTAGAGTGCTCCGGCGAAGGCGTAAAGAGTGCATTTATCAGCCAGATGCCCCCATTTTTCACAGAGATAGTCATTTATCATTTCCAGAAAGTAAATTCCAAATCCACAGTAAACAAGTCCATTCAAAAAATCCTTATAATTTTCCAGATATGTAAAGTAATGAAGAGTGTGTTTGACGTCATAGAATATACCGATTGTCGAATCAAGCCCGGTATCATTTTTATATTCATTGAATATTTCAGCAAGCTGTTTTGTGAATATCTCTTCCTTGGAATTGTAGTTCCTGTAAAAGGTCATTCTTGAAACGCCGGCTTTTTTGCATAATTCCGAAATGGTAATGGTGGAAAGAGGTTTGGTATATATCAGATGTAATAGTGCTGAAACAATACATTCTTTGGATAATAGATTAGACTGACTGATTTTTTTTGAACTCATGTTACATTTTCTCCTATAGTGTCACAGTGAGTAGTTGAAATATTGAATTATGAAAGTCACAATGTTACAATATGTAACAGTATTATAGAATGCATCTGGATATTTGACAATAGACAGTTTCGATAATTTGACAGGTAAATACTTTCGTTACTTTTCTTTGACGGAGTCTGTTTTTTTCTGTATAATTGCGAGCAGGAACTAAGAATTGAGAGTTCATAGTTTGCGGCTAACGGAACGTTCGCGTTGTTCAATGAGGTTAAGTCAAAAATGGAGAAACGAATTGAGAAACTGAAAGAGAATTTGGGAGAAAATGCGGACAAAGCCATGAAATGAAGTGAAAAACATACTGGAAAAGAAAGAAGCGTGATTGACATAAATGCAACAACAAAAGGAATGACGGAAGGTAATTGCATGAAACTGATTGTTCAGTTTTTTCTTCCGATTCTGGCAGGTAATTTTTTTCAGCAGTTTTATAATTTTATAGATTCGGTTATTGTTGGAAAAGGAATAGGAGATACAGCATTAGCGGCTGTGGGAAATACCGGTTCAGCACATTTCTTTATCCTTGGTTTTATGATTGGACTGACAGGCGGGCTTGGAATTTATATTTCACAATCCTTTGGGGCACAGGATTATGAAAAAATGAGACAGGAAACAGCTATGTCAGTACTGATTTGTCTTGGAATCGGTGTTGTTGTTACAATATTAAGTCTGTTGGCAATGCGACCTTTATTCACTTTTCTGAATACGCCGCAGGACCTGATGAAGGATACAATCAGTTATTTCAGGATCATTCTGATAGGTAGTACGGTAACAGTATGCAATAATTTTGCCATGACATTGTTGCGATGCGTGGGAAATAGCAGGGTTCCGCTCATTGCAATGATTCTTTCTTCCATTATAAATATCGTATTGGATGCTTTATTTGTTTTTCCGGGGAAAATGGGAGTATCCGGTGCTGCTCTGGCAACTGTTTTGGCGCAGGTGTTTTCGTTGCTGTACTGCTATCTTTATATACGCAGAATAAAAGAGTTACAATTTACGGCAGCAGACTGGAAAATCAGAATACATATTGTAAAATATCTCATACTCAAGGGCATGCCGGTGGCAGTCATGAATTCTGTCACGGCATTTGGAGGAATGATCTTACAATATTTCGTGAATGCCATGGGAACTCTTTATGTTGCGGCATATGCAGCCTGTATGAAATTATGCAGCCTTTTTGAACAGGCGGGAGGAGCAGTAGGGCTTGCGATTCTCACTTTCACAGGTCAGAATTACGGTGCAAATAAGATAAATAGAATTAAAAGAGGAGTAAGGGATGGCATCTTGTTGTCTACGTTGATCAATATTCCTATTTGTCTGGTTCAGCTTTTCATTCCGGAGATGCTGTCAAGGCTTATGTTAAATGACCCGATTGTCATATCTTATACCAGAGAATTCCTTTTGGTTACAGGAATTGCCATTTTCCCTTTAGGATGGCTTTTTGTCACCAGAAATGCGTGTCAGGGATTGGGTAAAACATTTGTACCAATGCTTTCGGGAGTACTTGAGGTTGTAATGCGTGTGGTCACAGGCTTCCTTTTGGTTCTCCGAATGGGATTTCAGGGAGTGGCCATTGCAGAAGTATCAGCATGGTGTGGGGCAGCAGTGATGCTATGTTTGACATATGTAATATATGTAAAACGGCTGTGCAAAAGCTGAATTGCGCTTCAGCAGTTGACGTAAACTACATATTAAGAGGGCTTACTTTCGCTTGATAAAAAACTGGTGGAAGCGTTTCCGGATGACTTACCCTCTATGACTGACGATAATTTTTTGAACGGAGTGCTTAATTGCGTCAAAGCTTTCTTCGCTCAAATCGTGTTCGACTTTGCAGGCATCTGCAAGAGCAGTTTCTTTACTGACTCCGAGACTGATCAGCCAGTCAGACAGGATAGTATGACGTTCCATCACACTCTCAGCGCGTTTTCTGCCGCTTTCGGTCAGTGTGATAAAACCGTCATCTGCCATGGTGATGTACTTTTTTTCACGCAGATTTTTCATGGCAACACTGACACTGGGCTTGGAAAAGTTCATTTCATTGGCAATATCAATGGAACGAACCTGTCCAAGCTTTTTTTGTAGAGAAAGAATGGTCTCCAGATAATCTTCAAGTGACTCGTCTGAACGGTGCTTTATATAGCTCATAATGTAAATATCTCCCTTTCCTTTTCAACATCATAGCATTTATGCGAGAAAAACACAATTGAAAAGAAACAGGAGGGCTTATTGAGAAAAAATAATCAATAAAACAATTGACAATTTATTTTAGTTAGAGTATTCTAACTACTGGAAATGAAAACGATTCTCAATTGAAGAACTGAAGAAGGGGTGAGATGATGCCACTGACAATGATGAGTTCAGGAGAAACAAATACAATCAAAAAGGTCGGAGGAAAAGAAGAAACAAGGAGATTTCTGGAGAACCTTGGCTTTGTGGTAGGCGGTGCTGTGACAGTCGTATCCGACATAGGAGGCAATCTGATTGTGAATGTCAAAGATTCCAGAGTTGCTATCGGTAAGGATATGGCAAAAAAGATTATGGTATAGGGTATCAGAAAACGAGCGAAAGGAAAAGAAAAGATGAAGACTTTGAAAGAAATTCCCTGCGGTCAGACTGTAAAAGTACAGAAGCTCACCGGAGAGGGTCCGGTCAAGAGAAGAATCATGGATATGGGTATCACGAAAGGAGTGGATATCTTTGTGAGGAAGGTGGCACCCTTGGGAGACCCTATTGAGGTGACGGTTCGAGGCTATGAGTTGTCCCTGAGAAAAGCGGATGCGGAAATGATAGAGGTCGAATAAATTTTGACCGGCGGTTAGCAAATGCTAACCGGATGAATGAGATGGAAGGAGAAAAGCTATGTCAGTAAAAATTGCACTTGCAGGTAATCCGAACAGCGGAAAAACAACGTTGTTCAATGCACTGACCGGTTCCAATCAGTTTGTGGGAAACTGGCCCGGAGTAACCGTAGAAAAAAAGGAAGGTAAATTAAAGGGACACAAGGATGTCGTTATCATGGACTTACCCGGCATTTACTCCCTGTCCCCGTACACGCTGGAAGAGGTGGTTGCCAGAAACTATCTGATTGGAGAAAGACCGGATGCCATTATCAATATCGTGGACGGCACAAATATTGAGCGAAACCTGTACCTTTCCACACAGATTATGGAGCTTGGCATTCCGGTGGTGATGGCGGTCAACATGATGGATGTCCTGGAGAAGACGGGAGATAAGATACATGTAGATAAGCTGAGCAAAAAGCTGGGCTGTGAAGTGGTGGAGATTTCAGCACTGAAAGGAACAGGCATTCAAAAGGCTGCAGAGAAGGCAGTGGCGCTGGCTCAGAAAAAGGCAGCGATTACGCCGGTACATAGCTTTTCGGCAGAGGCGGAAGAGATTATTTCCGCGGTTGAGAACAAGCTGGGTAACTCTGTACCGGAAGTGCAGAAGCGCTTCTTTGCGATTAAGCTGCTGGAAAAAGATGATAAAATCAAAAGCCAGATGCAGTCCGTTCCTGATGTTTCTGCGGAAATCAGCCGGATGGAAACTGCTTATGACGATGATACGGAAAGTATTATTACCAATGAAAGATATGTCTATATCTCCTCGATTATCGGAGAATGTGTAACCAAATCGAAAAAAGAAAA
Source organism: uncultured Lachnospiraceae bacterium (assembly GCA_945913255.1). GTDB lineage: Bacteria > Bacillota > Clostridia > Lachnospirales > Lachnospiraceae > Acetatifactor. Next base: position 10,228 of record CAMEDC010000049.1, read on the forward strand.
AATGACTGTCTCTGATAAGATTGACCGTATTGTGACGAACAGATGGGCAGCGCTTCCTATTTTTGCCGTCGTTATGTTTCTGGTATATTATGTGTCCGTAACTACGGTGGGAGCGATTGTCACAGACTGGACCAACGATGTACTGTTTGGTGAAATCATTCCCCCCGCCATTGAAAACGTATTGGTCGTAGTTCACTGTTCGGACTGGCTTCAGGGACTGATATTGGATGGTATTGTTGCCGGTGTGGGCGCGGTTCTCGGATTTGTACCGCAGATGCTGATTTTATTCATTTTTCTTGCGTTTTTGGAGTCCTGCGGGTATATGGCCAGAGTGGCGTTTATCATGGATCGTATTTTCCGCAAATTCGGACTTTCCGGAAAATCCTTTATTCCGATGTTGATTGGAAGCGGCTGCGGTGTACCCGGAATCATGGCATCCCGTACGATTGAAAATGACCGTGACCGCAAGATGACAATTATGACGACAACCTTTGTTCCCTGCGGTGCAAAGCTTCCGATTATCGCTTTGGTTGCCGGCGCATTCTTTGACAATGCGGGCTGGGTTGCGTGGAGTGCATACTTTGTAGGTGTTGCGGCAATAGTCTGCTCCGGTATTATTTTAAAGAAAACAAAGATGTTCGCAGGAGATCCCGCTCCTTTTGTTATGGAGCTTCCGGCTTATCACTGGCCGACTCTGGGCAATGTACTGAGAAGCATGTGGGAACGCGGCTGGTCCTTTATCAAAAAGGCGGGAACCATTATCCTGGTATCTACCATTGTCCTCTGGTTCTTAATGAGCTTTGGATGGACAGACGGCGGTTTCGGCATGCTGGAAGCAGAGCAGTTAAACGAAAGTATTCTGGCAAAAATCGGTAATGCGATTGCGTGGATTTTCGCACCTCTTGGATGGACACAGGCCGGTGAAGGCTGGAAGATGGCAGTGGCAGCAGTTACCGGACTGATTGCAAAGGAAAATGTCGTCGCAACCTTCGGACTTCTCTTTGGATATGCTGAAGTCGCAGAAGACGGAGCTGAAATCTGGAGCAGCCTTGCGGCAGTTATGACACCGATTGCCTCCTATGGATTTCTGGTGTTCAACCTTCTCTGCGCGCCCTGTTTTGCCGCAATGGGAGCAATCAAGAGAGAAATGAACAATGCGAAATGGTTCTGGTTTGCAATCGGTTACCAGTGTGCGCTGGCTTATGTTGTGTCATTGTGCATTTATCAGATTGGAACTTTGATTACTACCGGTGTTTTCGGAATCGGAACAGTCGCTGCAATCCTGCTGATAGCCGGGCTGCTTTTCCTTCTGTTCAGACCCTATAGAGAGAATAAAACCCTAAAAGCGATGTGAAGGGAAGGAGAAGCATGATTGGCAAACGAAAACAGACGAAACAAGGACATTTCCAACTTTCACAGAACGGAAATGCAGAAGGATACAGTGCTTCAGAAATTGCGGGAGCAGGGATGCAGAATCACAAAGCAAAGGCAGATGCTGATGGATGTAATTTTACAGGAGGAATGTGCCAGCTGTAAGGAAATATATTACAAAGCTGCTGCCGTGAACCCCGAGATCGGTGCGGCAACGGTGTACCGCATGGTAAATCTTCTGGAAGAGATTGGGGCAATCAGCAGAAAAAATATGTATAAGATCTCCTGCTGTATGAGCTGTGAAAAGGAAAATGCCTGTATCGTAGAACTGGATGATTATACTGTCTGTCAGTTGACTGCACAAAACTGGTATAAAGTTATCTCAGAGGGTTTAAAAGCCTGCGGATATGTGGAAAACCAGAAGGTCATCAGCGTTATGGTGGATTCCTGTGCGAATGAATGCAACTGAATAAAACATTGTCAGAAGATTTGAATAAAAAGAATGCTCATTGGTAATCGGTACAGTGGGTATTCTTTTCTATTTTGAAAAATGAATCTATTTTCATAAGTACATAGAAACTTGTCATACTTATTTTTGTGAGTTATGATATAATGTACGCGAGTCTAAACCTAAGCGACGCCGAAGGCGGCATGAACAGAAGCAAAATAATTAGAGGACGGTACTTGAATGACAGAGAAAACAAAAATTCTTGGTTGGCATATATTCGGATGTATTCTTTTTATAACACTGCTCGCAGCCATGTTTTGGGGACAGCCTGATGCGAGGTATACTCCGGAAAATCAGGCGAGAGAAGTACTGAACCCCGTCAGTGTGTCAGGCGCGGAGGAATGCCAACAACGATATGAATATGATATTTCGGACATGGACAGGAGTAATCAGAGCCTCATCTTTTTTACGGGACATCAAATCATCCATGTCTATGCAGATGGAAAGGAAATTTATTCCGTAGTACCAGGAAACGGACCTTTTGCAAGTACGACAGGAGCAATGTGGAATTATGTAAATCTGCCTTCAGATACCCGGAAAATTGTTATCTGTCTGGATGCTGTATATTCAAATATTCCGATGAAATCTTTTAAAGCATATATCGGCAATGCGCAAAAGGACATCCTGGAAAGGCTTCACGGTTCGGTCGGTACAGCCTGTATAGATTTCTTTATTTCCATCATAGGTCTGATGCTGATTCTGTTCTGGATACTGGAACGTAAAAATGCGAATAATCGAAAAACCATTTTATGTTTTGGAGGATTTGCGTTCTTTTTGGGTTTGTGGTGTCTGAACGAGACAGAATTTGTCACGATATTGTGGGGCAACCGCTGCGGGGCATCGTTTTTTGCGTTTATCATGCTGATGCTGATACCGCTTCCGTATGTTAAATATACGGAAGCTCTTTTTGCCGACCATAAGAGCAGATTTGTAACAGGTATCGTCTGTGCAAGCCTTTTGAATGTTTTCATCTGTATTCCTCTGCATCTTGCGGGTATTGCAGCACTAAAGCAGACAGTCTTTATCACCCCTGCGCTTCTGCTGCTTTCTGCGATATACCAGATTGTGGTTATGGTTAAAAGTTATTTCAAAAAGGGATTTGACCGGATGCTTCTGATTAACCTGATTGGCATGTCCGGAATTATTGCATCAGCCTTGGTTGATCTTGGGGTGTACTATACCAGTATGCAGAAGAATCCCGTTATCCTGCATTTTGGACTGTTGATTTCCGTTTGCATTCTGGGGACGGCAGCTTTGCTGGATGCCAGAAGGAATATTGACGAGTTAAAGTCAGTTCGCCTGTATAAAGAAATCGCTTTGAAGGATATGCAAACAGGATTGTACAATAGAAATGCGTATGATCAATGGGTTAATTCGGAAAAGGATTTTTCCCATATGGCAATCCTTGTTTTTGACATTAATAATCTGAAACAATGTAATGATACGCTGGGACATGAAGCCGGAGATCAGCTCATCAGCAGGTCGGCGAATCTCATGCTGCGTGTATTTGGCAAGTACGGCAGAATTTACCGTATCGGCGGGGATGAGTTCTGCACAGTTCTGGAGAAGAAAGATATCAATATACAATCCAAAATAAATAGATTTAAAGAGCTGCAGTCTGTGAAGCAAGATGAGATTTCATTGTCGATTGCGTGTGTGTATGCATTATATAATCCGAAAACGGATACAACGATTGAAGATACCAGAAAACGGGCAGACCATTCGCTATACGAAGATAAAGAGAAAATGAAAAATGATATAGATACAGGAGCGTAAGTCGTAAAAAATATTGCTATAGTCTGTGCCAAGTGCTATTATAGTAATAGTACTCTGTATAATGTATAAAGCAAATGAGAAAGGGATTTTAGACATGAAAGGAAAAAGGCGGAGCATTGCGACAAAAATGGTACTGATTATGGCAATGATGGGAATTATCACAATTCTCATGTGTGTAATGAATGCGGTAGCATTGACGACAATTGGCGGGTATAATCAAATGGTGGAGGAAAGCATTCGGAAAATTGAGCAGGGCAATTCGGCAGAGGAGGTTCAGAGTACGATTGACTTTGCACTGGCAAAGAACGCGACCCGGATAAGCGGTACCTACTATTTTAATATTGTGTTGGTGATTCTTGCGATTATCGTTACGGTTATCGCTGTGATGATGGCGATGCGCATGATAGTGTCGCCGGCAAAAAAGACAAGCCGTGAACTGGATGTAATCGTGAAAGGGATTGAGGCGCAGGAGGGTGACCTGACCGCAAGAGTCAGTGTGAAGTCAAATGATGAGATAGGAAGCCTGGCAACGGGAATCAACGCTTTTATTACAGTACTTCAGGATTATATGTCGAAGATGCGTGAGAATGCGAGTGCCATGATGGAGTCTGCAAACAAGGTCAGTGAAGGGGTTGAGGAATCCAATCAGAGTGTTTCCAGTGTCTCGGCTGCGTCCGAAGAGCTGGCGGCCAGCATTGAGGAAGTATCTGCTACTTTGCAGCAGATTTCAGAGGGAAGTGAGCGTATTCTTGAAGAAGTACAGAATATGAGTACGGCGGCAAACGGTGGTGCCGAGACAGCTTCCGGAATGATGGGACGAGCTTTAAGCCTGCAGGAACAGACACTTTCCAGCAAGCAAAAGACAACGGATGTATTTAAGCGGATTGAGGCGGAAGTTCAGCAGTCGGTAGAGGACAGCCAAAGCGTGGAAAAGATTAATGCATTGACCGGAGATATTCTGAGTATAGCAGGACAAACAAACCTGCTCGCTTTAAATGCGTCTATTGAGGCAGCGCGAGCTGGCGAGGCCGGGCGTGGATTTGCAGTTGTGGCAGATGAGATTCGTGTACTTGCCGATAATTGCCGTGAGACTGCCAACAGTATTCAGGAAATCAGCCAGACGGTTGTCGGTGCCGTGCAGAAGTTGACAGACAACGTTGGAGAGATGTTGCAGTTTGTGGATGGGGACATCATGAGCGATTATGATACTTTTGTAGGTGTTGTCAATCAGTATCATGCGGACGCGGATGAGATGAATCGGATTTTATCCGGATTTGCAAATGAGGCAGGTGCTATTTCCGATACAATGCAGAATATGAATACCGGCATTCATGATATTTCAACCACGATGGATGAAAGTGCCAATGCAGTCACAAGTGTTGCAATGGAAGCTTCCAATCTGGTAACCGTAATCTCGGACATCCAGAATGAAACCAATCATAACCGGGAGGTTTCTTCAGAAATGGACGAACAGGTACAGCGTTTTAAAAAGCTTTAAAATAAGATTATGTGAGGAGATGTACCGATGGCCGGTGCATCTCCTTTTTTGTATATTCATGGAAAAATCACATTTGTCACGTTGCTTTGAGTTAACCCAAACTAATTCTACATTCCAAGGAAAGAGGTTAAGAAATGAAATATGTTCGTTTGGTTAACATGGTACTTTCAATCACTCTGGCAGCAGCATTTTTTCTGCTGGATGAACCACCAGTAATCTGGATTTCCTGAATGTTGCAGATTTTGGATTCGAGATGCAGGACAGAAGGACTTTATAGTAACAGTTTATTCCTGCCAGGTGTTTCTGTTATATCTCCTGGAAGTACAGACATAAGACAAGATTGCCTTGCGGAACCATGTGTGCTATGCTGAAAAAAAATCAGAAAATGAACAGCGGGAAAGGATGCTATATGAAAATTCTGGTAATCGGCGGAAGCTATTTTTATGGAAGAGTATTTGTGATGCTGGGAGCAAAAGAGCATGAAATCACAGTGGTTAACCGCGGTACCTATTCCATGGAAGAATTCGGGGTAAAACAGGTAAAGGGAGACAGGCATGACGCGGCGCTCTGGCAGCGACTTGACGGCGGGTATGATGCAGTGGTTGACTTTTGTGCCTATACAAAGGGCGATATATCGATCGTGCTGGACAATCTTCCCGGAGGGGTGAAGCAGTATATCCTAGTCAGTACGGTGGATGCGTATGAAAGAGGAACGGGTGTCGTAAAGGGGGAAGAAGCGCCGTTGGAAACACGGCAGTTTCCCGGAGAAGCAGGAACTTATATTTCGGGTAAGGTGGCGCTGGAGAAAGAAGTAAGAGAAGTGTGCCTGCGGCATCAGGTTGCGTATACGGTGCTTCGGCCTGCGATTCTGTATGGCCCTTACAACTATGCTCCCAGAGAATCCGTCTTTATTCAGATGGCAGTACAGAAGAAGTGTATTCCTTCGTTTACGGATGCGGATGGCAGATTTCAATTTATCTATGTGAAGGATGCGGCGGAAGCCATTCTGAAATGCCTCGGTGCGGAAAAAGCATATGGTCAGGCATATAACCTCTGTCAGGATGAAATATTGTGTTATGACAGCTTCTTTGAAGAATTGCAGCGTATATACGAAGAGAATCTTACAAGGATTCCGATGTCACTTTCGGAGGCTGTGACACAGGGTGTGCCGGTTCCGTTTCCTGCAACGGCGGCGGAGACGGAACTGGTTTCCAATCAAAAAAGCAAAACAAAGCTTGGCATGAACTATACGGATTTTCATGCGGGAATGCAGAAGACTTTTACAGCATTCCGGCATGTGTTTGAAGGGTAGAAACGGCAGTGACGCCAAAGAAAGTTTGAGGGAGTTTTATTGTACTTATAATTTTATATGATATGCCTGTAAAAATCATTGACAAGGAAGAACAGATGGGATAATATAATAGAACATCTGTTCTGTACGGAGGTAGAACGATGAGGAAAAAAGCAGGCAGTTTCGGATTTGTGGCTGCAACATTTATTTTGGTACTGGTTGCAGCCTTTTTCTTTGCAGGGACAGTGATGAGCAGGACGGATTTCGATGCAGCAGAGCTTGAGGGCTATTACCGCGAGAAGGAAACGCTTCTGCTCGCGGACACCAGAGAGTATCTGAACGGGCATGGATTCTCCAACAGCGGTGTCATGCTGACGAGAGTAGTGGATGAGAATGGACAGAGACAGTATACCATCACCGTTCATCACGGAGAGATTGACCGGATGACCACGGATGAGAGAGAAGAACTCGCAAAAGAACTGTTCGAATTGACCTTTGAGGATGAGACCTGTGCATTTTACCATGAATTTCTTATAAATGATTGACAGGATTTACATGACATTTTTCGGAAATAGGGGTATACTTTATTTATAGCAAAGTTCCTGAAAAAGAAAGGGGCCCCACAGATGGCATTTATTCCGAAACCACATGAAATTTATAAACATTTTAAAGGGAATCTGTATCAAATAACGGCGATAGCGGAGCACACGGAAACAGGTGAACAACTGGTGATTTATCAGGCACTCTACGGTGATTTCAAGACGTATGCAAGACCGCTTACCATGTTTGTCAGCCGCGTGGACAGGGAAAAATACCCTGATGTAACCCAGGAGTTTCGTTTTGAACTTCAGGGACCGGAAGCAGAGCGGCAGGGAAGGGAAAGCACGGAGGTACCTCAGCCGGAGCAGAAGGTCATCGAAACTCCACAGACGAACCGGGAAGCGGTCGAGGCACCTTTGCCTGTGGAGGAGAGCGTGGAAACGGCAAATCCTGTGCAAGAAGACTCTGCCTCCGAACCCTCGGAGGAAGAACTTTCTCTGGACCCAATGGTACTGGAATTTCTGGATGCTGACGACTATGAGAAACGCCTGAATATCCTTGCGGGTATTCACCACCGTATCACCGATGACATGATAACCACCATGGCGATTGCATGTGATGTGGAAATCAACGAAGGGGACACGGAGGAGCGATATGAAGCTCTGAAAACCTGTCTGCTGACACTTGAAAAGTACGAATGCAACAGACTCAGGTAGAGGAAGTCGAAAAGCAGATGTTCCCTTTAAAGAACTTGACAGCCAGGTGAATGGTTGCAGACAGGGAAGAAGGGAGCAGCATATGACTAACAAATTGGATAAAAAAATGGTAATCGGGGTGTCCTCCAGAGCACTGTTTGACTTGTCGGTTGAAAATGAGATTTTTGAGCGCCAGGGGCTGGAGGCCTATTGTAAATACCAGGTCGAGCATGAACAGGATATCTTAAAGCCCGGACCGGGATTCGGGCTGATTCAATCTCTTCTTCGGCTGAATGAATATAAAAAGGAACGCGATCTGGTTGAGGTTATAATCATGTCCAGAAACAGTCCCAATACTTCGCTGCGTGTGTTTAATGCGATTGCCTATTACGGATTGAATATCACACGTTCCGTACTGGCAAGCGGGGCATCCCTTGCACCATATCTTTCTGCCTTTCACACGGATTTATTCCTTTCTGCCTATGAGGATGATGTTCAATGTGCAATTGACAGCGGCATTGCAGCGGGAATTATCTGCACGAATCAGGCTGCACAGGTGATTCCCATACAATCGGCGGAAAAAAGAGAAGGGCATCGGAACACCATGCCGACAGAGAGAGGATTTGATGCGAAGAAAGATGGAATCAGAATCGCATTTGATGGTGATGCGGTGCTTTTTTCTGATGATTCGGAATTGATCTTTAAGGAGAAAGGGCTGCATGCTTTTGAAGAGAATGAGAAGGTGCGTGCACGAGAGCCTCTCGCGGAAGGTCCATTTGCAAAATTTTTGCGAAAGCTGTCGGATTTGCAGCGAGAACTTGGTACGGAAAACTGCCCAATCAGAACAGCGCTGGTAACTTCCCGAAGCGCGCCTGCCCACGAGCGGGTTATTCGAACCATGCGTGCCTGGAATGTGCGTGTGGATGAAGCATTCTTTTTGGGAGGACTTGAGAAAAAGGACTTTCTGAAGGCTTTCGGTGCCCAGATTTTCTTTGATGATCAGTCGGTACATACCCAGACTGCTGCGGAATCTGTTCCGGCAGCGCGGGTACCATATATTCATGGAAGCGGGTTGCAACGGCTTATGGCAGATTAGTATCAGGAGAAGACAATATGCAATACAGCAATATCGTACCCGGGCGGTTCCTGGAACGTCCCAACCGTTTTATCGCATATGTGGAGATTGCGGGCCGCCGGGAAAAGGTACATGTAAAGAATACCGGCAGGTGTAAAGAGTTATTGATGCCGGGCGCAACAGTCTATCTGGAAAAGAGTACAAAACAGGAGCGCTCTACGGCATATGATCTTGTGTCGGTGGAAAAAGGAGACAGGACGGTTAATATCGACTCACAGGCACCCAACAGGGTGGTTGGAGAATGGCTGAAAAGAGGAGTGCTTTTCCCGGATATCAAAAAAGTTCGCCCGGAGACAAGATACGGGAACTCACGGTTTGATTTTTATATTGAAACAGAAAAAGAGAAGATTTTTATGGAAGTGAAGGGGGTAACCCTGGAGGAAGGCGGTGTTGTCCGTTTCCCCGATGCACCTTCCGAGAGAGCGGTAAAGCATGTAGAGGAGCTGATTCAGGCAAAGCATGACGGATACCGCGTTTTTGTATTGTTTGTGATTCAAATGCGAGATGCACATCTTTTTACTCCAAACCGTGACACGCATCCCGAATTTGCAGATGCCTTATACAGAGCAGCAGAGGAAGGGGTGGAGATATTGGCGTATGATTGTAATGTAACGCCCGGTACGCTGGAAATCAGACGTCCTGTGAAGGTGGTTCTGGATTTGGGGAAAACTTCAGGGGATATTAAGGAAACCTTAAGGTTTGGCTGCCTAGGAGACATTCCCAAACCGCTCTTAACGTGGTATGATGCTAACAGGCGGATTCTTCCCTGGAGAGAGAACCCTTCTTCCTATCGTGTGTGGGTATCCGAGATTATGCTGCAGCAGACCAGAGTGGAGGCAGTAAAGCCTTATTTTGAGCGCTTTATGAAGGCACTGCCCGATATAAAGGCACTTGCAGAGGCATCAGAGGAAACATTACTGAAGCTTTGGGAAGGACTTGGCTACTATAACAGAGTGCGGAACCTGCAGAAGGCGGCGATTCAGATTGAGGAAGACTTTGGCGGCAGGATGCCGGAAGAATATGAAGCTTTGCTGAAACTTTCCGGTATAGGAAGCTATACAGCGGGAGCCATTGCTTCTATTGCATATGGCAAGCCTGTCCCTGCGGTGGACGGTAATGTGCTTCGTGTGCTTTCCCGCGTCAGAATGGATGACAGGCTGATTACGGATGCGAAGGTAAAAACATCAGTGGAACAGGAACTGCTTGAAATCATTCCTTCGGACAGACCGGGGGATTTTAATCAGGCCATGATGGAAATCGGAGCCTGTGTCTGTATTCCAAACGGAGCTCCGTTATGTGATCGTTGTCCGCTTGCCGGACTTTGCATGGCTCATGAGATGAAATCGGAGCAGGAGTATCCGAAAAAGGCAGGAAAGAAGCCCAGAACCGTTGAAGAAAAGACTATTCTGATATTACGTGATGAAAACAGAACAGCGGTCAGAAAGCGTTCGGAAAAGGGGCTGCTTGCCGGAATGTATGAGTTCCCTTCCATGGAGGGATTTCATACGGCAGAGCAAGTGACCGCGTTCCTTGCCGAAAATGGCATCCGGGTTCTGCGTATTCAGCCACTGGAGGATGCAAAGCATATTTTTACGCACAGGGAATGGCATATGAAAGGCTATATGGTACGGGTAGATGAACTGGAGCACGGATGCCCGGGAGAAGCATCCGCTGACTGGCTGTATATCGAGCCACAGGAAACGAGGGATAAGTATCCCATTCCGTCTGCTTTCAGTGCTTACACAAAAAGTTTGAGCATAAAACTGGGAAAAGAGAGATACGAGGAGGAAAGTTAGAGTGAAACTTCTATCCATAGCAATACCTTGTTATAATTCAGAAGCTTACATGAGAAAATGCATTGACTCTTTGCTTGTGGGAGGGGAGGATGTAGAAATTATCATTGTGGATGACGGTTCCACAAGGGACAGAACCGCAGAAATTGCGGATGAATATGCTGCACAGTTTCCCACAATCGTGAAAGCGGTGCACAAGGCAAACGGAGGACATGGTTCTGCGGTGAATGCGGGCATTGCCAATGCCACGGGACTGTACTTTAAGGTAGTGGACAGCGATGACTGGGTGAAACAGGATGCCTACATGCAGGTTCTTCACAAGCTGCGGGAGCTGTCCGGAGGCGACAGGGCGCTGGATATGCTGATTTGCAACTATGTCTATGAAAAAGAGGGAGAAAAGAGAAAGAAGGTAATTCACTACAGACATATATTGCCGGTTGACAAAATGTTTACCTGGAAGGATTGTCACCATTTTCTCAAGGGTCATTACATTCTGATGCATTCCGTCATCTTCAGGACGAGACTGTTGAAAGATTGCGGGTTGAAATTACCGGAGCATACCTTTTACGTGGATAACCTCTATGTTTTCGAACCGCTTTTATATGTTAAGAATCTGTATTATCTGGATGTGAATTTTTATCGGTATTACATAGGAAGAGAAGATCAGTCTGTCAATGAGAGTGTGATGATTTCCAGAATTGACCAGCAAATCAGAGTCAATAAACTTATGATTGACTATTTTGTGGAGAATAAAGCGCAGATTGTGAAGGATAAGCGGCTGTACCAGTACATGAGAAATTATCTGGAAATCATTACTACAGTATCATCGGTACTTCTGATTCGCTCTAATACGGAGGAAAACTTACAGAAGAAGGAAGAACTGTGGAAATATATGAAAGAAAAGGACAGACGGCTCTTTAAATGGATGCGTACCGGTATTATGGGAAGCGCGATGAATCTGCCGGGACGCGGCGGGCGTAAGATTTCTGTGGAAGGATACAAAATTTGTCAGAAGATATTTAAGTTTAATTAAATTATTCGGAACA